>CAJCJD010000067.1 GCA_903970555.1 Vulcanimicrobiota bacterium
CGATGGCGAACAGACTTTGCAACCATACTTTTGAGATGCTCACTTCCAGTGAATCCGAATAGAACGGCGATGCCGAAGCGGTTCATGCTCCGCCCGGCTCGGGCAATCCCGTCTGAACGTGTGTTCTTGCGATCAGATCGATCGCAATGCCGTTGCCGGTTCAACGCGCCCTGCCCTGATCGACGGCATCCATGCCGCGCACTGCCCTACGAGCACGATGCCCAGCGCGGAAACAACGAGCACCGGCAACGACAGTCTTTCTACGGCGTACAGCCGCCAGAGCGTTGCGTTGAGTGCTATCGCCAGAAACATACCTAAAAACGTACCAGCGATGCACAGCATGGCGTTTTCGGCGAGAAAATAAGTGACAATTGCTCGCCGGGACGCCCCCAGGGCGCGACGAATACCGATATGCCGCTTCCGTCGCGCAACCCAGAAGCTCGTCAGGCCAACGATACCCAGCGCGGTAACGGCGACGAGCACGGCACTCACGGCCGCCAACGCAATCGCAATGGCACGATCCTTTGCATAGGCTTCCCGACGCACTTCCTCAAAAGGTCGCATGCGGCCGAAGATCCGGGCGGGATTCAACGTTGTAAGCGCCTGTCTCACAGCCGGCATCGTTGCAGCCATCGCACCCGGCGCTGTGCGCACGGCAAGCAAGCCGCGCGGGCTTTCATCCGTCATCGGCAATACGATCGAGTATTCGCTACGCGCGGTATCCAACGATGACGCCGCATCGCCCGTCTGCAACCGTTCGACGACGCCGATCACTGCGATGGGCTTGCTCGCAGCGCTAGAAAGATAAATCGACTTGCCCAGGGCTTCGCCCACGGGGAACAGTGCGCGTGCCAACGGCTCGCTGATGATTGCCACAGCCGGCAGTGGCGCTGCGTTGAAATGCCCCGGCTGGACATCGTCCGGTACGAAGTTCCTGCCTTCGACAAGATGCAGGCCCAGGGTATCAATACCATGGCCGTCCATGGCGTACACCGCTGTGTTGCCGTTCTGTTCCTGGATGGTGCGGGCGTCAGTACGAGTGCTGACCCCTTCGCTCCACGACGTTCCCCGCAACGGAAATCCGTTGGTGGATACCGCATCAACGACGCCTGGAACGGCCCGAACGGCGCGCAGGTCGGCGGCCATCGCCGAGGGCGTTTCCACCCCATCGGTAAGCCGAAAGCCGATGGCGAACAGACTCTCCTCTGCTGTGCCCGTGGGCCGTGACACCAGCAAGGCGCGCGTGCCCGCGATAGCAACGATGTTGCTGACAATCGCCAGCGTCATAGCGACCTGAAGCACCACCAGCACGGCGCCGGCCTTGCTCCGGCGCAGCGCGGAAATCATGGGATGAAGGACCATCGGTCAACCTTCTTTCATGTGCAGCGCTGGCGCCACGCGCATGGCTCGCCAGGCTGGGTAGAACCCGGCCAGAAGCGTGCAGCCAAAAGCAATCACCGACGCGATACCGAATAGCGCCGCATCCATCGATGCGATGCGGCCCATATCGGCAGGAAATAGCATGCGGATGCTCCACAACGCACCGAAGGTAAGGCCAAGGCCTGCCACCGCACCGAGGACACCGATGATCGCGGACTCCACCATCGCCTGGGCGAACAATTGCAAACGTGTCGCCCCCAGTGCACGTCGCAGCCCGAACTCCCCCGCACGCTCCAGCGATTTGGCGAGCATCAGGCCCAGCGCACTCACCAAGCATACGCCGAAGAACGCAAAGGCAACGATAGCCGAAAGCTTCGCGTCATTGGGAACCACCTGCCGCGCCACCAGCCAATCGCGCACATTGCGCAGGCGTATGTTGGGCGGCCAGCCAAAGCGGCCAGCGACCTGCTGGTCGCGGCTGTAGTTCACCAAGGTGGCGCGATAACGTTCCACGCTGGCTGCATCGGGTAGTTCGGCCCAGTACTGCCACCAGACGCATTCGGATTTCAGTAAATCGGCAAAGGTCTCACCGCGGGGGCCTGCGTCGCAAAACTCATACTCCGACGTCGACATGCCTCTGTCTACGGTCAGCGACATCGGTAACCATGCATCTTCTCCTTCGTCGAAATCCTGCCCGTTGATGACGTCGTAATAGCGTGGCTTTGGATCCCAGTGATCCACTACGCCGATGACTCGATAATCCGCCTCGTCGAGGCGAAGTGTCTGGCCCTGGCTGTCAGCGCCACCGAAAAGTCGCTCGCTTAGCGCCCGACTGATCACGACAACGGCAGCGCGCTGGTCGTCGTCGGCCTTTGTCCAGCCGTGCCCGTGCAACATGGGCACATCGAACATGGAGAAAAAGTCGGGAGACGTCGCGCGCGCGGATATCGAAAAAGGCTTCAGCGTGTGATCGGCGGGATGCAACGTAAGTGCCACAGCGTGCATGGCAACCTGGTGCGGCGCCGCGTGATTGGCCAGCAAGGCCATCGCATCGCGGTACGTGAGTTGCGTGGCGGGTTCGTCGTCGCCGGGCTTACGACTGCGTGCCCCACCATTGTCGATCTGCACCGCGAACAACTGGCTCGATGTCGCTGGAATCGGATCCCGTGCCATCACCATCAGGACGGTGAAGGCCGTCATCGACATGGCGACGCCAAAGGCAATGGCCACCACGGTCAGCGCGGATAGCACGGGGTGCCGCCCGAGGCTGGCCAGTGCCAGTCGAAGATAATACCTACCCATGATTGCGCCGCCCCCTGTCTCAGCTTCCTTGACCTTGCAGTGTGCGTGCCAACATCACAATGCGGGCTGGCAGCGGATTACTCGGATGGCCAGAGTGTCCGCGGACAGTTGCCTCGCGGACGCGGACATCGCACCAAGCACAGCGTCAAAACTCGTAACTCGCCAGCACGCCAAAATGATCCGAGGGATAGTGGCCGTCTTTCGAATCGTCTACCGTACGAACATCGCGGATCTCAAGACCGCGGCTCATGATCCAGTCGATACGCTTGCTTGGCTTGCCGGTGAATGCGTGGAACGTAAGTTCCGGCCCTTCCCGCTTCGGTGCCGCCAGCCATGCGTCCTGCAAGGGGCCGGCCAGGGTCGTGTGCACCTGGCTTTCGGGGCCGGTGTTGAAGTCGCCGGTGAGAACCACCGGGATCCCCTTGGGAAGCGCATTGATGCGACCGAGAATTTCCTGTGCACCCTTGACCCGCGCCGCTTCGTCCTCCTCGCGATAAGGCAGGTGCGTATCGAAGAAATACATACGCTTGCCATCGGCGATGCGTTCAAACAAAGCCCAGGTAACCATGCGTGGCAACGGATGGCCCCAGGTGATGCTGCCCGCTACATCCGGCGTGTCGGACAACCAGAAATTCCCGGACTGCACCACGCGGAACCGGTCGCGCCGGTAGAACACGCCCATGTGTTCGTCGCTATCGCTACCGTACCGCCCCCGACCGAACCAGGTGTATTGCGGAAGGCGCTGGACGATATCGTTGCC
>CAJCJD010000068.1 GCA_903970555.1 Vulcanimicrobiota bacterium
GGCGACTGGCGCGAGCTGCATGCGCTGTACGAAACCACCTTCGACATGAAGGGCAACCACGCGGCGATGACGCTGCCGTTTTTCCGGCATCTCGGTCGCACTCTGGGTGACCGCGTGCAGGTCGCCACCGCGCGCATGGACGGCCGCATCGTGGCGATGGCGCTGTTCATGGTCGGCAACAGCACGCTGTACGGCCGCTACTGGGGCAGCCTGGTCGAGGTGCAGGGGCTGCACTTCGAGCTGTGCTATTACCTCGGCATCGAGTTCTGCATCGCCAATCGACTGCAGACCTTCGAGCCCGGCGCACAGGGAGAGCACAAAATGGCCCGCGGCTTTCTGCCCACCCGCACGCACTCGCGCCACTACCTGATGAACGAGAGCTTCGATACCGCGGTACGCAACGCGCTGGTGCACGAGGCACGCTCGCGCGAGGCTTACTACGATGAGCTGATGGAGCATTCGCCGTACGCTGCGACTCCGGCTCAACCATGATCGTTCTGCCACGGCTGCATGCCGGCATCGACGAACCGTTTCCCCACCCGCGGCATGCGCTGCATGAGCCCAACGGACTGCTGGCCTTCGGCGGCGATCTATCCGCGGAACGCTTGCTCGATGCCTATCGCCACGGCATCTTTCCCTGGTTCAACGAGGGCGAACCGATTCTGTGGTGGTCGCCCGATCCGCGCTGCGTGTTTCGCACCGACGCCCTGCACGTCAGCCGGCGCACGCGGCGCTCGCTGGCGAGCTGCGGTTGGACCGTGACTGTCGATCACGCCTTCGATCGGGTCATTCACGGCTGCGCCGGCGCGCGCGCCAACGAGCCCGGTACCTGGATAAGCCCCGACATGATGCAGGCCTATCAAACGCTGCATGATCGTGGCGACGCGCATAGCGTGGAAATCTGGGATGACGTGCATCTGGTCGGCGGCATCTACGGCGTCGCCGTCGGCAAGCTGTTCTGCGGCGAGTCGATGTTCAGCGCGGTCAGCGGCGGCTCGAAAGCCGCGCTGATCGCGCTGTGCGCCCTGCTGTCCGAACGCGGCTATCCACTGCTCGATGCGCAGGTGACCAATCCGCATTTGGTCAGCATGGGCGCCATAGAGATACCGCGCGAGGCATTTCTCGCACGAGTCGAAGCGCTGTCCGCGATCGACGTACCGTCGGGAGCTTGGCGCGACGCCAAGCCATCGTTCCTGACGTAAGCGCAGCTCAGTTCAGTTCGTCGGGATCGGGACCCAACCGGTTGCCGCCATCGAGACCGTTGATCTTCTTCAGCTGATCGCTGCTCAGCTCGAAGTCGAACACATCGAAATTCTCCTCGATGCGCGAGGGCGTTTCCGACTTCGGTATCACCATATGGCCCAGCTGCAGATGCCAGCGAATGATGACCTGCGCCGCCGTCTTGCCGTGGGCGTCGGCCACGTCCTTGATGATCTTGTTCTTCAGCAGATCGCCGCCCTGGCCCAATGGGCTCCACGCTTCGGTGACGATGCCCTTGGACTTGTTGAAGCCGACCACGTCCACCTGCGCGAAATCCGGGTGCAACTCGATCTGATTGACCGCAGGTACGACGCCGGTCTCCTCGATCAACTTGTCCAGATGCTTCGGCTGGAAGTTGGAGACGCCGATCGACTTGATCCGGCCCTCGTCACGCAGGCGGATGAACGCCTTGAACGTGTCGACGTAGAGATCCTTGGCCGGGCACGGCCAGTGGATCAGATAAAGGTCGACGTAATCGAGCTTGAGCTTGTCCATGCTGGCATCGAAGGCTTTCAGCGCCGCATCGAAACCCTGATCGCCGTTCCACAGCTTGGTGGTGACGAAGATATCGCTGCGCGGCAGGCCGGAGTTGCGCACCGCCTCGCCCACACCCTTCTCGTTCTTGTAGAACGCCGCGGTGTCTATCGAGCGGTAGCCCGCTTTGAGGGCGTTGGAGACCGCTTCGTTCGCCTTGTCACTTTCAATTTGGTATACGCCGAAACCAAGCTGCGGCGCGTAGACGCCGTCGTTGAGCTTCAACAGGGGTTGCTTGTCGGTCATGCGGTGTTGCTCCCATCGTGTTCGAAAAAACGAGGAAGCCACCTTGCACTATCCGCCCCTGAAAGCGGCGTGATCAATCCGTTCGAGAGGCGTAATGGGTCGCGGCTTGTCTTCAAACAGTAAAAAGGCCATCGTCAGTGAAGGTCAGCGGGATGCCGCCCATTCCCGTGTGCGCTTTAAAGAACAAGCGCACCCTTGGTATTCAATTTCTCATTCATCCAAAAGTTCGAGTCTACGTATTTGCAGAAAATATCGGGCGGCAGCACGGTTGGCCGCTCAACAAACTCCACTCGTCGCTTCACGGTATGCAGGCCAGGCATGCCGAATCGGTGATCGAACTCATCTTCCTCGTAGGCCACATTCTCGAAGTCGTGGGAAAATGACCGTTCTCCTAATACACGATACAAACGCTCCATCGTCTGCGCCGGCTCCCGTGCCAATGACTCGTAACGCAGCACTATGAGCTTGTCTGCATGCTCCCCAAACCAGGCCTCTCGCAGTGAGCTCCACGCAAGACCGATCAGGCCATTTTCCGAATCCATCAAATTGTCGACGCGTCCATACACATTACGCACGGATTTGTTGTTGAAAAGATTGGATACGTGCGTGGGGTTACGCCGCACCATTTTTTCAACGCTGTCGATCACCCAAGGCACATCTCGCACGCAGCAGATCACCCGAGCACTAGGGAACAGCTTATCGACCAAGGCCAGCCTCGCCGTCCACGATCGATTGGTATCGAACACGACCTGAGCTTGGCGCACAGGCTCGGGATGATGGTAGGACCAAAAAAGCGCTTGAAGGACGCGATAGCGCCGCTCGTCAGAAAAGAATGACGCAAACTCGGCGCTGCCGCTCATCCTTGGCAATACGGCTGAAAACAACGAGCACACCGGGCTGGTGATCGCCGCGTTAAAACGCGGGTTCTGCCGCAGTAGGGCCGACAGTAGCGTCGACCCCGACCGCGGCAACCCCGAGATCAAATGAACCGGTGATAGCGACAAGGGAATTACGCCACCCGCGCCAGGTGCGAGGACATCGCACTCGTTGCCGCCAGCGATGCCGTGTGGTGCATCGCTGGTACCAACGGGTCACTGCTCTCCCACGCACCGTCACTCGCATCGAATGACGCCATCGCCTGGACCAGCTGATGCAGCTGGTTATTCACACCTAGCACCGAAGAGGATGGGGGGCTGGACGACGACCCGCTGCCGTAGAGCGACTGGATACCGGCCACATCCGTTGCGCTCAACGACTGATTCGAGGAACTCAATAGATAGTCCATCACCGAGTCGGCATTGCCGTTGTCGGCCAGACCCAGCGCATGGCCGATCTCGTGCAGCGCCACCTGTTCCAGGCTGGCGTCCGTTGAGCCATACACCAGCTGCCCATTCGACCCGGCGACCAAAGCTGTCTGCGAGGGATCCTCCAGTCGTACTACCGCACCGGCATTCAGCTGACCGTTTGTACTGGTGTAATTGGTCAAGCCGATCACGTTACTCGTGGACGTATTGAGGTCGCCAAAGCCCACCCGAATATCCGACGCCGCCGAGTCCGGCACTTCGACAAAGTTCAGGCCCGACGCTTTCGCCCACGCCTGGAAAGCCTCTTCTACCGCCGCTTCTTCTTGAGGAGCGTTGACGTAACTGCTGAACGGGTCGCTGCTTTGCGTCGCCTGATTGCCCTGCGCAAAGCTCCACGTCACCGTTTTATCCGCCCAGGACGCCTGCTCATAGACGCTGCTCTGTGAGGCACCGGCGTATTTGGCCACCTTCGCCGCATCGGGACTACGGCCCTTCCATTTTACAAAACCATAGCCGTAGCCGCCGTCACCGCCACCATCCCCACCACCGCTATAACCACCGTATCCACCATCACCGCTGCCATCGTCCGGATCGGGCGCGGCCCAGTTCGAACCGGTATCGCTCGCTCCCACCACGTCGTCGCCCGTGTTGGTTCCATCGAATGCCACCGAGCTATCCGTGGCCGACACGTCGTCATCCGTGCCCGTAATCGTGAACTTGTCGCCCGATCCACCCACGATCTTATCGTTGGAACCGTCGATCGTCGTCGTGTCATTGCCCGTGATGTCGATCGTGGCGTTACTTTGATAGATCGTGTCGTTCTGGCCCGATATCGATAGCGGGTCATCCGCGGCACCATGAAACACATCGCTATTGCCGTCGAGCACGAAGTTTCCGTTACCTGCATTGATGGTGTCGCCGGAACCATCCACCGTGCCTCCCACGTTATTCAACGTATCGATTGTGCCGTCTGTTAAATCGATCGTGTCACTGGTGCCTGAAACCAGACCGACGTAGCTGCCGTTACCCACTGACACGGTATCGCCGGTACCGGAGATATTGATGCTGGTATCCGCACCATCGCCAAACTTGTTGCTATTTCCATCGATTGCAAACGTGCCGCTGCCAGCGCTGATCGTGTTGCCTGAGCCATCAAACGTGCCGCCCACGTTGTTGAGCGTAACGATTGTTCCACTGTTCAAGCTGATCGTGTCGCTGGTACCGGAAACCAGACCTACGTAGCCACCCGAGCCCATCGAAACATTGTCGCCCGTGCCAGAGATATTGAGGCTCGCATCGGATCCATCGTTGAAGGTGTTGCTGTTGCCGTTAAGGCTGAAGCTACCCGTGCTTCCATTGACAGTGGCATCTGTGGCAGTGATGGTCTCGCCGGTATCGCTGGCCAACGTGTTGACCGTGTCACCCTGAGAATCCAGCGTCAACGAATCGTTGACGCCGCACAGTCCGATCGTGTCGACGCCGTTGATCGTGGCACTGGCACTCGCCGCCAGATTTATCGAGTTGCCCGTCGAATCCACCGTCTGATTGCTGCCATAAACCCCCACGTAGCTACCGCTGTTGGCGTCTAGCGACACGGTGTCGTTGCTGCCAAGCACGTTGCCGTTGAAGCCCGTGTTGCCATCAATCGTATCTCCCGTCGCAGTGATCGTCTCGCCAGTGTCGTTGACTGCGGTGCTCACCGTATCCCCCGCGGTATCCACTGTCAGCACCTGGGTACTCGCGTTAAGGCTGATCGTGTTGTCACTACCTATCACCGTGCCACTATCACCGGCTTGTGCGAGGTACAGATTGTTACCCACCGAGTTAGCGACGTCGTTCTGACCGAAAAACGCAATCGACGAGCTACTGTTAGAAGTCAGATTCGCCGTATCATTGGATCCCACGATGAAGCCGGTGTAGTCGCTGGCGCCGTCAATCGTCTCACCTGAGCCGGCTACGATCTCACCGGTAGCATTGGCTGCGGTATCCACCGTGTCGCCTGACGTACTCATAGTCAGCTGATCGCCAGCCGTGTTCAGATATACCTTGTCGCCCGCCCCTGTTACCGTCTCGTCAATACTCGCCGCATTCAAAAACACCGCATCGCCGACGGCATTGGTAGTGTCACCGCTGCTGTACAGCGACACGCCCGACCCACTGTTAGCGGTCAGGTTGATCGCGTTGTTCGTACCGGAGATGAGGCCCGTAAACCCGCTGCCGCCATCAATCGTCTCACTGGTACCGGTGATGAGGTCTCCAGTGGAATTGGCTGCCGCATCCACCGTATCGCCCGCCGAACTCATCGACAAGATATCGCCCGATGCATTGAGACCCACCTTATCGCCGGAACCGACCACCGTGTCGGAGATACTCGCCGCATTCAAATACACCGCATCATCGACGGCGTTGGTTG
>CAJCJD010000069.1 GCA_903970555.1 Vulcanimicrobiota bacterium
CACACACGTCGCGCCGAATCTCGATTACTGTTCATTGCTACGGCCTTATTCGGAACTCGCCATCACGCGCGCGTTTGCCAGGCTTACGCCGTATTTTGAGGTGTTTTCCAGTTGCAACCGCAACTTCAAAATTCTCGGTCCCAAGCCGGCGGACCGCTGGTGCGGGCAATGTCCAAAATGCCATTTCGTGTTTCTGGCCCTGGCGCCGTTCCTGCCCAAGCCGCGTTTGCTCGGTATCTTCGGGCGTAACCTGCTGGATGATGAGGCGCAGGCCGCCGGCTTCGACGCGCTGCTCGAATATCACGATCACAAACCGTTCGAATGCGTCGGCGAGGGTGCCGAGGCGCGCGCAGCTATGTACGCACTGAGTCAGCGGCCGGAATGGCAGGAAGACGCGCTCGTCGCACGTTTCCGCAGCGAGATCTTGCCGCAGCTTGATGTTGCCCAGCTTGCGCTTGAACCATGGTTGCACGCATCCAGCGAACATCGTGTGCCAGGGCGCCTGCAAGCAGCGCTCGCAGTGATCGGCTGACGATGCGCATCGCCGAGCTTGCCGGGCAGCGCGTTGCCATTTGGGGTTTCGGGCGCGAGGGGCGTGCTGCCATCCATGCATTGCGTAAACGCCTTCCGACGTTGTCGCTGGCGCTTTATTGCAGCGAGTCCGAAGCGGCGGATGCACAAGCGTTCGATGCGGCGTTGCGCGTCTATCCGCACGAGCCCGATGCCGTCGCGCTGAGCGCTTATGACGTCATCATCAAGTCGCCGGGCATTTCCACCTACAAGCCGGCCATCATCACGGCGCAGACGCAGGGCACGCGTTTTACCTCGGGCACCTCGTTGTGGTTCGCGGAGAATCCACAAGCGCGCGTGGTGGCGGTCACGGGAACCAAGGGCAAGAGCACCACAACCGCGTTGCTCGCGCATCTTGCGCGAGCATTGGGTGTTCGTACGGCATTGGCCGGCAATATCGGCTTGCCATTGCTTGAGCTGCTCGATCAGCAAGCAGATCTGTGGGCGATCGAGTTGTCCAGTTTCCAGACGGGCGAAGCCGGTTCTTTAGAGCTGGGCGTGATCACCAGCCTGTACGAAGAACATCTCGACTGGCACGGTTCGCGCGAACGTTATATTGATGACAAACTCAAGCTCGCCACTGTTGCACGCCAGTTGTTGGTGAATGCCGAGCAAGCGTTCTTGCTCGAAAAAACGGCAGCGCATCCTCACCGTTTGGTATTCGGTCAGCGTGATGGATGGCACGTCGCAGAAGGTTTCATCTGTCGCGGCAGCGCAACAGTCTATGCATTGAATCAATTTTCGGTGCCTGGACTGCATAACGCGCTGAATGCATGTGCTGCGCTGGCTGCATTGGAAACAATGGGTTTCGATGCGGCTGCCGCTGCTCCTGCATTGACAAGTTTTCGCCCGCTGCCGCATCGCTTACAGCCCTTGGGCGAGCGCGATCATCTGCAATGGATCAACGACTCCATCAGCACCACGCCGCAGGCAACGCTAGCTGCATTGGATAGCCTGGGTAGTCGCGAAATCACAGTCATCGTCGGCGGTCATGATCGTGGCCTCGATTGGTCGTCGTTTGTGCAAGCGGTTGCTACGCGTCACGCGCTGCGCATCATCACGCAGGGTGCCAACGGCGCACGCATCGCCGCGGGTCTGCGCGCGGCCAAGTCACTTGTTCCACTTGGCGATGTAGACAAGCTCGCCGATGCCATCGACATGGCGCGTACGATTACGCCGGAAGGTGGCGTGGTATTGCTTTCGCCGGGTGCACCCAGCTTCGATCAGTTTCACGATTACACCGAACGCGGCCGGTATTTTGCAGAAATGGCCGGATTCGACATTGATGCCACGGCAAGTATTGCCGGCTTGGGCATCGCCTAACCCTGTCAGCCCAATCCCCAGCTATGCCGCCGAATCACTTAGGTGCATGACGGGCGTATAGTGGCTCGCGAGCCAACTTTTTGCTGAAAGTAGTAGCGGCCGGCGTGGGGTTGCCGATACGACCGTGTGTTTCCGGGGCAGGTGTAAGTCATCGCGGAAACATGGCGGTGAATGGGGTCGAAAAGTGTTCGAATATGATGTGACATAGCTTCGTCGCCGAGTGCAGGTTCCCGTGTTCCTCTTTCTCCGTAGAGGGCGCTATGAACGGCAAATCGAACAACAAAGTTGGGCAGCAGGAGACACAGGCGCGATACCTGCAATGTCTTTTGGCATTGGCTATTGCGCAGGCACTTGCATGTCGCGCCGATGCGCAGCAAGTGGTTGCCACCAACGGGCAAACGGTGAATGTCGTGTCACAGGTTTACGACACCGGCACCACGCCGGGACCGGCGGGGATTGCTCTCTATGCGGAAGGCATCGATCCAGCCACCGGCGCGCCGAGCACGATCAATGCCACCTCGGTGAACATTTTTACGAATGGTTCCTCTGCCTACGGTGCGCAAGCCCTGGATGGTGCGCATATCAATCTGGTGGGCAACGGCACAACGGGCTTAACCACGATCAGTTCCAGCGGCAACAACGCCTCGGGCGTCTACGCCAGCGGCACGGGAACCGTGGTCACGGCGGACCGGGTTTCTTTTAGCACCTCGAGCCTGAGTTCACGTGGCTTCGATGCGTATGACGGCGCGTTGGTCGCGGTCAATGACTCGAGGATCGTCGTCAATGCAGGTTCGGGCGTCGATTCGGAAGACACCGGCACCTTGGTGACGGTCGACAATAGCTTCATCCAGGCCAATGGCGCGGGCGGCAATGGCATGGCGGTGCGCAATGGCGCCCGGCTGGAAGCAAATGGCGTCGACGTATTGGGTAGCGGAAATGGAGCGACAGCACTGTCGTTCTACGCCACGGCTCCTTCCATGATTGCAAGCGCCAGCGCGACCGGATCTACGCTCAATGCGAAGGGCCCCGCTATTGAGGTGACCGGAGGGTTCATCGGCATAGTGCTTGATGCGAGCACGGTCGACTCCACCGGAGGCGTAGCGTTGCAAGTCAACGACGCAGCAGCGGGTGGTCCTGGTGCAGTCAGCCTGATTGCCACCGACTCAACCATTTACGGTGACATGATCGTCAGCTCGACGCTCTATCCGATCGGCAGCGGCGACACCGTTGTGAGTTTGAACGCAGGTTCGCAGCTCACGGGAGCCATACAAGGCATTACGTCACTCAGCATCGACGGGGGCAGCGAATGGAACATGACCGGCAATTCGCTGATCAACGGCCAGCTCGTCAACGCGGGCACGATTCATATCGTAGATAACGGCGTGTTCAGAACGCTCACCTTGACCGGGCCTCTGCTCGGTGAAGGGGGCTTGATTGCCATGAATGCGACGTTTGGCACCGATCCCATGGCGGCCGACACCATCATCTTGGATGGCGCAAGCGCGGTTGCCCATGAAGGCCTGACGAAATTGGGTGTAACGCCTGTAGGTCCTGAAGGTGGCCTCTCCACAGGCGATGGCATTCTGTTGGTGGAGGCAGCGAATGGTGCCACGACGAACCCTGGCGTGTTTGTCTTAGCCGCACCGGTGATATCCGGTCCTTACGAATATCTGCTTTTTCGAGGCGGGATCGGTGGACGCAATCCAGATAACTGGTATCTGCGTGATGATGTTCCCGTGCCGGCACCAGTGCTGATACGGGTACCGGTAGTGACACC
>CAJCJD010000070.1 GCA_903970555.1 Vulcanimicrobiota bacterium
TCGCCGCCATCATCGTGGCGGCGGCCGGTACGGCGTTGAGCGTGCCGCGTCCGGAATTGACCGAACCGCCGCTGGCGAATTGAGGAGATAGGATGAGGCGGCGCGTCATTAAATGCCGCACCTTTCAAACCGTTTCTGCCCTAAACGCAAGGACCTCAAGCTTTCGTCGGATAAAATCTTCGACTGCTTTGTCGTTCGTCCAATGCGATCCTTAACGTGCTGAGGCAGGCACCTGGATTCTAGGTGCCCTCAAATACTCCGATAGAAATCGCCATCGCTTCTTTCTGCTTCAGTCCAAGAAGCTGCAAGCACATGGCAGATGTTCGCTGATCGATCGGCCCAAGATGTTCGCCTGCAGCAAACAAGGCCTTTGCCTGAGCATCGGCATGACCAAGAAGTGCCAGCTGCGCCGCGATGGCGGTGAGGACCATTCCGCCTACCGCAAGAAAGCACATGGTTATGTCTGCGGCGCCAAAACGCCCGCTTGCAACACCGTTCTGGATATCGCGTAGAAGTCGGCGCCCCAATCCGCGATCAAGCGCGTGCTCCGACAGTCCCTCGCGGAGTAAGAAACGGCCCCAGACAGGATCGTCGGAAGCTCGACGCATGGTGTGTCTGATCGAGACCGCAATGATTTCCGCTGGGTCTTCGAGGTTTGCAGTGGACTCTTCCAGCGTATCGGCAAATTCTTCAAAAAAAGTGTCGATCAGGACGGCATAGATGGCTTCCTTCGACTCGAAGTGGTTGTAGAAAGAGCCGAAACCTACGTCCGCCTTGTCGGTGATTTCGTTGATCGCCACGCCTTCCATGCCCCTGCTGGACATCAGCGATAGCGCGGCATCGAGCAGGCGCTGGCGCGTCTGAAGTTTGCGCCGCGCACCTCTGGCCGGTGCTGCGGTTGAGGCGATGTTCTGTGCCGAAGTCGTTTTTCCGTTTGGCGCGGAAGGCTTTTTTTTCGCCGTCGCCGAGGGCTTTTTGTGGGTAGTGGCAGGCGATTTAGTCATGTTGGCAGCATAGAACAATAATCATAATTGACATATTTATCAGTTATGACAATAATATATAAAATTACAGGAGAAAACGTTGCAGCCAGACGCTCGACAGGCCACCGGCAGTGCGATGGACAAAGCCGGCTTCCAGGTTTTGCCGATCTCCCGCCATCCTGAAGCGGCGATCGACGTGCTGATCGTCGGCTGCGGACCGGTGGGAGCCACACTGGGCGTTTTGCTGGGCGACTTGGGCGTCTCGGTGCGAGTGATCGATTCGGCGCAGACGATCCACGAAGCGCCGAGGGCTATTGCACTCGACAACGAAGCGCTTCGCATCTTGCAACAGGCAGGTATCGGCGAAACCGATTTCGAGTGCATCGCCATTCCCCAAGTGCGCATGCGTTCACCGATGTTCGGCGTATTTGCGCGTATCGACACGACCGGGACGCTCGATGGTCACCCCAAGTTGGTGACGTTCTATCAGCCCGACCTGGAGCGTGCCTTGCGCCGACGGTTGGTGCTGCAAAAAACCGTCCAGATGACGCTGGGTCTTTCGCTGACGGATCTGCAGCAGGATTCCGACGGCGTCAACGTTTCGTTGCTCGATGCCAACGGCCTTCCGAGCTGGCTGCGAGCGCGCTATGTGATCGGTGCCGATGGCGCCGGTTCGATGGTACGCAAACTCATCGGTCAGGATTTTCACGGCCGCAGTTTTGGCGAAGACTGGTTGATCATCGATGCGCTGGATGTACCCCATCCAATAGATCACGTCGAGTTTGTCTGCGATCCGAAGCGTCCCACTCCCCATATGGTGGCTCCCGGCGGTCGTGAGCGCTGGGAGTTCATGCTCAGGCCCGGCGAGTCAGCCGATATGATGACCGACGATGCGCGCATCCACGCGCTGCTTGCGGAATGGGGTTGCCCACCTGAGGTAAAAATCGAGCGCAAGGCGGTCTACCGGTTTCACGCGAGAGTCGTGGAACGTTTCCGGATGGGCCGCGTTTTTCTGGTTGGCGATGCGGCGCATATTACGCCGCCTTTTGCGGGGCAAGGGCTGGTTGCGGGGTTGCGCGACTGCGCCAATCTCGCATGGAAATTGGCCTGGGTGCTTCGAGGCCATGCCGACGAAGCGGTGCTGGACAGCTACAACACCGAACGTCGCCCACACGCCCGCGCGATGATTGCGCTGGCACGCCTGATGGGTAGGTTGGTGATGCCGATGAACGCCATGACGGCGTTTTTCTCTCACGGCAGCATACGCATCGCGCGTCTATTTCCGATCCTCCGACGGCAGTTGGAAGACCAGAGCGCAAAGCCGAAAAATGTCTTTGCCAAAGGCCTGTTTGTTCGTGGCGCGAAGCGCAGTGGCTTGCTGCGTGGCGGATTGCTGCCGCAGGGTTGGATACGCGCCGTCGATGGTCGCATCGAGCTGAGTGATGAAGCGCTCGGCAACGCGCTGACCCTGATCGGGTTTGGCACCGACATCGTGCTTGAAGCGGAAGTCTCCGCCGTATTTGCGGCAGCTGGCGGCCAAGTGGTTCAGATATGTCATCGCGGTCAGGCGCTGCACCTCTCGGCACACGACGCGGTGTGGGAAGACATCGACGGCAGCTTTCTGTCGAAGGTGGTGCCAGTCGGGTGGGCCGCTGTCGTAAGGCCCGATCGTATCGTTCTCAATGACGGGCCAGTCGACGAGGCCAGCCGGTTGGTGCGCGAATCGTTGCGAATACTCGGTAGCCGGGATCCATTGGCGGCACCATCGCGCGCGGCCTCCACTCCGAACTGCAGACCGAGCCGGAAATCAGCATGACCACACTTACCCTGACCACGCCGCATCCGGCACGTCATCCACAGCCGACGGTCAAGGCGACAGCACTCGCCTACCTGATGTTCGAGCGAAACGATCTGAATGTGGTCGATCGTTTTCTCGACGACTTCGGCCTGCATGTCGTCGCTCGTGATCAGACAAAGCTTTTCGCACGCGGTACAGCGCAGACACCGTTCTGTTATGTCGCGTTGAAGTCCAGGCGCAACGGGTTTCTCGGTCTGGGTTTGCAGGTGGGCAGTCGCGACGACCTGTCGAAGCTCGCTGCGCTGCCGGGCGCAGCGCCGATCGAAGCCGTTGATTGGCCTGGGGGCGGTGAGCGCGTCCGACTGGTCGACCCATCAGGATTTAGGGTGGATGCCGTGTTCGGTTGCGGGAAAGTCGACGGCTTTGAGCACAGAGAGCCGTTGCCGCTTAATTACGCCGAAGCGCGCCCCCGCATTAACAAGACGCAGCGGCCTCCGGTCGCGCCACCGGAGGTAATCAGACTCGGTCACGCGGTGCTCGAAGTCGGGGAGTTTCAGGCGACGTGCGCTTGGTATACGCAGCATTTCGGATTTATCCCGAGCGATGTCCAGGTACTACCGGATGGCTCGCCGGCGGTTACCTTCATGCGGCTGGATTTGGGCGATACGCCGGCCGATCATCACACCCTGGCATTCGCACAAGGGGTGCTCCCACTTTACAGTCACAGCGCCTATGAAGTGGT
>CAJCJD010000071.1 GCA_903970555.1 Vulcanimicrobiota bacterium
GCCTTGAGCAGGGGAGGGCCGGCCAGGAACGCACGTGCGCGATCACGCACCATGACCACGTAGTCTGACAAGCCAGGCATGTACGCACCGCCCGCCGTACTGGAGCCATGCACCACACTGATTACCGGAATGCCCGCGGCCGAGAGCCGCGCGAGCCAGTAGAACCCGCTGCCGCCGTGGATGAAGGTCTCCACCTGATACGCCAGCAGATTGGCGCCGGCCGATTCGACCAGATGGATAAACGGCAATTTTTGATCGAGCGCGATACGCTGCGCGCGCTGGAATTTCTCGATGCCCATAGGTTGCACCGCGCCGGCATCGATTCCGGCATCGTCAACCACGATCATCGCGCGCACACCGCTCACCCACCCGATGCCCACGATCAAACCACCGCCTGCAACGGAGCGCTCAGGGTCGGCATGGTCCAGACAGAAGCCGGCCAGCGTGGACAGCTCCAGGAAGGGTGCGCCCGCATCGAGCAGACCGCCGAGCCGGTCGCCTGGCAGCAACTGGCCGCGTCGCTCGAAACGCTCGCGCGACGCTTCGGACTTTTCGCGCGTACGCGCTTCCAAGGCACGCAATCGCGCGACGAGGTTGCTGAGCGCGGCGTGGTTTTGCCGATAGGTTTCGCTCTGCGGAACAACGCGCGATTCAAGCGTGGGCATCGCTGGCCTCCTCAATGTGCGGCATCAACCACGTGTTACCCAGGCGGCGCGCAGTCGCGCTCATGAGTGATCGGCCGGAACGTGTACCGGCATGGCCAGTAGTACTTGAGCCATGCCTTTGCCCAGCGCGTCATGGCGCAACGAGGCCATGCCGCCGCCACCGAGTGCCTGCTCGCAGACAAAGTTCAGTGCATGGATGCCCGGCAGCTCATAACGCGTGACGCGCCCTTTCACCACATGCGAGAGGTAAACGGCTATTGCGTCTTCGGTCAATTGCGCGCGTAGGAATGGCAGATCCTCGGGACGGCGAGCCATCACGCCGATATTGACGGTGTCACCCTTGTCGCCACTGCGCGCGTAGGCGAGCGCAATGAGCGGCACTTCCCGACTGGGGCCGGCAAGTGACGCAGACGATGTGTCAGTGGCAACAGAGGTCGGTGCTGCAAGCGGTGCGCCGCCAGTGGGCACGCTCACATCGATAGTGTCGCCATCCAGCAGTGTCACCTGCGGATGCACTCTCGCTTTGTCGAGCAGGAAAGCGAATTGCTTGATCGCGGGCGTCACGCTGGGACGTCCGCTTGCGCCAGTCGTGCCTGGCGCCCATGACGTGCCAGCCGCGGCGATTTCACGCGCGAAAAGCTCTAGTGCGAATTTGTCTGTATGCGTTACTGCCAGCCACATGACCGATTCGAAACGCGGTACCTCCGGCTGGTGCGGCCCGAACAGATAAGCTGAACCCAGCGTCTCGATATGCGTGGCGCTGTAATCGGGCAGGGCGAGCTTGTGGAACAATTCACGCGTGCGTTCCAAGATGGCCTCGGCCGTACGTTGTGCCTTGCGGGCTGCATCGAAGCCGACCACGGTGAGCTGGCCTGTCGCGCGATAGCCGTCGGCATACGTAGCGCTCACCTTGTAAGTTGATGTCGGCGCGCGGCCGCATGCACCACTCACTTCCACGCGGTGCTCGTCGGACTGGGTCAAGGTCACGTGCGAGAAATCACATACCACGTCGGGCAGTACATAGCGTGCAGGATCACCGATCTCGTACAGCAACTGCTCGCCAATGGTCGCTGGAGTTACTAGGCCACCAGTGCCCTCGGGCTTGGTGACAGTGAAACTGCCGTCTGCGCGGCATTCCACTATGGGATAGCCACTGTGTGCCCAGTCGGGCACGGATTCCCAGTCGGTGTGCAGTCCGCCAACACCCTGGCAACCACATTCGAGGATGTGTCCGGCGAGGCTACCCGCCGCAAGGCGATCATAGTCATCCGTTGCCCAGTCGAAGGCATGCATCAGCGCGCCAAGCGTGACGGCACTATCGACACAGCGGCCGGTAATAATGACCTGCGCACCTGCATCCAGCGCCGCCTTGATCGGCAAAGCACCCAAATAGGCATTCGCGCTGACCACTTTATTCGGCAACGGGCTAGCGCTCTGCCATTCATGCACTCCCTCGTCGCGCAGCACGGGCAACAGCGACATCACATCGTCGCCTTCTACCACTGCGACGCGCACGTGCAACCCCAATTCGTCGGCCAGCGCCTGCAGCGCCGCTGCGCAACCGCGCGGATTGACGCCGCCTGCATTGGCGATGATGCGAATGTTATGCGCCAATGCATCCTTGAGTACCGCGCGCATTGCCACGCTTATGAAATCGGTCGCGTAGCCCAATGAAGCGTCTTTCATGCGAGCCGTCGCCAGCAGCGACATGGTCAGCTCGGCTAGGTAATCGAACACCAGAAAGTCGACATGACCCGACGCGACCAGTTGCATCGGCCCCGTGACGCTGTCACCCCAGAAGCCACTGGCACCGCCGATGGAAACAATGTCCTTGCGCATCTCAGCCGTCCCTTCTGTCGAAGGTATGCTTTTCGAAAGCCGTGAAATCCGCGGCCGTGTCCTGGGCGCCATTGCGGCGAAGTTCGCGATGGATGGTCTTCCACAGCGCATGTGCCTGCTGTCCGATGGGGAGTTCCAGATCCGTGCTCACGCGATGCTCGCCTCGCCAGAGGGTGCCGATGGGACAGCCTTGCGGCGATACTAAATCATTTGATTGAATAAATATCAATCATCACCTCGGTTTTGGACCCCATGGCGGACTTGCCGAATTTTTGCCGGTCCCAGCCCGCTACCTGATTACGGTAAGCGATAGCCTGAGAGCAGAAGAATTGGCGCCACCCACCGATGCTGGCCTGACGCCTTTTCGGGCGATCAAAAAAACTTCGGAAAGCGGAGGCTTTAGGTCCCGATCGGGTGCTTGGAATGTTTGGACTGGACGGATTGGGTGGCTATGCCGTCCAGTACGCCAGATTGCTGGCAGGCGGCGTGAAGATCGTGGTATTCGAGCGCAACCCCACCAAGCTCGAAATGGCGAAAAAGTACGGTGCGGACCATGCCATCAGCATCGTGGCCAGATCGGCCGCAGACATTGCGGGTGATCTGGAGAGCGCAACCGGTCAAGGAGATCTGGATGCAATCATCGATTGTGTCGGGACACCAGAGATGATTCAGTTCGGTTTTAGCGTTCTAGGCACCCGTGGGCATTACGTGGATGTCCGCCTGCTTGGCGATCGCATCGATATTCCTATGTTTCCCCGTATCAATCGCGAGCAGGCTTTTCACGGATCTGAGCGAAGTCATAGCGCCGGCAGCGGCGGGCAAGATCCAGCACAACATTCATACGATTGGCTTTGATCAGATCAATGAAACGATCGATGCGCTGAGGGCGGAAACGATATCAGGCAGGGCGGTTGTGACGATCGACGAGAGTTAGTGTGCGGTGGTGATGCGAGCCCAGTCACGGTGATCTTCGAACGTTATGGATCGCCAGTGCCTTTCAAGAATATTGCTTGCTGATAGTTGCCCGCCATTGACCGACGGATTGACGTATCACTGCAGTTTTACGGTATGTGCGACGGAAGCATCCATGTTATTGAGGATGGCAGCATCGACCTATTCTCCAGCATCGGTGTGCACTGTAGTTGAAGTAAGGCGAAATTCGCGGCTGTTTTGAAGCGTCGACGTCCCCCCGCTTTTGAGTAGCGATTCGATTTGGAGTCCAATCCCCCAACCGAAGGAGATTGGACGTGAAGAAGCGTTTTACCGAAGAGCAGATCATCGGCTTCCTGCGAGAGGTTGAAGCCGGCATGCCAGTCAAGG
>CAJCJD010000072.1 GCA_903970555.1 Vulcanimicrobiota bacterium
TGGCCATGCGTGGCAACGCGACATTGACGATGGTGACGTCCAACTGCACCAGAGCAAAGCCGAAGCTCGCTGCGGTGGTTACACGCGCAATTCCGCGATGAAAAGATCGCTGATCCATGTTGGTCGTTGCAGTGGGGGCGATCAAAGCTTATGGCATAACGCGTATGGACGTTTCGTCACGTGACGAACTATCCATTGCATGCGGCACGCACAAAAATCCCCTGGCGGCAAAACCACCAGGGGATGTGAAAGCTTGTTGCGAACCGCTTAAGGCAGATAGTCGAATTTCTTCCACGCGGAAAGCAGGTTGACAGCATTTACCGAACCCAACCCGTTGGCAAAACTCCAACCGGGTTGCGCCGAGAAAGCTGCGGTATTTGCGTTGTATTTCGTCGTACTGGTTGAGGTCAGCCCGACCTTGGTTGGACCGTAGAATTCCAGATAATTCTGGATGGTTCCGTAGAAGTAGCAATTCGGGGTGACCTGCGAAAGCTCGGCCACCTGGATGCACTGCGTGGAATTGCCGCCAGCGGTGATGTTGTAGAACACGCACTTGCTGGTGCCCTTGGTGCCGTTGTTGGCGTTGCATTGATCGAGCGTCGCAGGTGCCGAGCCCGTCGCTCCGCCGTACTCATTCCTTGCCAGCTCATACAGCGTCGGCGCAGCGTTGCCTTGATTCGGCGACCACGCGCCGGCTTGATACAGGCCCTGATCGACCACGGCCTGGACGCCAGCGAACATCGGCGAGGACAGTGACGTGCCAGCTACCAATTCAACGGGCGACGCGAAGTTGGCTGTGCACGGATACGCACCCGTGCAAAGAATCACCCACGAATACCCGCCATACGAACCGCCGAAGAGCGACACATCCGGCAAATCACGCGACTGGTCTTTGGCTGCACCATGAACAATACGTTGCCACGCTGGCTTCGCATCGACGGACGATGGGCCGCCGCTTCCGCTTTCCGACGTAACGTATTCCCCGTACGGGTCATAGATCAGCGCGTTCTTGCAAAACTGCAGCGCGGACAAACCGACCAACTGTTGCGCCGCCACGGTGTTGCCGCACGAAGTGTTCCAGGTAATTTCCGGCACATACGATTTGGCTGTGCCATATACCGCGTTCGGTGTGCTGTTGAAATACTTGTTGGTGTTGCCGTTGAGAATATCGGCGGTATCCGATCCGCCAACGCCGGTGTCATGCGGCGATGTGGCGAACGAGTTGGCATCGATACCGGCATCATTGATCACGAAGCCGTTGAAGCTTGGATTGGAGCCAGAATCACCCGTGGATACGAACACCGAGATACCCTCTGCATCCGCCTGCGCCCACATCAAGTCGATCGCCGTCTTGCTGGCCGTATCCGTAAAGCCCTCACCGTAGCCGTAGCTGGCGCTGATCACGTTTGGCCGTCCAGCAGCGTTGGTGTTGTTGATCAGGTTGTCCGCGGCCAGGTAGACGCCGCCGAAGAAGTTGTTGTCGTTTGAATCGGAACACGTCGCTACCCAGATGTTTGCGCCGGGTGCCATCGCTGTGGAGTATTCCGAATCCAGCACGGTCTCTATGCTTTCACCGTCAGGCGTGGCGCCGCCCGGATCGGTGCAATTGCTGGTGCTCGGCGTCAACTGTGGCTGGAACTGATTGAACGTACCGCCATAACCGGCAAGCCCGAACTGGCTGACGAAGTTCGGCCAGTCCGAAACATCCATATCCTGGTCTTCGACTACCGCAATGGTGATGCCGCTGCCTGTGAGGCCGCTGGTATACAAGGGGCTGACGTTGTAAATCGTCTGCATGTCATACGGTACAAAACCGCGCACGCCACCGGTGAAATTCACCATCGGGTTTCCCGGAGAACCGGCATTGGTCGCCGACGACTGCTTGATCT
Source organism: Vulcanimicrobiota bacterium (assembly GCA_903970555.1). Lineage (GTDB taxonomy): Bacteria > Pseudomonadota > Gammaproteobacteria > Xanthomonadales > Rhodanobacteraceae > Dyella_B. The sequence continues at coordinate 1,890 of CAJCJD010000072.1, forward strand.
TGAAGTTGTGCTTGGACGAATCGAACTGCGCAACCTGTGGTGGCACATGCAACGGTTGTGGCTTGAAGTCGTTGAGGCCGGCGACGCCGACCACCACATCACGCAAAGCCGACGGAATACTAATGTCGCTGGCATTGGCGATATGGCTGACGTGATTGACGATGTAGTGATTCTCTTGCGTGTGGAACGCTTGGCGGACCAGACCGGCAGTGCCGCTGAAATCGATCTGCATCTTGTTCGGATAGACCGCGTTGACGGTAAAGCCCTGCGAGGTCAACCACGATTTGACCGCGTTGATATCCGCATCGGCCACGCCGAAGGTGTCGCCAAATTCGGTAGGTGTCACCCATTGATGGAATTTCGCTGAAGAGGGGTCATGCTGCGCGGCGATCAGCGACTCCAACGCTGATGAACGCAATGCGCTGCGCTGAAGGATGAGGTGCATATGATTCATGGGCAACGAGTCGACGACTGCGCCCGTAGGTGTTGCGTTGGTGAGAAACAGTAAATGACTGTTGCCCAGTGCGGAGACGGCATTGCTGTCGACGGCCTGTGTTACGCGCGGCGCTTCGGTGGTATCGACACCGGAGAGCGCTGAGTTTGAAGCTGAAGCAAGGGCAATCGAGGGCAGCACTGCAAGCGCTGCGGCAATCGATACGCCCATCATCACATGCTCGGTCTTCACGTCTTTTCTCCCTAAAAGGTTAGATGAAAAAAGCGAGTCCCCCTGTGATGGATCTGCCAGCTGAACATCGAGTCGTCGAAATGCCACCTCCCCCGGTGCAAGGACGTTATTCACGAAAAGTCATCCGGCCGCCGCGTAGACCCGACGCAGCCACGCAGGCTCGGTCGCCATGACTTGCTTGATCTCCCACTACAACCCCGGCTGAGTGCCGGGGTCATCCATGCTGCTACCGGTGCGAGGGAGTCGTCCAGTGCTTTGCGCAAATTTAGGTGTTACATCTGATTTACAGGTCACAAAATCAGCTGAACGAGATGAGCGTTCGCAACTGCAAACTATCGTTGGATATTCAAGCGTTCTTTCTGAGCGCCAGTCGGGGACTCTCTTCCATAACATCTTTGAAAGGTTGTCGTGACGGCGATTTCAGAAATCGGGTCAAGCCCAGCACCATGCACTACGCCAAACCACGCCAGCGCGCGACGAGCCCGACCGAAGTAATCAAGGCGCGCGACAGCACGCGCATATCCATCGGCATGTGACGCCGACGAACATCGAGCAGGAGAGCCACACGCAATTGGTCGCTGTTGTTCCAGACTTCGTGCGGGTAGGTGTCGTCCCACAACAAATGTTCACCGTCTCCGATGCGATGTTCCTGATCGTTCAGCGACAACACGGCGGCGGGCCGACCATATGCATCCACCGGCACAGACAGGCCGAGCTGGTAGCGAAGAACACCTCGAAACGGCCCGCGATGGCGAGGGATATGCTTGCGCGGCGCGAGGAACGACAGCGTCGCCGACAGCACGTCTGGCGTCGACGACACGATGTTGGCTAACGTAGGGCAGGCCGCCATGTTCTCGTCGAATTCGGCGCCATAGACCTTCAGCACGAACAAACGCCAATCTTTGCCATCGTTCGCTGAAATCTCCGCCTGCTCCGGCATGATCTCGTGAAAGCGCGGAATGGCCTGCATGCGAGCGGCTAGCGCAAGCGCTTCGCTGCGAATCTGCGACCAGGCCGTGACGAATCGAGAGGCTTCCGGAAAATAGGTGTCGGCGTCCAGCACGGGAGGGGTGTCGATGCGTGCGTCGTAAATGCGGCGCACGGCATTCGCTGACAGGTCGTACAACAAGCTCATGCTCGGGTTGGCCTAGTCGCAGATGGAGTCGAAGGGATGCAATGGTTCGTTCGATTCAGTGTAGCTCGCGGATTTGAAAGCCGTCATATGCCGTATTGGACGGCAGAAAATTCCGTCACGAAAGCTGCCGGCGCGAACAAAGGCAGCAATCAAGCGGTGGTTCTGCACGATAGGTGCTCCGTGCAAGCCCGCAAAACTTTGCGGTTCCCTACTGTCCGCTAAACGGAGCGCGCGCTCTTAAAGGCGTGGGGATATCCAGAAATGATCACCAGGTTAGTGATGCCATGTATGCAACGCGCATGTGCGGCTATGGGCGTCGGTGTGCGGCAATTGTTGTGCAGGGCGCGTGAGGGCTGCCTGGAAACGGACCACCCTAAAGACGGGATGCGTTGGTCGGCCGGGAAGATGGTTTGTCTGACGGCGTACGCACTTTCCCGCCTTTCAGGCTTCGACCAGGCCGTCGCTCTCGGTATCGGAGATAACGCGATTGCGCCCTGTGCGTTTGGCGCGATAAAGCGCAGCGTCGGCTTCCCTGCATAACCGTTGCAGGTCGTAGCCGGATGTATCGGTGGAGGCGACGCCAACGCTGGCCGAAAGCGATACGACGCACCCGTCTCCCTCTATCGGCGTCATCTCAATAGCCAGGCGGATGCGATCGGCAATCGCCATGCCTTCATTGCGTGAGCAATCCAGCAGCAGTACGCCGAACTCTTCGCCGCCCAGGCGGCCGAACAAGTCGATGGGGCGCAATTGCCGTTGGCAGATCGCGACGGTATGCCTCAGCACGACATCGCCCATGGCATGACCGTGGGTATCGTTAACCTGCTTGAAGTGATCCAGATCGATGGAAACGAGGCAGGCATGGCCGAGTTTTTTCTCCAGCGCGTGCAGGGCGCGATCGGCCTCGCTGATGAAATGCTGATGATTGAAGATGCCGGTAAGCCCATCTTGATGGGACAGCTTCTTGAAGCGAAGCTGCGAGCGCTTGAGCCGGAACAGCCAGAAAATGACCGATGCCAGCACCACCAGCAATAAGGCTATGTAAAGCCTTCCGGTTTCGACCGCCTTGGTGGTGAGTGCTTGCTGCAACCGCAGGATATTGTTCTGCTTGCTCAGCTTTTCCGTCTCTAGCTTTTGGACCTGCGTGTGTTGCTGGGCCATCTCATAGGCGAGCGTCCTGGCGCTGATATCGTTGAGATGACCTTTGTCCTGGATGACATATTGCTCGTAGTAAGAGAGCGCGGCGGCACTGTGGTGCTGTTTCTTCTCGACGTTGTAAAGCACGTCATAGACCTCCCTCAGCCATTCGCTGATGTCGCCCGGGTGGGTCATGGCTATGGCAGCGAGAGCGGCCTTCCTCGCCTCGCTGTCGTTGCCCAGTTTGGCGTACGCCTGGGCCCGCTGCACCTGCATGGAAAGCATGTGAGGAAAGTAGTGACTGCTAACGATACCGGGCTCGATTTGATCCAGTAGCGCCATTGCCTTGGCGGGCTGGTTTTCGTCCAGATACTGGCTAACAAGGGTCAGCCGCATGGCGTTGGCGAACACCGGTTCACCCGCGACGACGCAGGCACTGATCGCTTGTTGCAGTTCCGGACTGGCCGACGTCAGCCGTTTGCCGTTGTATAGCGCTGCGGCCTGCATGGACAGGGGGTGACACGAGGTCTCACCGAAAGGGACGGCGTCGTCCGCCATGCGTGCGTATTGAATCGCCAGATCCGTTTGGCCGGCGTAATCGACCATTTGCGACAGATTCGTCAGCAAAGTGAAGCGAATCTCCGGATCCTTCATCTGCGGCAGCTCGGCTGCCACGCGATTGGCGAGCGCGAAGGCTTCCTCGTAGCGACGATTGGTGGCCAGGTTATTCATGAGCAGTCCCGATGCCTTGGCAGCGAGGGACGTGTCACCGGAGTGATCAATCACATCGCGAAGCTCGGCCTCGGACTTGGCGTATTGGCCCTCGAACATGGTCTCCCATGCATCGAGATAGCGCAGGTGCCATTGCTCATTGAAGGTCAGCCCAGGCGCTTCATGATGGATCTGCTCCAGCATCTGCACGAATCGCGAATGATCCGCCGTGCGCAGCGTCTCGGCCTGGTCGAGGAATTGGCCTGGATCCGTAATGGAGGCGGCGGTATACCCGGGTTGCCCGAGCGCACACCAAGCCACGGCCGCGATGGCGGCCCATGGCCAGATGCGGGGGGACAACCCAGGCACGTGAACGTCGCTTATTGGTGGGACGGCGACTTGTCTTTATCAGGTGCTGGGGGAGTCTTGAGCGGCTCGCCCTCTTCCGGCTCTTCTTCATGGCCGGGCGCCTGGGTGGACTGCGGCGGGTCGCACGGCGGGCAGTCAAGCTCCTTGGACAACTGCGAGCTATCGCCCGATACCACCGCACCGGTGAGTGCCTCGGAAGCCTGTGCCTGTTTAAGCATGGTGGTCAGCTCCTCCGTCGAGGCGTGACGCAGCGAGGCGTCGCGACCGATGGCTTCGAGCAAATCAATCGTGTCAGTCATGTGATTCCCCTGTTTCCCTTGATGGTCGAGCAGCAATCTGAAGAAGCCGGTATGGCCGGTCTAGCGATGTCGTGGGGTCATCAGCTTGATAAAACTTGATGACGGCCGTCATCCTTACTTCTTGATAGAGCCAAGCGCTGGCGGAGCTGTCTTTCCCTGAAGCGGCCACGGCATGCAAATCCCCTTGCGGCACCCCTTACCTTACGCGAGGGTGCGTTCCTTCTCCAGCTTATCCAAAGCCTCCAGCCGCTCTCGCAGGGCAACGTTTAGCTTCAAGGTTTGGGCTGGCGGCAATACCACCGTTTCCTCCGCGGTGAGCGGAACATGGGGCAGGTCGCGCAGGGGGACGCGGCGGACCCGCGGCTTGTCGATCGGCAACGTGGCCCCCCGGTAGATGATCAACTCATGATCGAGGGGGTAGTCCTGGCTCAGCAGGTCCACCAGCACCTGCCGATACGCCGGGCCGGTCTGGAAGCGCCCCAGCGATCGATCACCCACCAGGCCCACCTGCCACAACACCAGGTAGCCGGCGGGGTCGATGCGCCGCTCATAGAAAAGCAGCTGGCTGGCTTCGAAGTGCTGGCATCCGAAGCGGCCGGGATCGATCCCCAGGTCGGCGTAAAGGCAGTCTTCGGCGGAAATGCCCGGTTCCATATGTGCCTCGAAACCTTCCGCCCTGGCCACTTCGATGGCCTTGTGCGGCGACCAGGCAAAGATGCCAGGGTGGCCGTAGAACACCCCGCAGACACGCTTGCCCGCACGCACCTCGGTCATGATCAACTCGACCCATTCCCGATACGTTTTCATCCGTGACTTGCCCTCTTTGTAATAGGGCTGAAGGCTGCGGACATCCGGGTGCATGCGTTGCAGCCACATCTGCACGATGCCATCGGACAGCCCCGCGAATATCACATCCGCCTTCTCTATATGGCTGCGAGCCAGCGGCGTGAGATGGGAGCCCAGGGTCATGCCCATGCCGACACAGGCCAGGCTGCCGCGGCGCAGGTCGTTCGATGGCGGTAGGGGAGATGTGTTCATCGCGTGATAGTAGGGCAATTTCCGATACCGGAGCATGTCCAGCGGACGAACGACAAAGCGACAAATTAAGGGGGACGGCTAAACCATAAATCGACTAGGCGTGGCCGATGCAAGGCGACTTGCCACCATCGCCACGTTGAAGGGCGCACATGCGTGCAAGTGAAACGTGCTCGATTGTGCTCGGGGTGAGTGCGATGCCCGGGCCATTTCGGCGGCAATGCGCTTTCGCGGTTGTCGTGCGGCTTTTTCAAACGGTTCGCCGCATCCGATACACGGCCAGCCGCATGGAGCTGGCACGCTTGACGTATCGCCGGCTTAATCGTGCAGACCGTCCACTACCGATGGAGCTGCACCATGAAACTTGCACTGTCCGCCTTGATCGTGGCGACCACCCTTGTGACACCTTTGCACGCCAAAGAAGCATCTCCCGATGCCCATGCGGCCGATCGCGTGCAGATCCAGCAGCTGGTCGATCGCTTCAAAGGCGCCATCATCGCCAAAGACGGCAACGCCCTCCACGGCATGTTCCTCCCTGGCGGATCGTGGCTGCAGGGCGTGGACAAGCCATCGCTGGACAAAGTGCGCGCGAAGCAGCCCGATGCCCAACAGTTCTCCCCAGGCAACTACGAACAATTCGCCAAGTTCATCGCCACTGCGCCCAAACCCGTCGAGGAAACCTTCAACAACGTGCGCATCGAAACCGATGGCATTGTCGGCACGGTGTATTTCGACTACCACTTTCTGATGGAAGGCAAATCGATGAACCACGGCACGGAAACATGGCAGCTAGTGCACACCGACACAGGCTGGAAGATCAGCGCGATGCTGTATTCGGTGATCCTGGATGACATGCGCTGAAGATCGATATAGGGTGCGCCATGCGTCCGCCAGCGGGGCTGGCGCTCCCTTGCGGATACCAGGATGACGCGCGTTCCGCTTTCCGGACAACCGACAGGCTTGCCGCTACGGGTTTCTCTACTAGCAAGCCTGCCCATCGCCTTGTGCATGGGCGTGATGGCGCTGCCCGAGCTCGACCATCCGTACGCCGGTACCTATCGTGCGTTCTACGCCGTGTGCTATCTGTGCTGGGTCATCCCGCTCAGCCTGCTTCAGCGCGGCATGTGGCAACGCGGTATCCCTGCGCGCCTCAGCATTCCATTGCTGCTGGTGGCAACCTACGTACCCTCCGTGATCAACAACGCGCTGGCACAGGCGACGGCGGTGCATTGGCATCTGCTGCCCGGCTACGAATTTCGCCATATCTTCGCCGGGTTGGATGGTTGCTGGCTGGCGCTGATCGCCTACTGTGCCATTCATGCGCTGCTGCATCATTACGATGCGCTACAACGCTCGCGCCGTCGCGAGGCCGAAGCCACGGCGCTGGCTCGTGAGGCGGAGCTTCGCGCGCTGCAATACCAACTGCATCCGCACTTTCTATTCAACACGCTCAACAGCATTTCAACGCTGGTGACCGATGGTCGCGGCAGCGACGCCACGCGGATGATTGCCCGCCTGGGCGATCTTTTGCGCGCTACGTTGGAGCGCAGCGACACGCGCGAAGTGACATTGGCCGACGAACTGTCGCTTACCGAACATTATCTGGATATTGAAAAGGCGCGGCTTGGGCAGCGCCTGCAGGTTGTCATGCGCGTGGGACCGGGCTTGCTCCAGGCACAGGTGCCACCATTGCTGTTGCAACCTCTGGTAGAGAACGCAATCCGGCACGGTATTGCACCGCGCACCGCAGGAGGAACGGTGCGCCTGCGCATCGACGCTGAGCAAGAAAAGCTAGTCGTGGAGCTACAGAACGACGGTGTGCCCGCCCCGCAAAATGGCGGGGCGCAACGCTCCAATGCGATAGGCCTGAACAATGTGCGACAGCGATTGGCAACGCTTTATCCAGAAAATTACAGCCTGGACGTCGTGGTGACGCCAGAAGGCTCGTGCACGGTACGCATCGCGCTGCCACTTCAGCGGTCTGCAGCCCTGGCACTTCCGAAGGTGCGCCACGCATGATGCGCGTGATGGTGGTGGACGACGAACCACTCGCCCGTGACGGCGTGCGCGTGCGACTTGCCGCGCACCGCGACGTCTGCTTCGTTGGCGAGGCCGCCGATGGCGACACGGCGATACAAGCGATCAATCGGTTACGACCGGATCTGGTATTCATGGATGTGCAGATGCCGAGCCTGAGCGGCATTGACGCGCTACGTCGTGTCTACCCGGACGCGCGCCCGCTTGCGATCCTGCTCACCGCCTACGACAACTTCGCGGTAACGGCATTCGAGCTGCATGCGTTGGATTACCTTCTCAAACCCATCGACGACCAGCGCTTTCGCGAAGCACTGGATCGAGCGCGCACCGCATTACGGCGGCGCGCCAGCGAGGTCCATGCCGAACCGGCCAATGCCTGGGCCGAGCGCTTCAGCGTGCGAGTAGGGCAACGGATCGCCGTTGTCGAAGCTAACGACATCGACTGGATCGAAGCTAACGACGACTACGCCGGCTTGCATGTCGGATCACGGGTGTACTTGTTGCGCGAGCCGCTGCATCAACTAAGCCATCGGCTCGACCCGCGACGGTTTCTGCGCATTCATCGCTCTACTATCGTGCGCCTGGATCGCGTCGCGGAGTTGGAGGCGCTCTCCAATCGCGACTGCCTGATCCGCCTGCGCGACGGCACGCCTTTGCGGGCTAGCCGCACCTACGTCGATCATCTGCACGCTGCGCTCGCGGCTCGCTGAGAATCGTTGCGGAGTCCACATCCAATGCAAAGCCATGTCTGCGATCATTCGGCTCGAAATACCGCAACCTGATATCGTTTCCGAATAAATTAGTCAGTCGTTGATGCTTGACCATCTGATTCCCATTGGCAGATCGTCTCTTTCATCGATCCACGTCGAACGCGGATCATCCACTTTCGCTTTACGCCGCTACTCCAGGAAGCTCCTCGTCGTGTCGCATTATTCAGGTCCCCTGCTCACGCGCTCCATCGTCGATGCACTCCTGGCCGCTCGCGATTCAGATGCGAAAGAATGGACCGGATCGTTGGACCTTGGGCGCACGGACAGTCGCGCCTTGCTGCAGGCGGATGTGTGGCAGTGGAAGGAACAGCGCTACCCGTATCCGCCCAAGCTGAAAGACCGCACGATTTATTACTGGGATGGTGATGAGTTCGCACCGGTGTCACGTTTTTCCGGCTCGCTGATCAAGCTGGTGCCGACCGAATGGGGCGCGCCCACCTTCGAGATCGACGGCATCAAGATGTTACCCACCGCGAAAGAGTCGCCGTTTGGCGATGCGCGCCGCAAAGTCGCGCTGGTCGAGCCGAATGGCAAAGTACTGCTCGATACCTGTGGTGGCCTGGGCTACTTCGCCGCCTGCTGTCTGGAAGCTGGCGTGGCACACATCCACTCGTTCGAGAAAAATCCCGACGTGCTGTGGTTGCGCACACTCAATCCATGGTCACCGGATCCGGATGCACCCACCAGCGGTGGGCGCCTTCACCTCACCCACGCCGACGTAACGCAGGCGATCACGCAGATCGCCGACGCATCGGTGGACGCGTTATTACACGATCCGCCACGCTTCGGCATCGCCGGCGAACTCTACTCACAGGCGTTCTACGATCAACTTGCACGCGTGTGTCGGCGCGGCGGACGCCTGTTCCATTACACCGGCAGCCCGAACAAGCTCACCACTGACCGGGATGTACCGCGTGAAGTGGCAAAACGTTTGGAGAAGGCCGGTTTCAAGGCGCAGCTGGCGCTCGACGGCGTTCTGGCCATACGGCGCTAGCCATCGGTGCGGCCGTTGTACTTTCTGAGCCCAATCGTGAATCCAAGGGCGAGTACCACGATGAGCGGATGTCCGCTTCAATCGAAAGCAAACATCCTCCACGAATTGGCTATCATGGGCTGCAGCAACCTTGAGAGCGTCCCTTGAACTCCTCCGACAACGATTTCGATTCCGAAGACAACTTCGACGAAAACGAGAATGGCGACGACTCGGTAGAAGCTCGCGTCTGGCAGTTGTTGTTGCTGGTCAATCCCGGCGATGAAGAGATGGCCTTGCAACAATTCGCGGACTACCGCGACGCCATCGCGCACGTAGACGAAAATGACGTGGAGCCGATCGAAGTAATCCGCAGGGTGATCGACTGGCGCTCGGGTTTCCTTGTCGGCGCACTGGACACGCACGCATTGGTGCAATCCATCGACGAACTCTCCTCGCGCTGGAACATATCCATCGATTGGGGTGGCGATCCGGACGACGATGATTTCCATGCAGACATTGATGCGGCTTCGCTATTTGCGACTGCCTACGACCGCCTGGCCGAGCACGGATACACCTTGTGGTCCATGGAAACCGGAGATGACGGCTACGCAGGATGGATCACGTTGACGCGTGACAACGAACATCTTCGTGAACTGGCGACAGCACTAGGCATCAACCTCCGATTGGGTAGTGAAGTTACTTGAGCGCGTAGGGGAAGTTGTTTGTTTCAGCCTATGGCCCACGTCCAAGTGGCATCTGTAGGCTAAAAGCGTAAGCGTCATCGTCCAGCGGGAGATGTGACCCATGATGCATGACTTCATTCAAACCGTTCTTCTGCTCGTCACCGGTTTGTTTCCGATCATCAATCCGCCAGCGTCGGCGCTCATCGTGTTAAGCCTGGTTCCGCGCGCCACGCCTGCCGAGCGCGATGATCTGGCGCGACGCATCACCGTCAACAGTTTTGTGATCCTGCTGGTTTCGCTGTCGATCGGGGCGTACGTGCTTTCGTTTTTTGGTGTTTCGATTCCGGTGTTACGCGTGGCGGGTGGCCTGGTCGTCGGCATGGCGGGATGGAATTTGCTGCAAAAGCCCAGTGACGAGCCGAACGACGATCGCGTGCAGGCGATACAAGCCGACAGGCACGCTGAATCGCTGGCGACGAAGGCGTTTTATCCGCTGACGCTTCCCATCACGGTGGGACCCGGATCGATTTCCGTCGCGATCGCCTTGGGTACCGGGACACCGAATGAAGGGCTCTCGGCGGGACATTTCGCGGGCGTTGGTGTGGCGCTGGTTGTTCTGTGCGCGAGCATCTATGTCTGCGTGCGTTTTGCCGGAGCGCTTGAGCGATTGCTCGGCACTATCGGGACTCAGGTCGCGATTCGCTTATTTGCCTTTGTTCTGTTTTGCATCGGTGTGCAGTTGTGCTGGCTTGGTGTTTCGGCGCTCGTCACCTCGCTGCATTGAATCTGGCGCAGGTTCGCACAGCCTGGAAGGTCGCGAACGCGCGCATGTGTCATTCCTGCGAACCTCCTTATACAAGCCTGTCGGATCGTCTAAGCGTCTGTCGAGTATTTGCAATCCGTTGCTGCTTAACTAGCCGCCTTCGGAAAGGGCGATGGCTGATATGAGCACCGAAAAAAACGTTCAGGAACTTCTGGATCTGTTATCCGCGAAGGGCAACGATACCTACTTTGGCGAGGAGGTTTCGGTTCTCGAGCATTGCCTGCAATGCGCTTATTTTGCTGAGCAATCGCATGCCAGCCCCTCGACCATCGCAGCGGCTTTGCTGCATGACATCGGGCACATCCTGCACGATTTACCGGAGGATCATACGCGGCAAGGGAAGGATGGCTGGCACGAAGAGATCGGCGCGAGGTATCTATCGCAATGGTTTGATGAGGCAGTCACGGAGCCGGTTCGTTTGCATGTGGCCGCCAAGCGTTATCTTTGCGCCACCGATCCCAGCTATATCGCCAAGCTTTCGGATGCTTCCATTGAAAGTATGAAAGTGCAAGGCGGCATCATGAGTAGCGACGAAGCGAGCGCATTTGCCGCGTTGCCTGCTGCGACGCGTGCCGTACAACTTCGTCGCTGGGACGAGGAAGCGAAGATCGTGGACTTGAAGGTTCCCGGGCTACAGCACTATCTGCCCATTTTGCGCGCGGCCTTAATGGGCGCTGAGGCTGATCAGGTGTAGTAGCGGTCGGCGCGAGAAAGCGTCGCGTGTGGCGAAACGTCAGCCGATGAATCCAAGGCGTTGCACTTTGCTCCCGCGCAGGCTCAATAAAGTCATCTGGCAATCCTTTCTACGAAAGCTCGCTTATCGCAGGTTTTCAGCTGATCAATCACTGGCATAGGCGCCCTGGCGATTTGCGCGCGTTGCACGCTGCATCACCTGTGGCGGCTGCCCAAATGCGCGTAGGAAAGCACGGCGCATACGCTCGCGGTCGCCAAAACCCGTCTCGCGCGCGATGACATCCATCGGATGTTTGCCCGACGCCATCATCACCTGCGCCGCCTCGACGCGCAGTTGCTCAATCGCTTTGGCTGGTGATTGCCCCGTTTCGGCGCGGAACGCACGGCTGAATTGCCTAGCGCTCAGGTGTGCGGACTCGGCCAGTTGCTCCACCGAAAGCTCGGCTTTCAGGTTTTCCCGGGCGTAAGCGAGCGCGGTCTGCACTCGATCGGAACGCGGTTCCAGCTCAAGCAGCGCGGAGTACTGCAACTGCCCACCTGCGCGGCGGTGATAAACGACCAGTTTCTTCGCGACCTGCCGCGCTACCTCGGCGCCAAGGTCTTTTTCCACCATCGCGAGCGCGAGATCGATACCCGCCGTCATGCCAGCGGACGTCCATATGGGGCCATCGATAATAAAAATGCGGTCGGGCTCCACCGCTATTTTGGGGTAATCGCGCTGCAAAGCCTGGGCATGGAACCAATGCGTCGTAGCGCGTCGGCCCTCGAGCAACCCCGCCCCTGCCAGCACGAAGGCACCGGTGCAGGTGGCCCCGATTCGCCGCGTTGTGCGCGCAGCGCGACGCAGGAAGGAAAGAAGCCCAGCCGACGCCGGCACGATGTCGTTATCGCCGCCCACAAGAATGGTATCGAACGGGCGGCGACCGAAGGGTTCGGTGCTGATGGCGAACCCGACGGAGGATGGCACCGGGCCGCCCTCTTCAGAGAGCAGCTTGATCTCGTAGATCGCTTCGTTCGCCGTGATATTCGCGAACTCGAAGACCGTGGACATAGCCAGGCCCATCACCTGAAAGCCAGGAAAAAGGACGATTCCAAGACGCAGCATGATGCTACCTCCGCGATGACCGAAAACGTTGCATCTATGACATTGAAGCCATGATCATACGCGCCTAGCCTTAGCTCCGCAAAGCCGCCATCCGTTGGCGACTACGGAGAAAACCCATGACTACTGCAGCATCCAAGGGCACTGCCCTCATTACCGGGGCGTCGGCGGGTATCGGCGCGGTGTATGCCGATCGGCTGGCGCGGCGCGGATACGACCT
>CAJCJD010000073.1 GCA_903970555.1 Vulcanimicrobiota bacterium
GACATCTACGTCACCACCACCGGCAACAAGGACATCATCACGCTGGAGCATATGGCGGCGATGAAGAACAATGCGCTGGTGTGCAACATCGGTCACTTCGATAATGAGATCCAGATGGATCGCCTCAACATCGCCAAGGATGTCACGCGCGAAAACATCAAGCCGCAGGTGGATCGTTACACCTTCGCCAAGAGCAATCACAGCATCTACATGCTGGCCGAAGGTCGCTTGGTGAACCTTGGTTGCGCGCACGGGCATCCGGCTTTCGTGATGTCCAACAGCTTCTCCAACCAGACGCTGGCGCAGCTGGACCTGTGGGCGAACAAGGATACGTATGAAAAGACGGTCTACCGCCTGCCGAAGAAGCTGGACGAGGAAGTCGCTCGCCTGCATCTGGAACAGATCGGTGTAAAGCTGACCAAGCTCACGCCGGAACAGGCCGCTTACATCGGCGTGCCGGTGGAAGGTCCGTACAAGCCGGATCACTATCGTTATTGATCTGCTGGTTTATGTCCTCTCCTTTCGGGGAGAGGACGTAAAAGACCAAAGAAAAAGGGCGCGAAAGCGCCCTTTTTCTTTAGCATCGCATCCGTCGCTCAGACCGGTTCCAACCAGCCCCACTTGTCCTGGGTCTTGCCGTCGAACAAACCGAAATACAACTGCTGCAAGCGACGCGTGACACGCCCAGCTTTGCCGCTACCGATCTGCTTGCCGTCGATCTCGCGGATCGGTGTGATCTCCGCAGCTGTGCCACACATCAGAATTTCGTCGGCCAGATACAAGTATTCGCGCGGGATATCGCGCTCGACCACATCGATGCCATCTTCGCGCGCCAACACCTTCAACGTATCGCGCGTAATGCCAGCCAGGATCGATGCACTGGCAGGCGTGGTATGCAGCACGCCATCGAAAACCAGGAACAGGTTTTCGCCCGCACCTTCACTCAGCAAGCCGCTGGAGGCCAGCGCGATGCCTTCGCCGAAACCAAGGCGACGCGCTTCGCGTGCGATCAACTGGCCCGAAAGATAATTGCCACCGGCCTTCGCGCCCGCGGGAATCGTGTTCGGCGCAAAACGCTGCCAGCTGGACACGCAGGCGGTGATGCCCACTTCCAAGGCCTCCGGCCCGAGATACGGACCCATCGGCCACGTCGCCACAGCTACGTCGATCGGCGTTTCCGCGGAAAGACCGAAACCGCCGAGGCCGCGATACGCCACGGGACGCAAATAGGCGGCGCTGAAACCATTCTTGCGAATGACATCGCGGCAGGCCTTGGCCAGATCGTCTTGCGAATACGGCAGCACCATGTCGTAGATCTTGGCCGACTGGTACAGACGCTTAAGGTGATCGGTCAGACGAAAAATCGCCGCGCCTTCCGGCGTGGCATAGCTGCGTATCCCCTCGAACACCGACGAACCGTAATGCAAGGCGTGCGACATCACGTGTGCGGTGGCATCCTTCCACGGCTTGATCACGCCGTTCTGCCAGATCCATTCGGGGTACTGCTGGGCCATGGGGAGCTCTCCGTTGGGGACCGCCCATGATAACGCTTAGGCGCCTCAACTGCCTGAAAACGCTCAGTCCCGGGGGTGCAACCACAGGCAGCCATCGTGATGCACGATGTCGAAATGGGTCTCCTGCGTGGCGCCGCTGCCGTCGTCAGCCTCGGTTTGCACAGATAACGTTGCGCCTGAAGCCGGACTTGGGCTCGGTGCCGCTGACATCGCCTGCGCGGGAGGGTCCGCGCTCTGCGCCGCAGCTGCTGCGGACGGCGCCCCTGCGCTCACGCCGATCAGCGGATGGGCCATCAACCGATTAAATCCACGTATATCCGCCACCAACGTCTCTTGACCGTCACCGTCCCAAAGCATCAGTCCGGCAAGACGATTGGAATTGCGTACCGCAAAGGCATCGACCACAGCCTGTTTCAACTGGGCTATATCCGTGGCGCAAAGCACCGGCAACGGTTGCGAAGAATTGGCAGGCGCGGCGACGGTCGATACCGGCGCCGGCGGCATGACCGGCGTGGCGTTGATGTCCGAACAAACACGATCGGTGAACACCGGGATGCCGTTAGCACCCACGCAACGATGGATGTCGCCCTGCGCCGACACAGCGCCGAACGGCAGCAGAAACAACAGCAGGGTCGCTAAGAGACGCATCGGGCAAGCATAGCCCGACGCCTGGAACGTATCAGCGCAGTTGATCAAGCACCGCGCGCGTCGCTTTCGCGCGATTCAGCGTGTAGAAGTGCAGGCCCGGTGCGCCGCCGTCGAGCAGCCGCTGGCATAGCTGCGCTACTACTTCGGCGCCCATCGCGCGAATTGCATCGACATTGTCGTAATAAGCCTGCATGCGCTTGGCAATCCAGCGCGGCACCTCTGCGCCACATGCATCGGAAAAACGCTTGAGCTGGGCGTAGTTGGAGATCGGCATGATGCCGGGCACCACCGGCACGCTCACGCCCAGCTTGCGCACGTCGTCGACGAAACGGAAATACGCATCTGCGTTGAAGAAGTACTGGGTGATCGCCCCATCCGCACCGGCATCCACTTTTGCCTTGAAATGTCGCAGGTCAGCGTGGACGTCTTCGGCCTGCGGATGCATCTCCGGATAAGCCGCCACTTCGATATGGAAATGATCGCCGCTGTGCTCGCGAATGAATCGAACCAACTCAGCGGCGTAACGGAAGTCGCCCGGCGTGGCCATGCCCGAGGGGAGGTCACCGCGCAGCGCCACGATGCGGCGATAACCGGCGGCGCGGTAGCTATCGAGCAGCGCCGCGATTTCAGAGCGCGTGCCACCCATGCACGACAGATGCGGCGCCACGTCCAATCCATGCTGCTGATGCAGGCGCGCCACGGTGTCGCCGGTGTAGCTAAGGGTGGAACCGCCCGCGCCAAAGGTTACCGAGACATATTCGGGCTTGAGGGTTTTCAGCTCTTTCGCGGCCCGGTCGAGCTGGGCGCGCTGTTCGTCGGTTTTCGGGGGAAAGAATTCGAAGCTGATGGCCGGCATTGCTGGGGTCCTTGGCGGCGGTTTTGCCAACTATATATCTCTTATTCTGGATGAAGCGATATATAGGCTGCAACTCATTTATAGGGCGGCCGCCACGGACGGCGCCTACGCTCGGCCGCTCGGCCCGACGGGCTGACACCACCGGCGCCCGTCTGTCATCATCGCCCGCTTGCGCCGCTCAAAGCAGCCATCCGTTTCGTTTCAGGGAATTTGCATGTCTTCTTCCAATTCCATTCGTCGTGACGTCGGCCCTATCGCGCTGATGATGACCGGCCTGGGTTCGATCATCGGCTCCGGCTGGCTGTTCGGCGCCTGGCGCGCGGCAGGCCTGGCCGGCCCTGGTGCCGTATGGGCCTGGATTCTTGGCGCGGCGATCATCACCACCATCGCGCTCACGTATTCCGAACTGGGTGCGATGTTTCCCGAATCCGGCGGCATGGTGCGCTACAGCCATTACTCGCACGGATCGTTGGTCGGTTTCATCGGCGCGTGGGCCAACTGGATCGGCATCGTGTCGGTGATTCCGGTGGAGGCAGAGGCTTCGGTGCAATACATGGCATCTTGGCCGTGGCAGTGGGCACACGACCTTTACGTGCACATGCCGGACGGTCACGGTGAACTGGCAGTGCCGGGCCTGGGCATCGCAGCCGTGCTGGTCATCATCTATTTCCTGCTCAACTTCTGGAGCGTGAAGCTTTTTGCGCATTCCAACAGTGCTATCACCATGTTCAAGTTGGTGGTGCCGGCGGCGACCGGATTGGCTTTGATCGCCAGTGGCTTTCACCGCGAGAATTTCTCGGTGGGCGTGCATGGCAATTCGCACGCGCTCGACTTCGCCGCGGTACTGACGGCCGTCGCGACCGCGGGCATTGTCTTCAGCTACAACGGCTTCCAGAGTCCGGTGAATTTGGCGGGCGAAGCGCGCAATCCGGGGCGTAGCATTCCCTTCGCCGTACTCGGCTCGATCGCGCTGGCCACCATCATTTATTTGATCCTGCAGGTGGCCTACATCGGCGCGGTGCCGCCGGATCTGCTCGCAAAAGCTGGCTGGCACGGCATCGATTTCCGTTCGCCGTTCGCCGAATTGGCCATCATCGTGAATCTGCATTGGCTGGCGATGCTGCTGTACATGGATGCATTCATCAGCCCAAGCGGCACGGGCATGACTTATACCGCCACCACTGCGCGCATGTTGTATGGCATGCAGCGCAACGGCACCATGCCCAAAGCGTTCGGCAAAGTGCACCCGGTGTATGGCGTTCCGCGTGCGGCGATGTGGTTTAACCTCGCCGTGTCGTTCGTGTTTCTGTTCTTCTTCCGCGGCTGGGGCACACTGGCGGCGGTGATTTCGGTGGCGACGATCATTTCGTATCTCACCGGCCCCATTAGTGCGACGTCGCTGCGTCGCACTGCACCGGATGTTCATCGCCCGCTGCGTATTGCTGGTCTGCCGATTCTGGCGGCTGTTGCCTTTATCTTCGCCACGGAATTGCTTTACTGGGCCCGTTGGCCGCTGACCGGCGAAATCATTTTGCTGATGGTGGTGGCGCTGCCGGTATATCTGTATTACCAGGCCAAATCGGGCTGGCACGATTTCGCGCGACAAATGAATGGCGCTTGGTGGCTGGTTCTGTACTTGCCCACCATCGCACTCGTTTCATGGGCAGGTAGCACTCAATTCGATGGCAAAGGCTACCTACCTTACGGCTGGGATCTGGTCATCGTCGCCATCGTGGGACTGGTTTTCTACTTGTGGGGCGTGAAATCGGGATGGCGTACGCCATCGCTGGAAGCAGCGCATGGCGATTTGCGCGCAGAGGCTGATCTACCGTAGAGCCAGAACGTCGCCAAGCAGCGCCTGTGCTGTCACTTCAGGACCGGCACCCGGTCCTTGAATCACCAGCGGCTGGGTGTGGTAACGCGTGGTGGTCAACGCAAATTGATTGTCGGTGCCGTACAAGCGCGCAGCGGGATGCGTGAGCGGCACCTCGGTCAAACCTACGCGAGCCCGGCCACGTTGATTGAGCCGTGCGAGGAAGCGCAGTACTTGACCCCGTGCGCGTGCTGCTTCGTGCAGTGCGGCCAATGGCTCGTCGAGTTCCTCAAGGCGATCCAGAAACGCCTCTGTGGAGATGTCCCGCAGACTTTCCGGCACGAGGCTCTCCACTACCACTTCATCGCTGCCCAACGCGAAACCGGCGTTGCGAGCAAGAATCAGCAGCTTGCGCGCGACATCTTCGCCAGAGAGATCGGCACGCGGATCGGGCTCCGTATAACCGAGCTTGCGCGCTTCCAGAAGCAACGCGGAAAACGGACGGCTGCCGTCATACTGATTGAACAGGTAAGAGAGCGAGCCGGAAAACACCCCTTCGAGCGTGAGCAGGCTATCGCCACAATCGCACAGCCGACGCAGCGTCGAAAGCACAGGAAGCCCCGCACCGACCGTCGCAGCATCGCCGTAACAGCCTCCTGCCGCACGCGCAGCCTGCAGCGCACGCCAGCCGGATAGCTGACCACCGGCGAGCGATTTGTTCGCCGTGACCACGTGATAGCCGCGAGCCAGCCATTCCGAATGGCGTGAAGCCAGATCCGTCGAAGCGGTCGCATCGATAACAACTTTCAGCGCAGCATGATGAGCATCCAGCGCCGACAGCAACGCGGCGTCATCGCGTGCGCTACCTTCGCGTTTGAGCCGCTCGCGCAGATCGCGCGCAGCAAGCTGTGCAACATCCGTCTGCTGTTTGCGCGAGTTTGCCGCGCCGACCAGGTGCAACCGACTAGCGACCGGCGTGCAGAGCAACTTGAGGAAAGCGCCACCGACAACACCCGTCCCTAGCAGCACCAAGGCCACTTCGGATTTCGCAGCGTGCGCAGGCTGGCGGACAGGCGCGTCGGCCAGGACCGCACTCATGCAATCACCCGGCGTTTCGACGCATCGCCACTGACTGCCTGCGCGCGCAGCAATGCAGCGTCCAGGTCACGTAGCAAATCATCGCCGTCTTCGATGCCAATCGACAGACGCAACAAGGTATCGGCAATCCCCGCCGCACGGCGCGCTTCGGGAGCCATCGCGGCATGGGTCATTGAAGCGGGATGTGCGATCAGGCTCTCTACGCCGCCAAGCGATTCGGCCAGCGAGAAATAATGCAGACCGTCGACGAAAGCTTCGATCTGTGCCACATCGCCCTGCAATTCAAAACTCAGCATGGCGCCAAAACCTTGCTGCTGACGCGCCGCCGATGCATGCCCTACGTGATGCTCAAGGCCAGGGTAATAAACCTTGCGCACGGCAGCGTGACGATCGAGATGAGTCGCAACGCGTTCTGCATTTTCCTGGTGCTGACGCAGGCGCACACCCAATGTGCGCAAACCACGCAATGTGAGGAAGCTGTCGAATGGTGCACCGGTGAGGCCGTTGCAGTTGGCCCACCACTTCAACTGTTCGGCGACAGCACTATCGCGCGCCACTACGGCGCCGCCGACTACGTCGCTGTGGCCGTTGATGTACTTGGTGGTGGAATGCACAACGATATCCGCACCCAACGTCAACGGCTGCTGCAGGGCCGGCGACAGGAAGGTGTTGTCTACGACAACCAACGCGCCGACCGCATGAGCCGCTTGCGCCACGTGACGAATATCCGTGATGCGCAGCAACGGGTTCGAAGGGGTTTCAACCCAGACTAGCGACGGCTTGTCGGCCAGGCCCTCAGCGAGAGCGTGATTGTCGGTGAGATCAACGAACCGAATCTGGAAGCGCCCTTTCTTTGCCCACGCATCCAGCAATCGCCACGTACCGCCGTAGCAGTCGTGTGCAGCAAGCACCGTTGAACCGGCGGGGACGAGCTCTAGCGCCAACGCCACGGCAGCCATGCCGCTGGCCGTCACTACCGCACCGGCGCCCTGCTCCAGATCGGCGAGCGCGTTGCCGAGCAGATCGCGCGTGGGATTGCCGCTGCGCGAATAGTCATACGCACGCTTGCCGCCCAATCCGTCGAAGGCGTAGTTGGTGGACAGATGCAACGGTGGCACCACGGCACCGTGTTGCGTATCCGATTCGATGCCAGCACGCACGGCGCGCGTGCTGGCTGCGGTTTCGTTCACGACATCTGCGCACATGATTCAGACTCCACAAGCATTCGGAATGACCTGACGCAACAGCGGCGCCAGTTGATGGGTTTCTTTGAGGAAGGCATCGTGGCCGTATGGCGAATCGATAACTTCCAGCGTCGCCGCGCCACGCAGACGGCGCTGCAGTTCGCACAGATCGGCGAGCGGCACGAGACGATCTGACGGAAAGCCGATCAACGTCGCCGGCACGTTGACCGTTTCTGGTGCGATGTCGTGCAAGTCGATCGATTCGGAGAGTGCGAGGAAGCGCTCCAGGTCAAAGCGTTTCACGAAGCTGCGGCCTGCGTGCTCCAGATAATCCTCGACCGGAAAATGAAATCTTCCCTCACGGTAATCGGGTGCACCGGCGAAGCGACGCGCGAATTCTTCGCTACCGCGATAGGTCGTCATAGCCAATTGGCGCGCTAATGAAAGCGCATCCTCAACCTGCCCCGACTCCTGACCAAGACGTAGGATCTGCCGTTGGATAGCGCGCAGCGCCGTCGACAACGGATGCGCGCGATGCGCACCTGCAAGCAGCACGATTTTCTCCACCTTGTCCTGATGGCGCGCGGCAAACGCAAGCGCCGTCATCGCCCCGTAGGAGGAGCCGACAAATGCTGCGACGCGACCAATGCCTAGCGCATCGACCAGAGCAGCCAATGCATCGGCCTGATCTTCGCTGGAGATCGCGTGGGGACTGTTTTCAAAGTCGGCAGGCGTAAGCCAGTCGATGCTCAGCACTCGACAATGAGCCAGATCGATAGCCTGACCGTCTCCAACCAGTTCCGACCACCAACCCGCACCACCTTGCTCGGTGCGCGCCACATAACGATCGGCGGATATACCACCCTGCACGATCACAGTAGGTGCGTCGGCCGCACCGGCCCACTGGTAGCGTACGCTCACCGCGCTGGTGCCGTTCCCGTACTTAGGTTGCAGCATCAAGCGACGGCTGCTGCGCTGCTCGGTGAGCGCAGAACGCGGGTGCAATGACACGACCACGGCAGTGTGGCGTTCGTCTGAGGATGGATTGGCGAGATGAGGCATTAGGATTCTCCGTTTGCATCGCCCTACGGAGAACCTGCGAAGAGTTGCCGTCATGCCAACCATGCTTACGCATGGACTGACGACATCCCATCTACCGGTCGACGCCTAGGCGCCCCGCAGGAGTTGGCACCGTTACAGGTTTGATCCTGTAGGTTGCCCCGGCTTCTATGGGCCTGTCCCTCAGCCGGTCTCGATGAGTGGAATTAACTATACCTACGCTATTTTTTGTCGTCAATGGACGTATAGACGTCTAAACGTAAAAACGACTCAAAAGAGCTAGAAATATCGCACTTATGTGAAATAGCCATATGATTCGCACGCCTGCGTGTAGGGCATGAATACCGAGGCTGCGGGACTCGGTGTACCCTCACATCGACTTCACCCTGAGCCGTAAAAATTCTCGTCATGAGCGTCAAGTCCGATCTCTCTGCCGCCGTAGGCCATACTCCGTTGCTCCGCCTCCGCCGCGCGTCGGCGCTGACAGGCTGCGAGGTGCTGGGCAAGGCCGAATTCCTCAACCCCGGCGGATCCATCAAGGACCGCACGGCCCTGGGCCTAGTGCTCGATGCCGAGCAAAAGGGGGT
Source organism: Vulcanimicrobiota bacterium (assembly GCA_903970555.1). Taxonomy (GTDB): domain Bacteria; phylum Pseudomonadota; class Gammaproteobacteria; order Xanthomonadales; family Rhodanobacteraceae; genus Dyella_B. The sequence continues at coordinate 8,760 of CAJCJD010000073.1, forward strand.
GTTGCGCCCGGGTGGCACAATCGTAGAAGGGACCGCTGGAAATACCGGGATCGGGCTGGCGCTGATTGGGGTCAGCCGGGGCTATCGATCCGTCATCTTCATGCCGGACACCCAAAGCCGGGAGAAAATCGATGCACTGCGTGTAGCCGGCGCCGACGTTCGGCTGGTGCCGGCGGTTCCTTTCAAGGATCCACGCCATTACGTGCACATCGCACGCGCTTATAGCGAAAGCTTGAACGAAACCACGCCGGGGAGCGCCTGGTTCGGCAATCAATTCGACAACACGGCGAATCGCGACTGGCACGAGGTGACCACCGCCGTCGAGATATGGGAACAGACAGAGGGGAAGGTCGACGGTTTTGTGTGTTCGGCTGGTACGGGTGGAACGCTTGCGGGAGTCGGGCGGGCGCTGAAGGCGCGCAAGCCGAGCGTGAAGATCGGTCTTTCCGACCCTACCGGCTCGGCATTGGCCCATTTCATCAACTACGGCGAGTTGATCGCTGAAGGTAGTTCGATCAGCGAGGGCATCGGCTCCAGCCGCGTCACTGCAAATTTTCAGGATGCACCGATCGATCTGGCTTGGTCGATTTCCGATCAGGAATCTGTTCCCTTGCTACACCAGCTTCTGCACGAGGAAGGCTGGTGTGTGGGTGGCTCAAGCGGCGTCAATCTGGCCGGCGCGATTCGCCTCGCGCAAGCCTTAGGCCCGGGGCACACCATCGTTACCGTGCTCAGTGATGCGGGAACGCGTTACCAAGCCAAGTTATTCAATCCGGCCTTCCTCCGAGGGAAAGGCATCCCGGTCCCCGAGTGGCTCGATCGGGCGTTTCCGGGTTAGTCGTAGTTATCGTGGAGTTTTGTCTGAGCCGCATTCGCTATGCGGGAGCGAGGCCGCTTCGATTGCAGATCTCATGCAGTCCACGCCGTGACCTAGTGTGACGTTGGCGCCACCGATTGCGCGGACTTCATTGTTACGCACGCGCCCAAGAAAAAACCCTCGCCGATGTCGGTGAGGGTTTTTTAGGATAAAGCCCCTGGCGGTGACCTGTTGCGGGTGCGCCGAGGCGCGGCAAGAAAAAACCGGCACCGATAAGCGGGAAACTTCCCGAACACACGCGCAAGAAAAAACCCTCACCGATGACGGTGAGGGTTTTTAGGATAAAGCCCCTGGCGGTGACCTACTCTTGCATGGGCAATGCCACACTACCATCGGCGCAGCTGCGTTTCACTTCCGAGTTCGGGATGGGATCGGGTGGGGCCACAGCGCTATAGCCGCCAGGG
>CAJCJD010000074.1 GCA_903970555.1 Vulcanimicrobiota bacterium
GCAACACCGTGTCGGTGTTCGATCCCTTGGGGATTTTCAACTGGACCAAGCCGTGGAGCGTTGCGACCGCCGCCGTGGTGCCGAGCACCGCCTCGGGAACCGTCACCGGCAGGACCATACGAATGTCGAGATCCTTGCGAACGAATAGCGGATGCGGCTCAACGCTCACCTCGACGAACAGATCGCCGGGCGCGCCGCCGCGGTTGCCCCGGCCGCCCTTGCCTTTCAGACGGAGCGTCTGGCCGTCTTCGGTCAGGGGCGGGATCACCAGATCGATTGCCCGGTCATCGGTCAGGCTCACCCGCTTGCGCGTGCCCAGGGCGGCCTCCGCGAAACTTAGTCGCAGCGATTGATAAATATCGGCGCCGCGGTGCAGTGGGCGCGCCGATTCGGCCTCGAAATCACTCTCGAAGCCACGCGTCGTCTGACCAGCTCGGGATTGTTCGCCGGGTTTCCAGGTTCGCCGGAAAAACCCCTCGAGCGACTCGTCGAAGCTTTGGGCGCGGCTTCGAGCGGCGGCGGCGACCTCGCGATCATACTGGCGCCGCTTGGTATCGTCGGAAAGGACCTCATAGGCGGCGGTCACGTCGCGGAAACGGCGCGCGTTCGACGGATTGTCGGGGTTCAGGTCGGGATGCAGCGCTTTGGCGAGGCGCCGATAAGCCTGTTTAATGTCCTCGGTGGTCGCATCCCGCGGAACCTGCAAAATCGTATATGGGTCGAGCATGCCAGAACTATTTCGATCGCTTTGCTATGATTCGGTAAACCCTGGATCGACGCGACCGGGCCGGGCGCGGGGCCTTGGCGGATGCCGACAGACGATATCGATGGTGATATGGTAATGCCGTTAGGACGTTGCGAGAGGGACAAAAAACCATGGTAGAGCAGAGCTCCGAACCGGTCGAGTTCTTCAAGCGATGGTTTGAAGAAGCAGCGCGGACCGAGCCGTCGGATCCCAATGCCATGACCTTGACGACCGTCGATGCCTGGGGGAAGCCGCGCGCCCGAATTGTGCTGCTGAAGGAAGTCGACCGGCGCGGTTTCAGCTTCTTCACCAATTTCGAAAGCCACAAGGGTCGCGAACTCAAGGGCAATCCCCACGCCGCGCTGTGTTTCCACTGGAAGAGCCTGCGCCGGCAGGTGCGCATCGAAGGTCAAGGAGCGCCGGTCGATCCGGCCGAATCGGACGCCTATTTCGCGACCCGGCCGCGTGAGAGTCAGATCGGTGCCTGGGCCTCGCTGCAATCGCAAACCCTGCCACAGCGCGAAGTGTTCGAACAGCGCGTAGCGCATTACGAACAGCAATTTGCCGATCGCGAGGTGACGCGTCCCCCGCATTGGGGCGGCTACGTGGTCGAGCCGGACATGGTCGAATTCTGGTATGGCGCAAACTTCCGCCTGCACGAGCGTATGCGTTGGGATCGTCACGGCCAGACCTGGACCAGCAGGCTTCTTTATCCATGATCCGGGGCGCGCCATGAGCCGGGCCACGCCTGCGGAACATGTCGCGCAGAACGGCTTTACGGTACATACGCGCGGGCGCGGCTTCAGCGAGATCACCGACAAGGTGGCCCAGCTGGTGTCGGCCAGTGGCGTGCAGGTTGGCCTCGTGCATGTTTTCACCACGCACACCAGCTGTTCGCTGCTGATCAGCGAAAATGCCGATCCGGCGGTACGCGCCGACCTTGAACGCTGGTTCTCCCGCGCCGTGCCCGATGGCGATGCAATCTTTCAGCATGATGCCGAAGGCCCCGATGACATGCCTTCCCACGTGCGGGCCATTCTCACCGGCGTCAGCCTCACCCTACCGGTGCATGGCGGCAAGCTGCTGTTGGGTACCTGGCAGGGGATTTACCTGTGGGAACACCGGGTGGATCCGCATCAGCGAAAGGTGACGGTCACCGTGCTTGGCCACTAATTTCCGCATCCTGACGACCTTAATGACAACACTTCCTGTTAGCGATGCCTTTCCGCAACGCATCGTTTGCCTCACCGAAGAACCCACCGAAGTTTTGTACGCACTGGGCGAAGAGCACCGCATCGTAGGCATCTCGGGTTTCACCGTGCGGCCGCCGCGTGCGCGCAAGGAAAAACCGAAAGTGTCGGCGTTCACCAGCGCGAAGGTTGGGGACATTCTCGCGCTCAAGCCGGATCTGGTGATCGGCTTTTCCGACATCCAGGCTGATATCGCGCGCGAGTTGATCCACGCCGGTATCGAGGTTTGGATCAGCAATCATCGCAGCGTTGAAGGCATCGTCGCGTACATGCGACGCCTCGGTGCGATGGTCGGTGCGTACGAAAAGGCCGAACGTTACGCGCAAAGTGCCGAAGCGCACCTGGAAAAGGTGCTTGCCGCGGCGGCGCAGTTGCCGCGCCGGCCCAAGGTGTACTTCGAGGAATGGGACGATCCGATCATTACTGGCATCCGCTGGGTGGCAGAACTGATCGGTATAGCCGGTGGTGATGATGCGTTTCCCGAGCAGGCGCGCGAACCTTTGGCGAAACACCGCATTCTTGCCGATGGCGAGGAAGTGATACGGCGCGCGCCGGATATCATCCTCGGTTCATGGTGCGGTAAACGCTTCCGCCCTGAACGTGTCGCTGCGCGGCCCGGCTGGGATGCGATACCTGCGGTGCGCAATGGCGATATTTACGAGATCAAGTCACCGATCATTCTGCAGCCAGGGCCGGCGGCTTTGTTCGATGGGCTCGATGCTATACACGCATTGATCGCGAGTTGGGCTGCGCGCCTAAGCTGATCGGCTGGGGTAAAAGCTCACTTGTGCCGATAACCCGGCAAACACGGTATAGCGACTTTTTCCAATGCTTTGCTTTGTGCCGCATCCGGTGCAAATTGCGCTGCGAGTGGTGGCGTTTGCAGATTGCCGCTGATCTGCACCCAGGTCAGCGTCACGCCCGGTTTGCCGAGCGCAGCGGCGACTGTCGTTGCCGTATTGCGCTGGCCCAGAGTGGCGGCAATGCCAAACACAAATGCGCCATCGATCTCACCGTTACGCCAGCCCGCCACGTTGATGGGCGCGAATCGCTGCTTCCCCACTTGCAGGTGCGCGCTCGGCTGATACGAAGCTGGTGCGCGTGGACCTTCATAGGCATCGAAAGGGAAATCGGGCGCGGCGTCGATCCCCAGCGCAAGCTGGAGCGATAGCGCAGCACCCGTACCTTGCGTGCAGATGAGCGTGAGCCATGCAGGATGCTCGCCGCTGTCGGTGGTGACCGTGCCACGCACGACAACTTGCGGCGGCTCCGAAGGCAACGCTAGGGCTGCGCTAGGTGCCATGCCTAGGCAAAGCCATAGTGCATGCCTACGCATGAATACTCAGCCGCCCAGACGCACGCCCAAGCTAAGCAAGGGCGCGACCAGCAGCAGGCGAGCCAACAGCAGCACGATCATGACTACTGCAGGCGAGAAATCGATGTTTCCCAGTACAAGCTTTCCGCGCAAAGGACGCAACAACGGCTGGACAATCGCGCCCGCGAGGCGAATCAAAGGTTGATGCGGATCAGCGGAAAGCATGCTGAGTAAGGACCATCCGAAGATCACGATGAGGTAGAACAGCAGCACGAAGTCGAGGAGGTCTGCGAATGACAGAATTAACAGCCCCGATAGCGTCGGCATCGAACTAACTAAGCCCAATATCAGTGCTAATCCAGATATCGCGACGCGTTCCAGCAGCACGGCCAACCACACGATCAACAACGCCGCGAGATTGATGCGCCGCCAATTGGGCAAGATGCGCCGCATCGGCGCCAGTACCGGATTGGTATAGCGATAGATGAATTGGCTGAGGGGATTGTGAAAATCGGCGCGATTGGCCTCGGCCAACAAGCGCAGCAGAAACAAGGTGGCGATGGCGCCGAAGGCAACCTGGATCAGCAGCGACAGTGCGCTAAGTAGATAAACCATAAATAGATCAGTCCTTGTCCAGGGCAGCAGCCATTTCTTCGCCACGGCGTGTGGCTGCAGCCACCGCACGGGCTACGACGCGTGGCAGTTGGTCGGCGCTGAAACTTTCCAGCGCCGCTTGCGTAGTTCCATTCGGCGACGTAACGCGTTGCCGCAACAGCGTCGGCGATTCATTGCTTTCAACCAGCATGCGCCCAGCGCCCAGGCAAGTCTGCGTGGCCAGGATGCGTGCGGTGTCGCGCGGCAATCCCTGCGCTACGGCGGCATCTTCGAGTGCTTCAACGATAGCGAAGAAATATGCGGGGCCGGAGCCGGAGATCGCGGTGACCGTATCCATCTGCGTTTCGTCGTGAATCCAGCGGGTGACGCCGACTGCATCGAGGATGTGCTGCGCTTGCTCCCGCTGCTGTGGTGTCACGCGCAAGTTGGCACACAGACCGGTGGCGCCAGCGCCGATCAGCGCTGGCGTGTTGGGCATGCAGCGCACGATGGGCAGCAGATTGCCAAACCAGCGTTCCAGTTGATCGATGCGCACGCCCGCGGCAATCGAAATCAGCAAGGGACGATTGCGTTGCAAGCTGTCGCGCAGTTCGGCATGGATCGCCGGCATCACCTGGGGCTTGACCGCCAGCAGCAGCACGTCGGCCTCCGCGGCGGCCAAACGGTTGTCGGCGAAGGTTGCGACGCCGAAATCGCGCCCGAGGGATTCGCGAGCTTGCGCCGAAGGCTCGGCGACCCGCAGGTTGGCGGCGGCCACGCCGGTCTTGAGCAGGCCGCCAATCAGGCTTCGCGCCATGTTGCCGCCGCCGATGAATGCAATACGTGTCATGTCGCCTTGGTCCGGCTTGTTCCAGGAGGCATACCTTACCGGACCTGACGTGACGTTGGATAAGACGCGGGTTCGGTGACAGGGTAGGCAAACTGCGCTGCCCCTGTGCGGCGAGGCAAAGGAAAGACTGGCCGCCCGACCGCTGCCGCGAGTAGTATCAGGTCGGCTGCAAGGGATCGGGGGAACGGCGGGGCAGGTATGCCCTTAGCCAGTACGTCCATCCACGGTGAACCACCGTCGTCCTGTTTGTGGCATGCACTTTCTTACTGACGATCGGTTGAGGGGATACATCCGATGGACATCGCCGAACTGCTTGCGTTCTCGGTGAAGAACAAAGCGTCCGACTTACACCTGTCGGCGGGTCTGCCGCCGATGATTCGCGTGGATGGCGACGTACGCCGCATCAACATCCCTGCGCTGGAACACAAGCAGGTGCATTCGCTGATCTACGACATCATGTCGGATAAGCAGCGCCGCGATTACGAAGAATTCTTCGAGGTCGACTTCTCGTTCGAGATTCCCGGCCTGGCGCGCTTCCGCGTCAACGCGTTCAACCAGAACCGCGGTTCGGGTGCGGTGTTTCGTACCATTCCGTCCGAAGTGCTGACGATGGACGACCTGGGTTGCCCGAAGGTTTTCCGCGAGTTGATCGAGCAGCCGCAGGGTTTGATCCTGGTCACCGGCCCCACGGGTTCTGGCAAGTCCACCACGCTGGCGGCGATGGTCGACCACATCAACAAGAACGAATACGGCCACATCCTCACCGTCGAGGATCCGATCGAATTCGTGCACACCTCGCAGAAATGTCTGGTCAACCAGCGCGAAGTGCATCGCGACACGCACGGCTTCAACGAAGCATTGCGTTCGGCACTGCGTGAAGACCCAGACTTCATCCTGGTCGGCGAGTTGCGCGACCTGGAAACCATCCGCCTGGCGCTCACCGCTGCGGAAACGGGCCACTTGGTGTTCGGCACGCTGCATACCAGTTCGGCCGCCAAGACCATCGACCGTATCATCGACGTGTTCCCGGCCGGCGAAAAGCCGATGGTGCGCTCGATGCTTTCAGAATCGCTTCGCGCGGTCATTTCGCAGACGCTGCTAAAGAAAGTCGGCGGCGGCCGTATTGCGGCGCACGAGATCATGGTGGGCATCCCGGCGATCCGTAACCTGATCCGCGAGGACAAGGTGGCGCAGATGTACTCCTCCATCCAGACCGGCCAGCAGTACGGCATGCAGACGCTGGATCAGATCCTGATCGACTTGGTGAAGCGCGGTCTGGTCACGCGGCAGCAGGCGATCGGCTACGCCAAGAACAAGGAAGTGTTCAAGTAATACGGGAAGGGGGCATCCCCATCCCGACGCCCGTTTCTGTGGGAGATCGCCATGAGCGAATTCGACTTCACCTCGTTCCTGAAATTGATGGTCCACAAGAAGGCCTCGGACCTGTTCATCACTGCCGGCGTGGCGCCTTCGATGAAGGTGCAAGGACGCATCGTGCCGATCACGCAAAGCCCCCTGTCCGCGCAGCAGTCGCGCGACATGGTGATCAACGTGATGACGCCGTCGCAACGCGAAGAGTTTGAAAAAACCCACGAATGCCAATTCGCGATTTCCGCGCAAGGCGTGGGCCGCTTCCGCGTCTCGTGCTTCTACCAGCGCAACTGCGTGGGCATGGTGCTGCGCCGGATCGAGGCCAAGATCCCGTCCATCGAGGAATTGGGCCTGCCGCCGGTGATCAAGCAGCTGGCGATGACCAAGCGCGGCATCATCATCTTCGTGGGTGCGACCGGTACCGGTAAGTCCACCTCGCTGGCGTCGATGGTCGGCTATCGCAACCAGAACTCGACCGGGCACATCATCACCATCGAAGACCCGATCGAATACGTGCACAAGCACGAAGGCTGCATCATCACGCAGCGCGAGCTGGGCATTGATACCGATAGCTGGGAAAACGCGCTGAAGAACACGCTGCGCCAGGCGCCAGATGTGATCCTGATCGGCGAAGTGCGTACGCGCGAGACGATGGAATACGCGATCAACTTCGCCGAAACCGGTCACTTGTGCCTGTGTACCTTGCACGCCAATAACGCCAACCAGGCCATCGACCGCATCCTGCACTTCTTCCCGGAAGACCGTCGCCAGCAGCTGTTCATGGATCTTTCGCTGAACTTGAAGGGCATCGTGGCGCAGCAGTTGATTCCCACGCCCGATGGCAAGGCGCGTCGCGTGGCGATGGAAGTAATGCTGAGCACGCCGCTGGTGCAGGATTACATCCGCCAGGGCGAGATCCACAAGCTCAAGGAAGTGATGAAGGAATCGACCAACCTCGGCATGATGACCTTCGACCAGAGCCTTGTGACGCTCTACCAAGCTGGCGAGATCAGCTACGAGGATGCGCTGCGCCACGCCGACAGCTCCAACGAAGTGCGCTTGCGCATCAAGCTCTCGCAGGGCGGCGACGCGCATACCCTGTCGCAGGGCTTGGAAGGTGTCGAGATCGAAGAGGATCGGGCGAACCAGAACGGCATCGGCGGCGGCTTCCTGCGCCGTTGATCGTCAGCGTTCAATGCACAAAAAAAGGAGCCTAGCGGCTCCTTTTTTTGTTGGGCAACGCCGCAACGAGTTCGGTTACTTGAGCTCAGTGTGCGTGGTGATCACCAGGCCCTGATCGTCCATGCGCACATTGGCGCCAATCGCCTTGATGTGTGCCGCTTCCGATTCCATGGCCGAGAACTGCGCCTTGGTGCTGGCAAGGGCCGCGGCTGTGTTCTTTTGATCATCCTGGTTGTCGGAATCATCAGGATTCATGGCGGCAGCCATGTTCGCTGCATTCTCGGCGCGCTGTTCCAGCAGGTGAATCCAGCTGGCGTACATGTCGCCATCAAGATGCACGCGCATCAGCTCACCGGCATCGCCGCCGGGCTGCTTCATCAGGTCGGCCAGCTTGCTGTCTTCATCGGCACCCACGGCGAAGCCGAGCGATTTTGTGCCCATCGCAGCCCAGCCTTGTTCGCCGAGTGCGTTGGTGATCTGGGCCGGAAGAACGACCGGCTTGCCGTCATTGGTGAGTTTCACGCCCGCGATCAGCGGACTGGTGACCTGCGCCATGGCCAACAGGGCACTGGGATTGTTGCTGCCAACGACCACGCGACCGGAGAACTTCGGCATGCCGCCGCTGGGATTGGTGGTGTAGCTGTCCAAGGCGACATGCAGGCCCAGCAGATCGCCGATAGGTGGCACGGCAGCCTTCTGCACGCTGTCACCGAGGCTGCTGAAGCTCTCGTTGAGGTTCTCAAGCACTGGGCAGGTGAACGGCTTGGCCGCTACGGCATCGGCCTGAGCGCCCCAGAAGCTGCGCAGCTCGGTGATCGGCAGTGCGAGGCTGATTTCGAACGGGGCGGTAGCATCACTACCCAGGCCCGGTAGTTCGACCTTCAGGCCGCTGAAGGCGCTGATGATGTCGCTGGCCAGCGACACATCGAAACGCATGTCGCGGTGTTTGTCGTCGAGCGTGGTGTAGCCCAGGCTCATCTGCGGTATACGCGCTGCGATACGGGCTGCGTCGGTCTGGCAGCTAGCGGGCACCTGCATCAGGTTCGCCACCGGTTCACCGGTCTTGGCCGATTCGTTCTCGGCGCGGGTCTTGAGCAGTGCTTGCGCCAGCGGATCGTTGCCGTCGGTAAGCAGCGGCAGCAGGCGCGTCAGATCCATCTGGCCGACTGCCCACGGGGCATAGCCCTTGGCCTTGGCCAGGTCGGTCAATCGGTCGGTGTCCTGCACGCTCTTGGCCGGGCGATCGAGGCCTAGTACCTGGCGCAACATCGGTTGCGTAGCATCTTCGGGCAGCATCGCCAGCACCGCCTGCTTGCCGACCACGGCGATGACGAATTGCAGGTGCGACACCTTCATCACGTAGCGCTGGTAGCTCTGCGTGCCGAGTGTGGCTGCCTCGAATTTCTTGCCGTAGTCGTTCTGGATCTTCGCGACGAAGCTCTGGAAGGCGTTGGCGTCGGCAAGTTCGATACGCAGCACGGGCGACAGGCCAAGACCGTAGAGCGCGGCGCGGCCCTTGGGATCGATACCGGTGTCCTGAACGACCTGGGCGGTCGTCTTGCCGTCGAATTCACCCGCGACGGTGCGCAGGTACTTCGCCATGTCCGGGTCGTTGGCGGCAAGCTGGTCGGCCTGCGCCTTCATCTGCGTTACCTGGGCCGGCATTTCGGCGTCGACCTGGGCGAAGATCGCCTGGCGCGTGTCGTTGTCCAGCACATCCAGATTCGCCAGCACATACGGCGTATCCGCCGGCGCGAAGGCCAGGGGGGCATCCTTGTCTTTGTGCGAGCAGGCAGCCAGCATGAAGCCGGACAGCGCCAGTGCAAGCACGCGCTTGGTCATACGCATAGTCGTTCCCAGGGGTGTCTTATTTACGCGGGCATTATGCCCGCTTTGTTGCAGTGCCGCTGAAGAAAACGCTTGGGGCGCTTATCGCGCCAGCATTTCGCCCAGCACGGCCATGCGCACGAAGACCCCATTGCCGACCTGCTCGAGGATGCGCGACTGCGGCCCGTCGGCGACTTCCGGCGCGATCTCGATACCTCGATTGATCGGGCCGGGGTGCATCACCAGGCATCCCTTTGCGGCCTTGGCCAGGCGGCGGACATCCAGGCCGTACTCGCGGAAATAGGCGTTTTCGTCAGGCAGGTCGATGGTCGCCATACGCTCTTTCTGCAAGCGGAGCATGATCACCGCGTCGGCGCCTTCGATCGCCTTATCGAAGTCTTCATAGAGTTTGCATTGCGGGAATTCGCTGGCGTCGGGCATCAATGCGGCGGGTCCACATAGGCGGATTTCGCCGGTGCCCAGCTTGGTCAGCGCATGCACGTCGGAGCGTGCGACGCGGGAATGCTTTACGTCTCCGCAAATCACCACCGTGAGCTTGCTGAAATCCGGGCGATGCTGGCGGATCGTCAGCGCATCGAGCAGACCCTGGGTAGGATGCGCGCGGTTGCCGTCGCCGGCATTGATCACCGATACGCCGCTCATGGCATGGCGCACCAGTTCGTCGGGGGTGCCGGACACCTTGTGTCGCACGATGATTGCGTCCAGGTGCATCGCTTCAAGCGTGTGCAAGGTGTCGAACAGTTCCTCGCCCTTGCTGGTGGAGGACAGGCCAATGTCGAAATTGATCACGTCCGCGCTCAAGCGCCGCGCGGCCAGTTCGAACGAGGTGCGCGTGCGCGTGGACGGTTCGAAGAACAAATTGAGTACGGTACGGCCGTTGAGCAGATCCAGCTTGCGTGTGCCGTGTGCGCAGGCGTCGCGCATGGTGATGGCGCGATCCAGCAAGCGCTCGATGCATTCGCGTGAGAGATTTTCCAGCGTGGTGAGGTGGCGCAGGCGTGGGATCATGGTGACCGTCTTGGTTTTGTTATGCGATGCGTGCAGGGATGGTTCATGGCGCGCTGGTTCCCTCATGCAGCCAGCGTTCGAGAATAACGGCAGCGGCTTCGGCGTCGATTTGTGCAGCATCGCGGCGACGCTTCAGGCCTGCGGCGCGTGCATCGGCGAAACGTCGCGCCGCTTCGCGTGAGCTGTGGCGTTCGTCGACCAGCATCACCGGCACGCGATAGCGTTCGTGCAGGCGTTCGGCGAAACGTCGCGCGCGTTGGCTTGCTGCTTGCTCCGCGCCTTCCAGCGTGAGCGGCAGGCCAACCACGAGCGTGTCCGGCAACCACTCGCTGCGCAAGGCGTCGAGGGCTGTCCAATCGGGATCGTCGTCGCGCATCGCAATGGTGGTGACGGCACGAGCGCTTGCCGTTACACGATTGCCGACCGCCACGCCGATGAGCTTGCTGCCGACATCGAAGCCGAGCGCGCAACTCATGCGTGGCCCGCGTAGCCAGGCAGTTGCAGTGGATCGACGCCGACCAGTCCGGCGGCTGCGCTCCAGCGTTCTTCCAGTGGCGTGTGGAACACCACCCGCTCGCTGGCTTCCGCCGTGAGCCAGGTGTTGTCCTTCAATTCTTGTTCGAGTTGGCCTGCGCTCCAGCCGGCATAGCCCAGCGCCATCAACGCCAGACGCGGGCCTTCACCGGCGGCCATCGCGACGAGGATGTCGCGCGAGGTGGTCACCGACCAGTCGCCGTTAATGCGGTAACTCGACTCCCAATGGCCATGCTCACGATGCAGCACGAACCCGCGCTCCTGCTGCACAGGACCGCCGATCAGCACCGGCGCGTCGGCCAGCTCTTGATCGTTGCAGCCCAGTTTCATCTGTGCGAGTACGTCGCCGAAGCGGTATTCCGAAAGCTGGTTGACCAGCAGCCCCACGGCGCCATCCTCATCGTGCTGGCAGAGGAAGGCTACGCCACGTGAAAACGGCGGCTCGGCCAGGCTGGGCATGGCGATCAGGAACTGTCCGGCGAGGGACTGGGGAGTCTTGGCGCTCATGTGGCCATTGTAAGCGTTGTGGCGCGACCGCGTCTGCCGCATGAGCGATCTGTTTTCCATGCTGAATGCCTGCTTGCGCAGGTTGTCGCGGTGTTATCCGCGTGTGAGATGCAGCGTTATGCTGGTCGGCGTTGCCATTTTCCGCGTATCTGGGCATTTCCGATGAAGCAGCTGATCTGGTTCACCCTGTCTATGATGCTGATCGCCCCCGCAGTTGCGATAGCCAAGCACGATCATGTTTACGCCGGAAATGGGCTAGCCGACACCACCGTCATGATCATCCGTCATGCGGAAAAGCCCGACAGCGGCCCGGGCCTGACGCCGGAGGGCGAGGCGCGAGCTCGGGCTTATGTGAAGTACTTCCAGCATTTCACTTTGGATGGTCAGTCGATGACGCCGAATGCGCTCTATGCGGCGGCCGATTCGAAGTCGAGCATGCGGCCGCGGTTGACCATCGAGCCGTTGAGTCGGGCCTTGGGCTTGCCGATCGACGATCGATTTGCCGACAAGCAGACCAGGGGCATCGCCGATGCATTGCGCACGAAGACGCATGGCAATCACGTGCTGATCTCTTGGCATCACGAAGAGATCCCGAAGCTGATCCGCGACCTAGGTGGCGATTCGGCGGCGTTGATCCCCGGCGACAAGTGGCCTTCGGATGTGTTCGGCTGGGTGGTGGTGTTGCGGTACGACCACGAAGGGCGACTCGCCGGTTCGCAGGTGATCCATGAACACCTGATGCCGGACGATCATTGATCGTTGGTGTTTCTTCTTCCGCAGGGACATAGGCGACGATGCGCCCGCCTCACGACGGCGATCTAATCATTCAACGCGTCTTGAGTACATCGCCCGGCTGGAATTCCCACGTGCGGGTGATGTAGAGAATGTCCACTTTCTCGCTCTTATCCGGCGGCAATGCGGGGAACGGTGCGCACAAACGGACGATGGCTTCGGCGGCCTTGTCGATCACCGGGTAGCCCGAACTTTGCGTGACATCGATGCTGTTGACGCTGCCGTCGCGATTCAGGCCGACGGTCAGGATCACATCGCCATGCAGGTTTTGTTCGCGCGCTCGTGCGGGATAGTTCAGATTGCCGACGCGCTCGACACGATTCACCCAGCCGCGCATATAAGCCGCGTATGCGTATTCCTTGGTGCTTGCCGAGATGTATTTCTTGTGCGGGCGTTTCGCGTAGGCCTGGCGTTCTTGGCTCACTTCCGCGGCAAGTTGCGCTTCCTGTTGCTCGATCTTGGCTTCGTCGGCGTCTGCCGCGTCGGGCGTATCACGTGCATCCTTCGCGGTATCGCTGTTGACGTTGAAGCTGGCGTTGCCCGTGGTCGTCAGCATGCGTTGGTTAGTCGCCTGCTGGGGAGATGGCGTGGCGGCCTGCACCGCGTGGGATGCTGTGCCTTCGCTAGGCGTGGGCAAAAGTCCTGAAAACGGTTGCGAAGGCCGGTTCGCTTTATCGCTGTCGCCGCCACCCTTGTTGTTCGCCTGCGCTAGGAAATCGGCCTTGTCGGGCGCATCGTTGTTGGCCACGTTGACCAGCGTCACATCCAGCGTGGGTAACGCAGGGCGTGTGGCGACATAAGTGACGCCAATGCCGAACAGCAGCAGGCCGTGGACCAGCAACGAGAAGATGAAGGTGGCCCCGATCTTGTTATCGCCAGGGCGGCGGGCAACGGCATTCACGCAGAAGTTTTCTCGATCGCGTCGAACAGCAATCCGGCAATATTAAGCCCGAACTGATGGTCGAGTTCGCGCACGCACGTCGGCGATGTGACGTTGATCTCGGTCAGGTAGTCGCCGATCACGTCCAAGCCAACGAAACGCAGGCCACGTCGACGCAGATCCGGGGCGACTTCGGCAGCGATCCAACGGTCGCGCTCGCTCAGCGGCACGCCTTCGCCACGGCCACCGGCAGCAAGGTTGCCGCGGAATTCATCGCCCTGAGGAATGCGTGCCAGGGCGTAAGGCACCGGTTCCCCGTCAATGAGCAGAATCCGTTTGTCGCCGGCACTGATCTGCGGGATGAATTTCTGGGCGATAGCGAACTGGCGACCCTCGCCGTGCGCATCGCCGGCCAAGAGCGTTTCCAGCATGGAGTTGAGGTTTTTGTCGCCGGCCTTGACGCGAAAGATGCCACGGCCGCCCATGCCATCGAGCGGTTTGAGCACGGCGTCGCCATGCTCGGCCACGAAATGGCGAAGTTCGACGGGGTCGCGCGCCACCAGTGTGGGCGCCATGCACTGCGGAAACTGCATCGCGAACAGCTTTTCGTTGCAGTCGCGCAGCGAGCGCGGGTCGTTGATGACCTGCACACCTTCGCGTTGGGCGGCTTCCAGCACCATCGTGTCGTAGATGAACTGGGCGTCGACCGGTGGGTCCTTGCGCATCAGCACCACGTCCAGCTCGCGCAGGTCGGTCCAGCGAGCCTCGCCCAGGGTGAACCAGCCAGCCGGATCGTCCTTCACCCTCAGCGGGCGCAGACGAGCCCAAGGAGCGCCGTCGCGCAGCGCCAGGTCACCCTGTTCCATGTAGTAAACGCGGTAATCGCGACGGCCAGCCTCCAGCAGCATGGCGAACGTAGTGTCCTTGGCGATCTTGATGGCGCCGATGGGGTCCATCAGCACGGCAACCGAACGAGGCATCGGGGTCATTCTCCAGTGGCCGGTGAAGTCGGCGGGGTGGGGCATGCATGTTCGCTGAGGTGGTCCCTGCGCGACAAGGCGGCAGGTGGGCATCGCGCACCAAACGATCTGCTGATTACTCCGCCACGGCGGGTGGAGTGGGGCTTGGCGACCATACTCTCAAGCTGTGACAGTGTGCGCTCTTCACATATGTCTTCGCGTTTCCGATGGTAAAGGTTGCTGCCATAAGTGATTTTTCCTTGACTGAATGCCGTGCAGGCAGTAAACAGCAAAGACGGGGTGCCCTGACGAAGAGCAGGCGCCTAAGAAGCGTTTGTGCAGGATTTTTTCATCAGCGTCCGGTGGGGGCCTGGCCGCCTGCCGGGTGTCGTACCTGAGCCTGGGCAGGCCGCAGGGGGGTTAAGTGAACTTGAACGTAGGTACGAACGGCTTGGCCGGTCTAAAGGTCATGGTTATCGATGACTCCAAGACCATCCGCCGCACGGCGGAAACCTTGCTGAAGAAGGAAGGCTGTGACGTGCTGACCGCCGTCGACGGCTTCGAGGCGCTGGCTAAGATTTCCGATCAGAAACCGTCGATTATTTTCGTGGACATCATGATGCCGCGACTCGACGGCTATCAGACCTGCGCGCTGATCAAGAACAATCCGCAATTTCGAGCGACGCCAGTCATCATGCTGAGCTCGAAAGACGGCCTGTTCGACAAGGCGCGTGGTCGCATCGTCGGTGCCGAGCAATATCTCACCAAGCCGTTCACGCGCGATGAACTGCTTGGCGCCATTCATCGTCATGTCAGCACGGTTTAACGCCAGTGACTGCAGCATCTAAGGGGGGCGCTGTGGCCAACATCCTCATCATCGATGATTCGCCGACCGACGTGCGCGTGTTCACCACGCTGCTCGAGCGCGCGGGTCATCGCGTCGATGCCGTCAACAATGCCGAGGACGGTATCGAGCGCGTGCGCGCTACGCAGCCCGATCTCGTCATCATGGACGTCATCATGCCGGGCATGAACGGGTTTCAGGCGACGCGCACGCTTACGCGCGACCCGGCGACCGCCGGTGTGCCGATCGTGATCATCACCACCAAGTCGATGGAAACCGACCGAGTGTGGGGTATGCGTCAGGGAGCAAAGGCCTTCATCACCAAGCCGGTGAACGAGAAGGAATTGCTGACGTGTATCGACGAATTGCTGCCGAACGCGGCATGAGGTGAGCATGAACGCGACCGTCGGCCAGACCCCGTTCGAAATCCTTGCCCGTTACGAGCGGCTTTCGCTCGCGCATGCCTCCGGCACGCAGGAACGCCTGGAAGCGCCCGGTCTTTGGCGCGGTATCGGTTATCGCGCCGGCAATCGCTTGTTCGTCAGCGGCATCGAAGAGATCAACGAACTGCTGGCGGTACCTTCGCTGACCCAAGTGCCGGGCACCAAGCCCTGGTTGCTGGGCGTAGCGAACGTTCGCGGCAACCTGGTGCCGGTAATCGATCTGGCGCGTTTTCTTTTCAGCGAACGTACGCAGCATTCCGAGCGCACCCGTTTGTTGGTCGTGCGCCAGGGCAGCGGCAACGTGGCACTGCTGGTGGACGAGGTGTTCGGCCAGCGTACGGTGGACGTGGAGCAGCGTCGCGGCGCCGAGCCCGAGGACGATCCACGGCTCAGCCGCTTTGTCGACGATCGTGTGGACGTGGACGGACAGCGCCTGGCGCTGTTCAGCATGGGCAAGTTGGTGCGCGCACCTGACTTCCGTCAGGCCGCCGCCTGATGGGGCGCAGCAGGACCGGCGCCGAATGGGTCGGAGCGGGGGCAAACGCCCCAGAATTCTTAACTGGCATGTGTTGCGGCTGGTGTGCAGTAGACGGATGAGGTGAAGATCATGAGCACTACAGGGGGCGTCGGCAGGGAACGGGGTTACACCATCCTCATTGTCCTGCTGGTGGTTTCGATCGGCTTTGCGGCCGTCGACTTCGTTCTACTCAACCTCAAGAACGGCGAAGATCGCCAGGCGATTGCGTTGACCACGCAGATCCAGGTGTTGTCGCAGCAGACGGCCAAGTATGCGCTGGAGGCTTCCGGCGGTAACCCGGACTCGTTCGCCGAGCTGGAAAACGCGCGCGACACGATCGATTCTGCCGTGCAGCGTCTCGTCGCGGGCGACACCAAGACCGGCATGAAGGCGTATGCCGACAAGGGTGCCACCAACACGGGCCGCTCCGTCAGCAAGCTGGCCGACGCGTGGAAATCGCTCGATGGCGACATCGGCAAGATCCTCTCCAACAAGGCAGTTGTGCTCGATTCGTCGCAGCGCGCTGACGATCTCTCCAAGCAGCTACCGTTGCTCAACTCCAACATGGAGCAGGTAGTCAACATCCTGCAGCAGCGCAAGGGCACAAGCGCGGACGAAATGCTGGGTGCTTCGCGCCAAATGTTGCTGGCCGACCGTATCACCCGCCGCGTGCAGGAGGTGCTGCAGGGTGGCGAATCCGAGCAGGCTTCCGCCGATGGTCTTTCACGCGACGCGCAAAACTACGGCGAAGTGTTGAACGGCCTGTTGCAGGGCAACCAGGGCATGGGCGTGCAGCAGTTGGGCGACGCCAATGCACGCAAGATTCTTTCCCAGATGCAGGGCGATTGGGACAAGCTGAGCGAGCCGGTATCGAAGCTGGTCGCCGCGGCAAGCAACATCGCCGAAGTGAAGAGCGCAGGCAACCAGGCCTCGCTGGATTCGTCCAACGTGCTGCTGCGCGCGAACGATGTCGCCGATCAGATCGGCCAGCTGCCGGTACGCCGCTTGTTCCCGAACATCGGTTGGGGCGTGCTCGGTGCCATCGGTGCCGTGCTATTCGCCATCGTGCTGGTGTGGCAGTTGGTGCGCGACCAGCGCCGCCGGTTCCAGGAGAGTACCGAACTCAACCAGCGTAACCAGGAGGCCATCATGCGCCTGCTGGACGAAATGGGTTCGCTCGCCGAAGGTGACCTGACGGTAAAGACCACGGTATCGGAGGACATCACCGGCGCCATCGCCGACTCGGTGAACTACGCTATCGACGAGTTGCGCACCCTGGTGACAACGATCAACGAGACCTCCGAACAGGTGTCGTCCTCCGCACAGGAAACGCAGACCACAGCGCGCCACCTGGCCGATGCTGCGCAGAACCAGGCGCATCGCATCAGCACGGCGACCACCGCGATCAATCAGATTGCGAGTTCGATGGACAACGTGTCGAAGAACTCCGCCGAGTCGGCCGACGTGGCCGAACGCTCGGTGCAGATCGCCTCGCACGGTGCTGAGGTGGTACGCGAAACGATCTCGGGCATGGACTCGATCCGCGATCAGATTCAGGAAACCTCCAAGCGTATTAAGCGCCTGGGTGAGTCCTCGCAAGAGATCGGCTCTATCGTGGAACTGATTAACGACATTGCCGAGCAGACCAACATCCTCGCCTTGAACGCCGCTATCCAGGCGGCATCGGCCGGCGAAGCGGGTCGCGGTTTCGCGGTCGTGGCGGACGAAGTGCAGCGCCTCGCGGAACGTTCCGCGAGCGCCACGAAACGAATTGAAACGCTGGTGCAGACGATTCAGTCCGACACCAACGAAGCGGTGAACTCGATGGAACAAACCACCGCCGAAGTGGTGGCCGGTGCGCGTAAAGCAGAAGACGCTGGCAGCGCACTGGGCGACATCGAACGCGTTTCGCACGATTTGTCCGCACTGATTCAGAACATCTCCACCGCCGCACGTCAGCAATCCATCGCTGCAACAGATATTTCGCAATCCATGAACGCGATCCAGGAAATCACCTCGCAGACGTCGCAAGGCGCAAGCCAAACGGCGGAATCGATTGGTTACCTGGCACAGTTGGCAAGCGATCTGCGCCGTTCAGTGGCGCACTTTAAGCTGCCGGGTTGAGACGGGTTGATACTGGGCCATAACAAGAGGGCAACCTCGACGGTTGCGTGATGCGCTAAAGAAGCGCAGCCGCTGAGGGGGGCGCATGAGACTTCAAGACCACATCGATTTCACAACTCTGCAATGGGTCAAGCCCGAGCTTGACGAGACGCTTGCGCTCGCACGTCAGGCGCTGGAGTCCTACGTCGACAATCCCGGCGAGCGCGATGTCATGCGCGCTTGCGCAGACAACCTGCATCAGGTGCAAGGCACCTTGCGCATGGTCGAGCTCTACGGCGCGGCGATGGTCGCCGAGGAGATGGAAACACTCTCCATCTCGCTGCTCGAAGACCACGTGCGCAATCGCGAGGATGCCTACGCCGCGCTGATGCGTGGCCTGATGCAGCTGCCCGATTACCTCGAGCGTCTGTCTAGCGGTCACCGTGACGTACCGGTCGTGCTGCTGCCGCTGCTAAACGAATTGCGCGCAAGCCGCGATCAGGATGCGCTGAGCGAATCGGCACTCTTTACGCCGAATCTCGACGCCGCACTGCCCATTCATGCACCGGCGCCGACCAACGCGGCGGATGCGCAGCGTCACAAGAACGAGATTGCCGAACTGCGCCTGCGCTTCCAGCAGCAGATGCTGGCCTGGTTCCGCGGCCAGGGTGCCGTCAATCAGCTTGCCGGCATGCGCAAGACGCTCAATGCGATTGCCACGCGCTGCGTGACCACGCCAGGTCGTCGCCTGTGGTGGATTGCGGCCGGTGTGTTGGAGGGTCTTGACCACGGCATGCTGAAAAACCACGCTGCCGAGGTTCGTCAGCTGATCGGCCGCGTCGATCGCAGCATCCGTCAGTTGATCGAACAGGGCGAGGAAACACTGCAAGGCGGTGACGCCGACGATCTCGCACGCAAACTGCTGTATATCGTGGCGCAGTCCAAGCAGCGCAGCCCGCAGATGGTGCAGCTGGCGCAGACCTACAACCTTGACGGCTTGGTTCCTGACGCCAGCGAGCTGGAACACGCCCGCGGCTCGATGACCGGTCACAACCGTGCACTGCTCGACTCCGTCGCACGCGCGCTGAAAGACGATCTGCTGCGCGTGAAAGAAGCGCTGGATCTGTTCCTGCGCCAAGCCGATGCCGACCCGGCACAGCTGGGCGCGCAAGCCGAAGTGCTTGAGCGCGTCGGCGATACGCTAGGCATGCTGGCACTCAACGTGCCGCGCCGCGTGATCAACGAACAGCGTCGCGTACTCGAGGAAATAGCCAGCCGCCTGCGCAGCCCCGATGAGGATTCGCTGCTCGACGTCGCCGGTGCGCTGTTGTATGTCGAAGCATCGCTCGACGATCACATCGAAAGCCTCGGTGCGGAAAATGAGCACGCCGAGGAACACTCGACCGCCATGCTGCCGCGCAGTGAGGCACGCCACATTCTTGCCACGCTGATGAGCGAAGCCGTCGCCAACACCGGCAAGGTGAAGAACGGCATCGTCGCGTTCGTGGAATCGGGCTGGCAGCACGAACAGCTCACCGGCATGCCGGCGCTGATGGACGAAGTGGCCGGCGCGATGCGCATGCTTTCTTCGCCGCGTCCGGCGCAAATCGCCGAAGGCGTGGGTCGCTTCATCGGCAACGAGCTGTGCGTGGACCAACGCGTGCCAAGCAGCGCGCAGATGGACCAGCTCGCCGATGCCCTGGCGGCGCTTGAGTACTACCTCGAAGCCGCCCGCGAACATCGCGGCGGGCTCGAACACATCCTCGATGTGGCCGAACATAGCCTCGGCGGACTGGGTTACTGGCCGCCACCGCTGGCCAAGGCGCTGCCGGAAGATGCCGAAGAAGTCCACGCCGAAGCACCCGCGCCGGTGTTGAACGAATCCGTCAGCCTCGCACATGGCAACGATGCCACCGAATTGTTCCTCGGCAGCAGCGAGACGCTTGCGCCGCTGGCTCACGATCTGACTGGGCTGCATCTGGTCGAAACCGAAGCGACTTCAGGCAGTTCGCTGTCCGATGAGGGCGACGACTGGGTCGAGATCGAAGAAGAAATCGAAGAGCAGGTATCCGCTCACGATCCGCTTGCAGCTGGCGCCGGTTTCCAGACCAGCACCGAAGGCATCGACGACGATATCCGCGAAATCTTCCTGGAAGAAATGCAGGAAGAGATCGCCAGCCTGCGGCACGCGCAGCAGACTTGGCTGGCCGATCCAAGCCAGCTTGGCGAACTCACCTCGATCCGCCGCTCCTTCCATACGTTGAAGGGGTCGGGTCGTCTGGTCGGCGCCAGCACGCTAGGCGAATTCGCCTGGCGCGTGGAGAACATGCTCAATCGCGTGCTGGATGGCACCATCCAGCCGCACGAAGGCGTGCAGACGCTGGTCGGGCGTGCCATCGAAGCGTTGCCGGAACTGCTGGCGATGCTCAAGGACGGCGTCGTGCCGACCGCGCCGCTTAGCGCGATCATGCAAGCCGCTGATCACCTCGCTGCTGGCGAGCAGGCCAGCGTGGAGCAGTACGCGTCTAGCGCAACGGAAACCGTGCGCCGCGTCGTGCGTCGTCGCGTGCCGCGCGTGGATGCATCGATCGATGCCATCCCCGCCGCCACGCACACCGATCACTCCGTTGCCGCGAGCCAGTCTGTCGAAGAGACAGTCGCTACGCCATTCACCGGCATCATCCACGAGCCGGTGTTGCCGCCGGTGGATCCGGTGCTGTTGGAAATCTTGCGCAGCGAAGTGGCCCAGTACCTGCAAACCATCCGCAACGCGGTCGACTTCGCCGACAACGAATTGCCGGTCGACGACGGCTTGCTGCGTGCCGTGCATACCTTGCACGGCGCCATTGCGATGGTCGATATCCCGCTGCTGATTCATCTGTTGTCGCCGCTGGAAAGCTTGCTCAAGCGTTTGCGCGCAG
Organism: Vulcanimicrobiota bacterium; assembly: GCA_903970555.1. GTDB lineage: Bacteria > Pseudomonadota > Gammaproteobacteria > Xanthomonadales > Rhodanobacteraceae > Dyella_B. The sequence goes on from CAJCJD010000074.1 coordinate 20,664, forward strand.
CCGGCCAGCCGCTGTCCAACGAAGGCGTTCGCCTGCTTCGCCAGAGCGCGGATGTGGTGGACGAAGTGATGGCGCAGTTCGATGCTGCCCATCCGCAATTGCCCGATGCATCAGCGCTCATCGCACGCCTGGACGAACTGCGCGATCACCAGCCCGAACCGCAGATCGCACACGTGGTGTTCGAGCCGCATAGCATCGAGCCGGAACATATCGAGCATGCCGAAGCCGAAACGCACGTCGATCCTATCGAGGCGGCTCCGGTGGCCGAAGAGACAGAGGAAGCGCCTGCGTCTGCCTTGCACGCCGAGCCTGTTGAGGACGACTACACCGCCGAACTGCTGGAAGAGCTTTCCCAGCACGAGTCGAGCCAGGTTGTCGAGGAAACGCCGGCTGCCCACCACGTTCACGTGCCTAGCACCGAAGACGAAGAGTTCGCCGCGCTGCTCGCCAGCCTGGAAGCGCTAGAGCCCGATCAGCCTGCTGCAGCGACACCTGTCGACGAGGCGGCACCGCTCGAGCGTGCCATCGAATATGTCGCCGCTAACGAACCGATCGACGAAACACCCGCCGACGAAGAGGCGATTGCCGAAGTTGAACACGTTGTTCCGGTTCCTCACGAAGAGGTGCCCGTAGCGGAGACCGAGACCGCGCACGAAGAGGAATTCGTCGCGGAAACCGAAATCGCGCACGAATCGATCGACGCCGTTCCGGCTGGCGATTTGATGAGCTTCGGCCACATCGATCCCGATCTGCTGGAAATCTTCAGCGAAGAAGCCCGCGAAATTCTCGACGACGCTGATGGCGTGCTGGCTCAATGGCATGCCGAGCCGACGGAAGTCGCGCACATGGCAGGCCTGCTGCGCGCCTTGCACACCCTGAAGGGTGGTGCGCGCATCGCCGGCCTGACGCCGGTAGGCGACCTCAGCCACGCCATTGAAACCTTGCTGGAGCGTTCGCACGGCATCGATCCGCAGCGCACCGCGCCGCTGATCGGCACACTCGAAGCCGCCTTCGATCAGATGCACGGCCTGGTACAGCTCGTATCGCAGGGCAACGCTATCGCCTATCCGCACGCAATGATCGAACGCCTACTTGGCGGCGTCGAAAGCGCGCAGGAAGCGGTTGTCACCGAGGCCGTTGTTCAGCCGCAAGCACCAGCGCACGCACAAGCGCCACAACATCAGGCTGTGGATCTGCCCTCGCTGCTTCCCGACGAAGACCTGCAGCAGGAAGAATCCTCACGCACCGGTCAGGAACAGATCCGCGTACGCGCCGACCTGCTCGACAACCTCGTCAACAACGCCGGCGAAGTTGCGATCTACCGTTCGCGCCTGGAGCAGCAGGTTTCTGCCTACCGCTTCAACCTGGTCGAACTTGAGCAAACCGTCGCACGTCTGCGCGGTCAGCTGCGCATGCTGGAAATCGAAACGGAAGCGCAGATCATCGCGCGTTTCCAGCGCGAACATCGCGAAGCTGGTATCGGGGTGTTCGATCCGCTCGAGCTCGATCGCTTCTCCCAGTTGCAGCAGTATTCGCGTGCGCTGGCCGAATCGGTATCGGACTTGGTGTCGATCCAGAACATGCTGGACGAACTCACCCGTCAGGCCGAAACGCTGCTGATCCAGCAGTCGCGCGTCAGTTCGGAATTGCAGGAAGGTCTGCTGCGCACCCGCATGCTGCCGTTCGACACCATGGTGCCGAACCTGCGCCGCACGCTGCGCCAGGCCGCACAGGAAGAAGGCAAGAGCGCCCAGCTGTACGTGGAAGGCGCGCACGGCGAAATGGATCGCAACCTGCTCGACCGCATCAAGGCGCCGTTCGAGCACATGCTGCGTAACGCCGTTGCACACGGTATCGAGTCGCCGAAAGACCGTCTCAAGGCGAACAAACCGGAAGAGGGCGCCGTGCGCATTCGCGTCGCACGCGAAGCCACTGAGGTGGTCGTGCGCGTCAGCGACGACGGCCGCGGTCTGGACCGCGATGCGATTCGCAATTGCGCGATCGAGCGCGGCCTGGTCCGTCCGGAAACTCGCCTCAGCGACGACCAGTTGCTGGCGCTGATCACCCAGACAGGCTTCTCCACCGCCAGCACCGTCACCCAGCTTGCCGGTCGCGGCGTGGGTATGGACGTGGTGGCCAACGAGATCAAGCTGCTTGGCGGTTCGCTGGCGATCGAGTCGCACAAGGGCGAAGGCACCACCTTCGTGTTGCGCCTGCCGTTCACCCTCGCGGTGACGCAGGCCATCCTGGTGCGCATCGGCGAATCCAACTTCGCCATTCCGATGACCTCGGTGCAAGGCGTGGCCCGCATCAGTCCGGACGAACTGGCGCAGCGGATGGCCGAGGACAATCCGCAGTTCGAATACAACGGCGAAGAGTACGGTATTCACGACCTGTCGGAGCTGCTGGGTCTAGCCGCCGGTCACGTTGGCGACGAGGAACAACTGCCGTTGCTGCTGACCCGCGCAGGTGAACTGCGTGCCGCCATCCGCATCGATGCCGTGATCGGTTCACGCGAAATCGTGGTGAAGTCGGTCGGCCCGCAGGTGAGTTCGGTGCCGGGCATTCTTGGCGCCACCATCATGGGCGACGGCTCGGTGCTGGTGATTCTCGACCTGGCGCCGCTGGTGCGTCATGGCCTCGCCCGTCGTGAGCAGCGTTTGATCGAGGGCATCGAGCACGCCACCACCGCACCGGTCATCGAAGATGTACGCACCCGGCCGCTGGTCATGGTGGTGGACGATTCGATCACCATGCGCAAGGTCACCGGCCGCGTGCTCGAACGTCACGAGTATGAAGTGGAAACCGCGAAGGACGGTCTCGATGCGTTCGAGAAATTGCACGAGCGCGTGCCCGATCTAATGTTGCTCGACATCGAAATGCCGCGCATGGACGGTTACGAGCTGGCGATCCAGATGAAGGCCGATCCGCGATTCCGTAACGTGCCGATCATCATGATCACGTCGCGTACCGGCGAAAAGCATCGTCAACGCGCTTTCGATCTCGGTGTCGAACGTTACCTCGGCAAGCCCTATCAGGAAGCCGAGTTGCTGGCGCAAATCAGCGAAGTGCTGGAGCAGCGCGCGCAGGAGCCGGTGAATGACTGACAAGCAAGTCGCGGTCGCGCTGTTCTTCGATGATGCTGAACTGGGTGGTCACCTGCGCACTGCGCTCTGCGAGCACGGTGCGCAGATTGCGCATGAAGGTCCGCTAAGCAGTTTCGACGAGGCAAAGCTGCGTGCGGCAAAGGTCGACGTGCTGGTGGTTAATCTCGATGATGCCGTGGATGACACCACGCTCGATCGTATCTATGGCTTGATCGATGCCGGCAAGACACCTGTGGTGTTCAATGATGCGCAGGCCAGCCGCGGTTTGGACGGTTGGGATCGCGCACGTTGGGCGCGGCATTTGGCGTCCAAGGTACTCAACAACGACACGATCGACCCGCCGCGACCCGACAACGCGCGAGAGGTCGAGACGCCTCACGTTTCAACGCTTGAAGCAGAGCAGCAAGCAGAACCTGTCCCGGCCGAATCACTGGCCGAGGAAACAGCAGCCGACTCGATCGAAGATCTGCCACTCGAACACGATGACTCCGCGCCCGATACCGAAACTCTCGCGGCCGAGCTGGAAGCGTTGCTAGCTTCCGACGAATCGGTCGACGTGCCGGAAGACGAGTTCGGCTCGGGCCTGAAATACAACGCGGACGATGCGGTGCCGTTGTTGCACGACGGCGAGTTCGGTGAACACGATGCGCAATTGCACGACGCGCTCCTCGAATCGACACCGTCGACACGCGTCGAGCCACCGGCTTTCAACGCCGATATCGACCACATCTCCTTGGCTACCGAGTCGGTCGACGGTGCTGAGGATGAGTTCGGCTCCGGCCTGAAGTACAACGCGGATGATGCGTTGCCGCCACTGCACGACGGCCATTTCGGCGAGCACGACGCGTTCATCGAATCGGAGCCATCGCCGCTGCACATTGAGCCACCGGCTTTCAGCGCCAATATCGATCACCTTTCCCTGGCGTCGGTCGACGACGAAGACTTCACGCCGGCGGTCATCGAAAAAGCCACACTCGCCCAGCAAACGCCAGCGCCGTCCGCTCCGGAATGGGGCTTTGTCGAAGAAGATGAATTCACGGCGCCCAAGGCCTCGGATGACAAGCCAAAACAGAATTTCGGCGTCGAGAAAGTCAGCGCGGCCGATTACCTGGCCCCCGATGCGGACGAAGTGGAGTCGCCCATCGAGCCTGGCATGACACTGGAGTTAGTTTCGCTTGAGGAAGCTATCGCGCCCAAGCAAGATTACGAGCCCCAGGAAACCCATCTGCACGAACTGGAGACCGCATTTGCGCGTTTGTTGGTGCTAGGTGCTGCGCGGGATAGCCAGGCTTCGCTGGCGGTATTTCTTGCCGGCTTGCCCGGCAATCTCAAGCTTCCGATCTTGCTGACCCAACATCAGAGCAATGGATCGGCCGAACAATTGGCCCAATCGCTCGCGACTCAAAGTGCGTTGCCCGTGAAAGTTGCCGTTGTCGGAATGCGCGCAAAGCCAGGCGAAATCCTGCTTGTGCCGCGTGGCCAACAAGTGCGCATCTTGCGCGACGGGCAGGTGGAACTTACTGCCGCGAACGAGGATACGAACGAACAGGCGCCGTCTATCGATAGCAGCTTTACGATGGCAGCGAATGTGTTCGGGCGTGACGCACTGGCGATCGTGTTCGCCGGGCAAGCCACCGACGCGGTGGCGGGTGCGCAGGCGATTCATGATCGCGGCGGACAGGTTTGGGTCGAATCGTCCTCCAACGATCATTACGCAAACATGGTGCATGGCGTGCTAGCCGAACGGCTGGCCAGTTTTTCCGGCTCGCCGCAAGAGCTCGCGGTGCGCCTAATGGATGATCTGAACCATTCTGGGCGGATGTCATGATGTGCAGAAGGCCAGCAGGTTGTGTTGCGCGGCGCAGGGCAGACTGGCCGTCTGTTCAAGCCGCGCGGCGCAGCATGCGGGCCTTCTGCACATCACCCTTCGGGCCGGCCCTGTCTGTCCGCATATCTGCGGTCCATCGTCTCGACAGACGGGCAGTCCGCCTTCGCCGATGGCCCTGTGATCTGCGATCAGACACGGCCGGTGACATCTGTCCAGAATGGTTCAGGGCATCCAATGAGGACTTCCGATGAGCGAACAGCCACTACCCCGCGAAATCCGCTGCGTCCTGGTGCCGGTGGGCGATCTGCGCCTGCTGTTGCCCAACGCCACCGTGGCCGAAGTGATCACGTTGACTACCCCTGAACCGATCCCCGGCGCGCCCGAGTGGTTGCTTGGCCGTATCGCGTGGCGCGGTTGGCGCGTGCCGCTGGTTTCCTTCACCAAGCTGACCGGTGCGCAGGAAGGCGATTCGGACCTGAGCGTGCGCGTGGCCGTGCTCAAGGCACTCGGCGGCAATGCCGAACTACCGTTCGTGGCGGTGGTGACGCAAGGTTTCCCACGCCTGACCACGCTCAATGCGGAGTTGATCATTCCGACACACGACGGCAAGCCGTTGCCACGTGGCGTGAAGGCGCAGGTGCTGGTGCGCGACGACGTCGCGATGATTCCGGATCTGGAAGGCATCGAAAACGAAGTGAACGAGTTGTTGCAGCAGGCGAGCTGAACCTTCTCCGTAATCGGAGGAGGTAGCCAAAGCTAAACGTCTCCGTGCAGGGCCTGCAAGGCAGCAAGGGCGGCCAATCCAGCTGTTTCCGTGCGCAGAATGCGCGGCCCCAATCGCAGGCCCGCAAAACCTGCGTCTTGCAACGCCGCAATATCACGATCGCCCAGGCCACCTTCTGGGCCGACTACCAGCAAGCCGCCTGCTTCGCCAAAGCGCAATTCACGTGCGCGCAGCGTGCCCTCGGGTAACAGGGCAAGACGCTGAACGCTGTCATCGGCGAGGCTATCCAGCCATGCCTGCAGCGGTAGCGCGGCTAGAACCTCCGGTACTCGGACACGGCCGCTCTGTTCACAGGCGCTGGCCGCCACAGCTCGCCAATGCAGCAGCCGCTTCTCTGCCCGGGATGGCTCCAGTTTCACTTCGGAGCGTTCGGTAAACAGCGGCACGATTCGGGCCACGCCCAGCTCCGTGGCTTTTTGCACAATCAGATCCATCTTCTCGCCGCGCGCCACACCTTGTGCGAGCGTGAGCCTGAGCGGCGATTCGTTGGCGACCGATTCACGGCCATCGATACGCAACGTAACGTCGCGCTTGCCGACGGCAATCAGCGTGGCGGTGTAGTCATAACCATCGCCATTGAATACGGTAAGCGCATCGCCCGGATTCATTCGCAACACGCGCGCTACGTGCTCGGCAGCCTGCGACGGCAGCGCGAGTTCTGCGTTCATGGAGAGCGGTTGATCAATATGAATGCGGGTTGTGCGCATACGGATAGGCATTAACAAACAGATCGCTCAGCATACAACTTGCACGGCTGGTCGTTCATTCATCTGAACGCAAGAGCGCTCGGGGCCATGGACCCTTGCGGCAGTTGCTGCTCCGTATCAGCATGGTTGGCGACCCACAACATGCTCGCCGTCCCCGCGTTGCGAGCAGGAGGTTGCTATGTCCAGGTTTATTTCACTCGCAGTGCTGCTGGCTACCAGTTTCGCCGCGCCGGTATGCTCCTCGCCGCAAAGTGCACAGCCGCCAGCCCCTGCCGCCACGGCATCGAGTGCCACGCCGCATGCTTCGCCGATCAGGCCCGGCGACCACAATTGCATACGCGATACGGGCAGTTTGATCCCGCCCAAGAAGGGCGAGTGCCTGCCAGTTCCAGGTCGCAGCTATACCCAGCAAGACCTCGAGAGTACGGGCGAGCGCAACCTGGGGCCGGCCCTGCAGAAGCTCGATCCGAGCGTGACCATCCACGGAAACGGATATTGACCGCAGTACTTCTCGCGTCAGTCGCCAAGCATCAAGACGCGATGGCGCGTGCAATACCTTCGACGGCGACATTAACGAGATGATCGATGTCGCTCTCGCTGACAACGTAGGGCGGCATGAAATAGACGATGTCACCTAACGGCCGCAGTAGCGCGCCGTGTTCCAGCCCATGCATGTAAACCCTCAGGCCCCGACGATCTTTCGCCGGGAAAGGGCGGCGCGTTGCTTTATCGGCGACCAGTTCCACGGCGGCGATCATGCCTTGTTGGCGCACGTCCGCCACGTTGGGATGGTCGCGCAATGGTGCGAGCCGCTGTGCAAGATGTGCAGATAACGCGCGATTGCGTTCCAGCACCGGTTCGTCGCGGAAGATCGCCAGTGTTTCCAGCGCGGCGCGACATGCCAACGGGTTGCCGGTGTAGCTGTGCGAGTGCAGGAAGGCTTTGCCTGCGCTGTATTCGGCGTAAAACGCATCGTAAACATGCTTGGTCGTCAATACGACGGAAAGCGGCAATGTGCCGCCCGTCAATCCTTTGGACAGGCACATGAAATCGGGCGATACGTTGGCTTGTTCGCAAGCGAACATAGTGCCGGTGCGGCCGAAACCCACGGCGATTTCATCGGCGATGAAGTGCACGTTATAGCGATGGCAAAGCGCGCGCAGGCCGGTGAGATAACTGGGGTGATACATGCGCATGCCGCCAGCACACTGCACCAGCGGCTCGACGATGACGGCGCAGGTTTCATGCGCATGCTGTTCGAGCAGCACACGCATGGCTTCCAGTCGACGCGCAGCAGTCTGTTCCGGCGATTCGCCCGGCTCGCCCTCATAGGTATCCGGCGACGGCGCGAGAATTGGCGTGAGTAACAGCGGCGCGTAGGTTTTGCGATAAAGCGCGACATCGCTCACCGACAAGGCACCGAGCGTTTCGCCGTGATAGCTGCCAGTCAGCGCGATAAAGCGCGTCTTCTCGCCATGGCCCTGATTCAGCCAGTAGTGAAAGCTCATCTTCAGCGCCACTTCGATTGCCGCTGAACCATTGTCGGCGAAGAATACTTTCTCCAGTCCGGGCGGGGTGATGCGCACCAGCTGCTCGGCCAGCTCGATCGCGGGCGGATGGGTGAAGCCGGCGAAGATGACGTGTTCCAGTGTCTTCGCCTGGTCGGCCAACCCCGCAGCAATACGCGGATTCGCGTGGCCGAAGAGGTTGGTCCACCACGAGCTGATGCCGTCGAGATAGCGGCGGCCGTTGGCATCGATCAGCCAGGGGCCTTCGCCGCGCACGATCGGCACCATCGGCACCTGTTCGTGATCGTGCATCTGCGTGCAAGGGTGCCAGATGTGTTGTAGGTCGCGCCGGGCGAGGGCGGCGTTGTCGGCGTCAGGGATGCGGGTCATCCGGCTATGATCGGGGCAGTAGCGGTGTCGCTCAAGCGTCACCGCGTTTTTATGCGGATCAGGATGGATGAAGACCTTGCGCATCGTGCTGGCCGGATTGGCCGCATTCCTGCTGGCGCTGGCCGCGCTGGTGTGGTTCATGCCGGCAAGCCTGGCGCTCCCTTTGATGCAGTCGCGCCTGCATGGGCTGCAGTTCGAGCACGTGAGCGGGACGATTTGGCAGGGCCACGCCGACCAGGTATCGACCGCAGGGGGCCCTTCACTTGGCAGCGTTGCGTGGACGCTCTCGCACCGTGCCCTGATCGGCGATATCCGGTTAGGCCTGGATCTTCGTCAGCCGCAGCTTCAACTGCATGGACAGATGCACCGACTCTCCCCGACGCAGGATGAGTGGCGGGACGTCACCTTGCACGTGGATATGGCTTTGCTCGCCCTACAGCCCTGGTTGCACGGCCAGCCACAAGGACAGCTGGACGTGCACATTGCGCAAGCGCAGCTGCAGGGCAATTGGCCGATGCAGGTCGAAGCGACGGGTCATTGGTCGCAGGCTGCCATACACACTGTGCAAGGAACATTTCCGCTCGGTGTGCTATCGCTCAACGTCAGCGGACAATCCGGCGTACTTCAGGCCACACTCAACGATGATCGCACGGGTCCCTTGCAGACGGCTGGACGGCTATCCTTCAGTCCGCTTGGATGGGATCTGAGCATGGACCTGAAGCCGCATCGCAGCGATCCAGCGTTTTTGCACTGGTTGCACACGCTAGGCACCCCCACACCGGACGGCAGCGTAAGACTCCGCTATCGTGGAGGCCTGACCCAACTCAATGCACCGACAGGAAATCCATGAACGACCAGCGATGGGATGCAGCGCTGAAAGCAGCACGCGAAGCCGCGGAGGCGGCGGCGGAGGTGATTCGGCATTACTGGCGTCGAGGCGTCGAGGTCGAAATCAAATCCGATGCCACGCCGGTGACGATCGCCGATCGCGAAGCAGAGCAAGCCATTCGCGCGGTGCTTGCACCTGCATTGCCCGGTGCGGCGATTTATGGCGAGGAATTCGGCCTGGATGGCGATCGCGACGGCTTGCTCTGGCTGGTCGATCCGCTGGATGGCACCAAGAGTTTCGTGCGGCGCACGCCGTTCTTTTCGACGCAGATCGCACTGATGCATCGCGGCGAGTTGGTGCTTGGCGTATCGAGCGCGCCGATTTACGGCGAAACGATGTGGGCCAGCGCCGGCGGCGGCACGTGGTTCAACGGTGAACGCGTGCATGTGGCGCAAACATCGGACATGGCGCAAGCCTCCATTTCCACGGGCAACATCAAAACGCTCACCACCGATGCGCGCTGGCAATCCCTCGGCGCCATGATCCGCGATAGCAATCGGATACGTGGCTACGGCGATTTCTGCCACTACCATCTGCTCGCACGCGGCGGCCTGGACCTGGTGATCGAGTCGGACGTAAATATCCTCGATATCGCCGCCTTGGCGGTGATCGTGCGCGAGGCTGGCGGCACATTCACCGACCTGGAAGGCAAGCCGCTCACGCTGGAGACCCGCAGCGTGCTGGCAGGCACCCCGGCGATCCACGCGCAAGCGTTGCAGCGGCTGGCTTTATGACCCGCCGGGCACCGAGCGACACGGGTTACAATGACCGGATGCCACGCTATCCCATCATCCATGCGACACGCGACTCGGACGCCAGCAGCTTTCTGCGAGCGGAACAGGTGGATCTCGAGTTCTCCAACGGCGAGCACCGAACGTACGAACGCCTCAAGGGCAGCGGCCTGGGCGCGGTGATCATCGTGCCGATGCTTGACGACGAAACCGTGCTGCTGGTGCGCGAATACGGTGTGGGCGTGGAGCGTTACGAACTGGGTTTGCCCAAGGGGCGCCTCGACCGCGACGAAACCGTGGAGCAGGGCGCCAACCGCGAGTTGAAGGAAGAGGTGGGCTACGGCGCGCATAAGCTCAAGATCCTGCACAACCTGTCGCTGTCGCCGTCCTACATGACGCATATGGCGCACGTGGTATTGGCGCAGGATCTCTACCCCGAGCGCCTGATCGGCGATGAGCCCGAACCGCTCGACGTCGTGCCGTGGAAAATGGCCGATCTGCACACCCTGGTCTCGCGTGACGATGTCACCGAAGGCCGCTCCATCGCCGCGCTGTTCATGGCGCGCGAATATCTTGCCGGACGCCTGCAACGAACATGAGTAACGCCCCCGATCACCCCTTGTTGCTGGAGATCGGCGCACTGGCGCGCCGCGCTGGCGAAGCGATCATGGCCGTTTATCGCGAGGACTTCGACGTCGAGCTCAAGGACGATCATTCACCGCTCACCGCGGCCGATCTCGCCGCACAGCAAGTCATTGTCGCAGGGCTCGCAGAACTCGACCCGGTATGGCCCGTTTTGTCGGAAGAGGCGAAGAATTCCCCGTGGGAAGATCGTCGCCACTGGTCGCGCTATTGGCTGGTTGATCCGCTCGATGGCACGCGCGAATTCGTCAAGCGCAATGGCGAGTTCACCGTCAACATCGCCTTGATCGAGAATGGCGAGACGGTGATAGGCGTGGTGCTGACGCCAGTTACCGGCGACCTGTTCGTCGCTGCACGCGGGCATGGTGCATGGTGGCAAGTGCAGGCGGAGGCCGATTGGGAGCGCATCTTCACTCGCGAGCTGGCCAATCCGCCCGTTGCAGCCGGTAGCCGCTCGCATGGCGGCTCGGAGGAAGCGGTGATGCGTCGCCTGCTCGGCGAGGAATACCAACTGCATCCCCTCGGTTCCTCGCTGAAGTTCTGTTTGATTGCACGCGGCGCGGCGGACGTCTATCTGCGTCGCGGCCCAACCTGCGAATGGGATACCGGCGCCGCCCAATGCGTGTTGGAAGAAGCCGGCGGCGCGGTGCTCGATCTCGCCGGGCAGCCTTTGCGCTACAACCGTGGCGAGTCGCTGCTCAACCCCGAATTCCTGGCCATCGGCGATGCTGGCATCGATTGGGCCGCACGCATGCGTGAAGCCGGTCTGCCATGACGGAAGCAACGCGCGACGGCCTCACCGATCTGCTTGCGATCATGGCGCGCTTGCGCGATCCAGAGCGCGGTTGTCCGTGGGACGTGAAGCAGGATTTCAGCACTATCGCGCCCTACACCATCGAGGAAGCCTACGAGGTTGCCGACGCCATCGACCGCCGCGATTGGCATGACCTGCGCGATGAACTGGGCGATCTGCTGCTGCAAGTGGTCTTCCACGCGCAAATGGCGCAGGAGCAGGGGCTATTCGAATTTAACGACGTGGCGCGAGCCATCAGCGACAAGATGCGCCGCCGCCACCCGCACGTCTTCGGCGATGTCATCTATGCCGATCTGGACGAGCAGAAGCAGGCCTGGGAGACCATCAAGGCCAGCGAGCGCGCCGCCAAAGGCGATGCCCACGATGACAGCGTGCTGGCCGGCGTGTCGCGCGGCCAGCCGGAATGGCAGCGCGCGCTGAAACTGCAGCAGCGAGCGGCCACCATTGGTTTTGACTGGCCCGATCACCGTCCGGTGATCGACAAACTGCACGAAGAATTGGCCGAAGTGCATGCCGAATTCGAGGCTGGCGCCGACCCAGGCCGGCTGGAAGACGAAATTGGCGATGTGCTGTTTGTGGCGGTGAACCTGGCACGCCATGCGGGAGTGGATTTCGCCCGGGCGCTGAAGCATGCCAATGCAAAGTTCGAACGGCGCTTTCGCCGGATGGAGCAATTCGCCGCTGCCGAGGGGCAGCCGCTGTCGGCATCGGATCTTGCCGGGCAGGAGGCGCTTTGGCAGCGGGCGAAGGCCGAGGAACGCAAATCCTGAGCGGCCGGCCCCGATTTGGGGCTTTCTGCACAGGTCCGCGCTCTGAAGATCGAGGCAGGAGTTCAACCTTTTTCGGTTGCCCAGCATCTCAGCAACGTACACCGACTGGAGATTCTGCATGCGTCGCACCCTCGTCATTCTCGCCCTTTTGTTGATCCCCCTAACCGCTGCGGCGGACGAATGCCGTTATTCGGCGCCACGAAGCCTGCATGAGGACCTATCCGGTGTGCGTGGTGTGCAGATCGAGCTGCACAGTCACGACATGCACCTGGTCGGCAACGGCAGTTCCGGGGCGCTCGACCTCAATGGCCGCGCCTGCGCTTCCTCGGAGTCGGCGCTAAACAACCTGCAAGTGACCTCGCACCGCGAGGGCGATCAACTGATCATCGACGTCGGCAGCGAGCACTCCTTCAATATCGGCGTGTTCGGTGTGTCCTACGCCTACCTCGACCTGCAGGTACAGCTTCCGGCGAACATGCCGGTGACGCTCACCGGCGGTTCGGGCGATGCGTACATCAGCGGCCTGACGCAGTTGGATGCGCAGACTGGCTCGGGCGATCTGCACATTGCGCGTATTGCTGGTGCAGTCAGCGTGACCGCCGGCTCTGGCGACATAGAGCTCTCCGACATCGGCAGCTTGCACGCCGGCTC
>CAJCJD010000075.1 GCA_903970555.1 Vulcanimicrobiota bacterium
CGCGCGCGCGCTGCTCGGTCAGGTCTTCCACGAAAATGATGCCGCGCCCCGGTTCCAGGTAGGGAGTAAGCCGCCACTCCATCTCGCGCGAGTCGTCACCCACCTTCAGCCGCAGCGTGCCACGCCAGCGCCTATGTTCGGTCAGGTGCTGACGCAAGTCGTCGAGCGCTTCATCCTGGCCTTGCACGAAGGCGCTACCGAGAGCCGTATCGTTGCCCAGCAGCAGGCGAACGAATGCCGGATTACTCTCATGAACGGTAAATTGTGCATCCACCACGGCCACGGGCGCCGCGATGTTGGCAAAGATCTCGCGGAACCGTGCCTCGCTTTCGAGCAGCCGAAGCTCCGTATCCCGCACGCGTAGCAAGGTTCGCAAGGTAGCCAGCAATACATCGGGATCCACCGGGTGAATCAGGTAGGCGTCGGCACCGGCATTGAGCCCGGCGATCATGTCGCCGGTATGGATGCTGGCCGCCGATACGTGGATCACCGGCAGCAGTAACGTGCGCTCGTCCGCGCGCAGGCCGCGTGCGATGTCGAAGCCGCTCATGTCCGGAAGGTTTACGTCCAGCACCAGCGCATCGATGGGTTCGTTCGCCAGCAATGCAAGGCCGTCGGTACCCGTGCCGGCCTCCAGCACGCGATACCCATGGCGTTCCAGCACACGCCGCATCGCGTAACGCGTTGCCGCGTTGTCGTCGACGATGAGCAGGAGGTAATCACGCCCCATGGGCAAGGCCCTCCGGAAGCGTAACCGGGATCACAACATAGAAGTTGGAACCCACGCCTGGTTCGCTTTCCACGCCCACGTGTCCGCCAAGCAACCCTGCAAAGCGCTTGCACAGCGACAACCCCAGGCCCGTGCCGCGAAAGCGCTTCTGCATGGGCGAATCCACCTGCACGAAATCCTCGAACAGGCGCTCGTGCATATCGGCGGGGATGCCGATTCCGGTATCGATGACCGAGAAGCGCACGGAGGTTGCTTCTTCCATGGCGGCCGATACACGCACGCTTCCTCGCGCCGTGAATTTCAGCGCGTTGGAAATAAAATTACGCAGGATCTGCGCCAGCTTCTTGTCGTCGGTGAACAGCCGCGGGATGCCTGCCGGTTCTTCGAAAACCAGCTCGATGCCCGTGGATTCCACAATCGGGCGGAACATGCCGCGCAGCGCGCCGAAGAGGTCGAACATATCGAACCACGCGGGCGAAATGGTGATGCGGCCGGCTTCGATTTTGGCAAGGTCCAGCAAGTCGTCAACCATGTTGCTCAGTTCGTTCGCCGAGGTACTGATGAATTGCACCTGCGTGGCCTGCTCGATGTTCAGCGGGCCATCCATGCCATCGCTGAGCAACCGTGTGATGCTGAGGATCGAGCCCAGCGGCGTACGGAACTCGTGGCTCATGTAGGAAAGGAAGCGGCTTTTCAGGTCCGATGCCTGACGCAATTCTTCGGCCTGGTTGTCCAGCTCGGCATAAAGCGCAAGCACGCCATGGTTGGTTTCTTCCAGTTCCGCGCGCAGTGCCTCGTTCTCCAGCGCCAGCTGCCGCATCCGCTCTTCGATGTCATCCATGCCGGGCCTCCAGGGCGATCACCAATACCGTTATATCGTCTTTGCCACGGTTGAAGTCGCGGTGCAGCAGCGTGGCGATCACGGCCGGATGGCGTTGCCACAGCCCGGGGTAGTCGCCAAGGCGCCACCGCGATTGCAACCCGTCGCTGTGCATAACCAGCAGCTGCCCACCGGCATCGGGATAATCGAAACTTACCGCCTTGCGGTATTGACCACCCACGATGCCGGGATGCGAAGCCATGCCCCTGGATGCCGTTGGCGACACCAGCGAGGCGGCAATATTGCCGATGCCGGCGAATTGCAGCAGATTGCGCTGCCGATCGTAACTGGCCACGCCTACGGCGCCGCCACGCGAGCCGGCCATCGCCTGATGCATATCGCCGATCAGCTCGTCCGGGCGGGCAAAGGGGTTGACCGTGAAAGCGCCGGCACCGGCATCGGCCGCGCGCGCCGCATCCGGGCCATGCCCCAGGCCATCCACCACCAGTGCCGACAGGCCATCATCGCGAACGGCGATGCGCCAGGTGTCGCCACAGGCCGGATCGTCATGGAGGGCATGCTGGCTGACGCCGAAACGCAGGTCCTGGTTATCCATTCGGCGGGGGTAGATGCGCGCGAGAATCACCGCGCCCCGCGCGTCGGCGTAAGCGTCGAACACCTGCGATGCCCGCATCACGGCGCCCAGGCCCTGGCCCTTGGTTCCCGCCGTGGAAAAGCCATCGCGCATGCCATCGGCCAAGGCAAACCCTTGGCCGCGATCCACCGCTATCACCTCGATGCCGGTGCACGCGCGCCCGGGAACGGTGCGCAGATGCAACTCACCCCGCGTGGCATGCTTGAGAATGTTGGTGCCCAGTTCGGTAACCACCAGCGCCAGGCGCCCGGCAGCTTCATCATCCAGACCATGCAATCCGGCCAGCACGTGCGCCGCGCGTCTGGCATGGCCCACCTGGCTTTCGTCTTCGATCAACAAGACCGAGGTAGGGTTGCCGCCAGCGATCACGTCCATCGGGTGATCGTGATGCGCGTTCCGGCGCCGGGCGCAGTGTCCAGCTCGAATTCGTTCACCAAGCGTTTGGCACCGGTTAGCCCCAGGCCAAGCCCGCCGCCGGATGTCCAACCGTCCGTCATCGCCAGCTTGAGGTCGGCGATTCCCGGCCCTTCGTCGCGGAACAGCAGGCGCACACCCTTGCGCAGGCCATCTTCCAGGATGGCCCAATCCATGTCGCCGCCACCGCCGTAGACCACCGTGTTACGGGCCAGCTCGCTGGCGGCCGTTACCAGCTTGGTCTGGTCGATCAGTCGCAGGCCGCAGTCGATGGCCGCCTTGCGCACCACTTGCCGGGCAAGCACCACGTCCTGCTCGATACGCACAGGCTGCGTGCCACTGCTGAGCACGCTGCTCATTCGCTGGCTACTCGATCGCGTAACAACTTCATGCCGCGCTCTACATCCAGCGCCGTAAGTACGCCGGGCAGATTCATGCCCAACTCCACCAGGGTGATGGCCACGGCCGGCTGCATGCCCACCAGCACGGTGTGTGCGTCCATGATGCGCGATAGCCCGGAGATGGTGCCGATCATGCGGCCGATGAACGAATCCACCATGTCCAGCGCGGAAATATCCAGCAGCACGCCACGTGCCGATGTGGCATTGATGCGTTCGGAAAGGTCATCCTGCAGGGTAAGCGCCAGTTGGTCGTGCATATCCACCTGGATGGTCACCAGTAGGAAATTACCCATACGCAGAATCGGGATGCGTTCCATCGGTCAGACTGCGCGGGTGACGGTAAGGCCGGAGCGCTGCAGCGCCAGCTTCAGCGCGTCGGCAAGGTTTGCCTTGGTCACGATGCCGGCAAGGTCCAGGCCCAGGTGCACGATGGTCTGTGCAATCTGCGGGCGCACGCCGCTGATAATGCAATCCGCGCCCATCAGGCGAATCGCCGTGACCGTCTTCAACAGGTGCTGCGCCACCAGCGTATCCACCGTGGGCACGCCGGTGATGTCGATAATGGCGATTTCCGAGCCGGTATCCACGATGCGCTGAAGAAGCGATTCCATTACCACCTGGGTGCGCTGCGAATCCAGGGTGCCGATCATCGGCAGTGCCAGCACGCCTTCCCATAGCTTGACCACGGGCGTGGATAGCTCGAGCAATTCTTCCTGCTGGCGCTTGATCACTTCCTCGCGGGTTTTCTGGAAGGTCTGGATGGTGTGCATGCCCAGCGAATCGATCAATTCCGACACGGCCCAGAGTTGGTCGGCCAGAGCGGCATCGCCATCTTTATAGGCGGCTTGCACGCGCGCGAACAGCGGCCGTTTCAGCGAAAAAATGAAACTCGCCGTGTGCTGCGAATCGAAGCCGAGCAAGGCCCGTGAGCGGGAGAGGCGTTCGAGGAACGCGCGTGCTTCGGCCCAGTTCGCTCCGGCAACGCCGCCGGTGGCCGTACCGTCGGCGGCACCTGCTATTACCAGGCGAAGGAATTCTTCTGTCTGCTGGGCAAGTTCCAAGGGCGACACTCCGCGCGAGGCGCTGCTGGCGTCGAGTATTGAGCGCCATTCGCCAAGGATGCCGGCCTGGTCGTTGGAAATCGCGCTGATCGTACCTGCCTGCAGGTTACTCATCTGATGTGCCGCCCCTAATAAAGTTCGCTGATTTTGGCGTGCGGCACGCTGCAATGGAATAGCTGGCGGGTAAATCTTGCCCGCGTAATCCCGACGCTTCGCGCAAGTGAGCTCTCGACGGCGGCGGCTGACAAAAATAGCCAATTGATTCATGCACTAAACGAAAACAGACAAACGCTCAGCGGCACGGCCGATTCAAAAACGCACCCGTTATGCTGATGCCATGGATGGCGTTGACGTGCAGCACTACACCGACTCGGAGGTCTACAAGGATCGAACCATTCGGTATGGATTCGATTCGAAGAACGACATCTACGTGTCGAGGGTGATGATCCCGACCAAAAATGGCGAGCACGAGGTCTACTGCTTCACCTCGGACGATCTGGACGAGGTACTTGGCAAGGCAAGAACGGCTATCGATACGGCAAGCGTTCTGGGCAGCCGATAACCACCGCCCCATCCGGTTTGACCCGATTCGGCGTCAACGGCTTCACCGATCCCTGGCGCGGCTACTCGACGGCCACATTCGTGAAAGCACACGATCCTTGTCGATGAACACGTGCTTCAACGCCCCCAGCGTATGTACCGCCACCAGGCCGATCAGCACCCAGATCAGCCAGCCGTGCATCGAGAAATAGAAGTGCGCCATCGCCTTGTTGTGTTCCACGGGCGAAGGCAGCATCAGCCCGAAGAAAGGCAGCACGGGGGCCTTGTACGCCGTACCAAGGATGCCGGTGAGCGGCATCAGCAGCATCAGCGCGTAGAGCAATCGCTGCACCACGAGTGAAAGCCAGGCCTGTGCGCGCGGCACCGAGGCCGGCAAGGGCTCGGGCTTGTGCGTAAGCCGCCATGCGAGGCGAACC
>CAJCJD010000076.1 GCA_903970555.1 Vulcanimicrobiota bacterium
GCTGACGCCGGATTCCTCCCGCTTCTGGCCCGCCGACCAGTACAAAGTCGGCATCAGCCCGCCCAGCTACGACAAGCAGTTCGTGCGCGATTACCTGGAAACTTTGGACTGGAACAAGAAGGCTCCAGGCCCTAACGTTCCCGCCGAAGTGATCGCCGGTACCGCCGCAAAATATGCCGAAGCATTGCAGCGCCTCGCCAACATCACGTTGACCTGATGCGATGAACGCATGGCTTAGCTTGGGCCTGGCGATCGTTGCCGAGGTGATCGCCACCAGTGCGCTGAAAGCCTCCGACGGCTTCAGCCATCTGTGGCCAAGTGTTGTCGTTATCGCCGGCTATGGCATTGCGTTCTTCTGCCTCAGCTTGACCTTGCGACAGATGCCGCTGGGGATTGCCTACGCGGTGTGGTCGGGCGCAGGCACCGCGTTGATCGCGACGATTGGCGTGCTGGTTTATCGCCAGAAACTCGACCTGCCTGCGATTCTTGGCATTAGCCTGATCGTCGCAGGTGTGCTGGTACTCAATCTTTTCTCGAAGAGTAGTGCGCACTGATGTCATCGGACGCATCCGGCGTACGCAGCATGCGCGATTGGCTGGATAGCTACAGCCAGGATCACCAGCACCCGACGAATCGACTACTGCATTGGATCTGCGTACCGCTGATCGCGTGGAGCGTGATCGCGTTGCTGTGGACGATCCCGGTACCGGAAGCGTTCCTGCACCCCGGCGCATGGGCGGTCTTCGCGATCGTGCTGGCGTTTACCTGGTATTGGAAGCACTCGCATCGTTTAGGTGCTGCGCTCTTGATAGCACTCGCTGCGTTTGCCTTGCTCAGCTACTTCGCATTCCAGCAACTGGGCGCCAGCGAAATGCGTTGGCTTGCATTCGGTATTTTCGTCGTCGCGTGGATCGGCCAATTTATCGGCCATATGCTTGAAGGGCGTCGACCGAGCTTTTTCACCGATCTCGCCTATCTGCTGATCGGACCCGCGTGGCTGATGGATAAACTGCTACATCGAATGGGCTTTAAGGAAACCACATGACGGGTTTGCTCACGCTGCTCAGCAGCATCATCTGGTGGGTGCTGTACAGCAGCGTTGGTGCAATCCTTCCGGCGCTGATCGTGTGGATCGTGCTGCGCTGGAGCGAGCGCGCTCCGGTGGTGTTCAATCGCGTTTATCTCGCGTGCCTGGTTTGGTGCTTGCTCACGCTGCTGATAACGGCCGGTGCTGCCGCGCATGTCGGCGTGATGCATCCACCGTTCGGCCCGTTGATTGCCAGCGGTACATTTCGAGCGTCGCTTGTGGTGTCGATGCTAATTGGCGTGATCGCGCTGTGGCGGTTGATTCCGCGCGTGGATGCGCGTCGCATTCGAATTGGCAGCGCATGCATTGCGGTGGCTGCCGTCATGGCGATTAGCTTCGGCGTCCTCACAACGCTAGTCGGCTTGTGATCCGCCGGCGTCACCCGGAACACCGGGTGACGCCACAGGGCACTATTACTTAGCCGATTACTTTCTTCACGGTGTCGACCACATGGGACACCGTGAAACCGAACTGGTCGAACAGTTTCGGCGCCGGCGCAGACGCACCGAACGTGGTCATGCCGACCACCGCGCCATCCAGGCCCACGTACTTGCCCCAGAAATCCACACTGGCCGCTTCCACCGCCACGCGCGCACGACACCAGCCCGGCAGCACGCCCTCGCGGTATTCCTGCGGCTGTGCGTCGAACAGTTCGGTACATGGCATCGACACTACGCGCACCGGCACATTCTGCTGCGCCAACGTGCGTGCCGCTTCCATCGCCAACTCCACTTCCGAACCGGTGGCGATCAGGATCGCCTTGAACTTGGTGTCCGCTGGATCGGAAAGCACATAAGCACCGCGCTTAATGTCCGCGAGTTGCTGCGGCGTGCGCTGCTGATGCTTGAGCGTTTGGCGCGAGAAAATCAGGCACGACGGTGCGCCTTTGCGCTCGATCGCCTCTTTCCATGCAGCCGCCGATTCCGTCGCATCGCAGGGACGCCAGACGCGGTTGTTCGGAATCAGGCGCAGCGCGGCGAGATGCTCGACAGGCTGGTGCGTGGGGCCGTCTTCGCCCAAGCCAATGGAATCGTGCGTGTAGACGTGGATGACATGCGCGGGAATCAGGCAGCTCATGCGCACTGCGTTGCGCGCATAGTCGGAGAACACCAGGAAGGTGCCGTCATACGGAAGGAAGCCGCCATGCAGTGCGAGACCGTTGGCGATGGCGCTCATGCCGAATTCGCGTACGCCGTAATGCACGTAGTTGCCATCGGGGCCGGTGATGTTCTTGCTGCCCTTCCACATGGTGAGGTTGGAACCGGCAAGATCGGCCGAACCGCCAACCAATTCCGGCAGCAACGGACCGAACGCGTCGAGCGTCATCTGCGACGCTTTGCGCGAGGCGACATCCGGGCCATCGGCCTGCAATTTTTCGACGTATGCCTGCGACTTGCTCGCCCAATCTTTCGGCAATTCGCCGGCAATGCGGCGACGGAATTCGGCAGCGAGTTCGGGATAGGCCGCTTCGTACTTGGCGAAGGTTTCGTTCCACTTCTGCTCGCGCGCGGCGCCGGCTTTCTTCGCATCCCAGCCAGCGTAGATCTCGGCGGGGATTTCGAATGGAGGATGACGCCAGTCGAGCACATCGCGTGCCGCGGCGACTTCATCTTTGCCTAGTGCGGCGCCGTGCGACTCTTCCTTGCCTTGCTTGTGCGGCGCGCCGAAGCCGATGATGGTTTTGCAAATCACCAGCGTGGGCTTTTCGCTCTGGGACGTGGCTTGAGCCAATGCTTTCTTCACCGCTTCGGCATCGTGGCCGTCGACCACGCCGATCACGTTCCAGCCGTAGGCTTCGAAACGCTTGGTCGTGTCGTCGGTGAACCAGCCTTCCACTTCACCGTCGATGGAGATGTTGTTGTCGTCGTAGATCGCGACCAGCTTGCCCAGCTTCCAGGTACCGGCGAGCGACGCCACTTCGTGAGAGATGCCTTCCATCAGGCAACCGTCGCCGACGAACACGTAGGTGTGATGGTCGACGATGGTGTGATCGGGGCGATTGAAGTGCGCGGCCAGCACCTTCTCCGCCAGCGCGAAGCCGACCGAGTTGGCCAGACCCTGCCCCAGCGGACCGGTGGTGGTTTCCACGCCTGCCGTGTCGGCGGCTTCCGGATGACCCGGCGTCTTGGAATGCAGCTGGCGGAAACGCTTGAGCTCGGCCATCGGCAGATCAAAGCCGGTGAGGTGCAGCAGCGCGTACTGCAGCATCGAGCCGTGGCCGTTGGAGAGCACGAAACGATCGCGATTAGGCCACTTGGGGTTGCCTGGGTTGAACTGCAGGAAGTCGTTCCACAGCACCTCGGCGATATCGGCCATGCCCATGGGCATGCCCGGATGGCCCGAATTGGCTGCCTCCACGGCATCCATGGCTAGGGCGCGGACGGCGTTGGCGAGTTCGCGGCGCGTGGTCATCAGGCAGTTCTCCAGGGCAGGCGGCTAGGTAAAGGCGCCATTGTCGCCGATCGACATCGAACTGTCGCCACATCGGCGGCCATCCACACAACATTCGCCCACCAATCAAGTGGTTGACATTAACACCCGCTTAATACTGTACCTCTCGGTATTGAAACCCTTCAGGGCCCTCCCCATCTAATCGCCAGGCACCGACAACGAGCGGATGCCCGGCCGCGGCTTTACCTCTCCCCAAGGCGCCACGACCCGGATACAGACAAGAATTAAGGAATCCCCCATGAAAAAGACGTTGCTTGCTATTGCCCTCGCTACTGCTGGTTTGGCCATCGTTCCCGCCGCCTTCGCCCAGACCGCCCCCACCCAAACGGCCCAGCAGGGCTGGTATGTCGGTGCAGAAGCCGGCTACGGCCAGGTGAACAAGGGCCCGTATGACAACCAGGGCAATTACATCGGTGGCATCAAGGGCGGTTACCGCTTCGCCATCAACCCGGAAGCCTCGGTTGGTGTGGAAGCTGGCTACCAGTATCTGGGCCTGATCGACGCCAAGGGCGCCAATAACGTGTCTTCGGATCGCGGCCGACTGCATGGTCCGACCCTGGGCGCAAACCTGCGTTGGAACTTCAATCCCGAGTGGTACGCCGAAGTTCGTGCCGGCGCATTCTATGCGCAGGGTCAGGGCCTGACTGGCGCTTTTGACGCTTCCAACCAACGCTTCGAGCGCGTTCGCCCCTACGCTGGCGTGGGCCTGGGTTACAACATCACTCAGAACTGGAGCGTTGGCGTGAACTACAACTACTACGACGCTACCAGCCGCGGTGGTGACAACGGTGTGCGTTTGGACACCAACGCCGTCACGGTCGCTGCGGAATATCGCTTCTGATCGCAGTTGCTTGGTCGCATCGACGACGTCGTATGGTCGATGTCGAAACGGAAAGGGCGCCTTCAAGGCGCCCTTTCTTATTTGCATAGCTCGTTAGAGCGAGCGATCAACCTTTCCACTGACCCAGCGCGGCCAGACCATTGTCCTTGGCGCGAGCGGAGACGGTTTTCTGTGCTTCGGCGTAGTTGCCCTTCATGTCTTTCGACCAGAGCTTCAACGCAGCCTGCTGCATGGCGCGGCCATAGGAGAACGACAGCGGCCACGGATGCGGGCCCATGCGGTTCATCGCATTGAGATGCGCGGTGGACTGCTCGTCGCTCTGACCACCCGAAAGGAACACGATACCCGGCAGCGTGGCCGGCACGGTGGTTTTCAGCACGCGCACGGTCGCTTCGGCGACTTCTTCGACGCTGGCCTGCTCGTCCGATTCCTTGCCCGGAATCACCATGCTGGTCTTCAGGATGGTGCCTTCCAGCAGCACGTTCTGCTCGTACAGCGCGTTGAACAAGCTGCGCAGCACGGCTTCGTGTACTTCGTAGCTCACTTCGATGGTGTGGTCGCCATCCATGATCACTTCCGGCTCGACCATCGGCACCAGACCAGCTTCCTGGCACAGCGCGGCATAACGAGCCAGCGCATGGCAGTTGGCTTCGATCGCGGTGGAGCTGGGGTTGTCTTCGCTGATGTTGATCACCGCGCGCCACTTGGCGAACTGGGCGCCGAGCTTGACGTATTCGGCCAGACGCTCGCGCAGGCCATCGAGGCCTTCGGTGACTACGTCGCCCGGGAAACCGGCCAGCGGCACCGGACCCTTGTCGACCTTGATGCCCGGGATGATGCCGTTCTTCTTCATCACCTGGGTAAAGGGAACGCCGTCCTTGGTGGACTGACGGATCGTCTCGTCGTACAGGATCGCACCGGAAATGTGGTCGGCGAGGTTCGGCGAGGTGAGCAGCAGCTCGCGGTACGCGCGACGGTTCTCTTCGGTGTTTTCGATGCCGACCGCCTCGAAGCGCTTCTTGATGGTGTTGGTCGACTCATCGATGGCGATGATGCCCTTACCGGGCGCGACCATCGCCAGGGCGATGCTCTCGAGATCTTCAATGCTCATGGGACGACTCCGTAAAACGTAGGCGGCATGGAACCGCAAGGGAGGGATCCACCCGTGCGGGCGGTCGGATTGAAAGAGCGCGATTATAGACCCATCCGGCCCGGGCGGGCCCGAGGCCGGGGGAGTCGCGGCCTGTCAGATCAACCCTGACCGAAGCCCGTGAGCTTGCAGGGGGCCATCAGCGCGGCCTGCTGGGCATTGTCGTCCGGCGAATTGAACGGGACGATGTAGTACGTAGCGACCGGATTTTCGTTCTTGTTGGTCAAGGACGGCCCATAGCGGAACTTGGACACCGCGCTGATCGCGGCTTTGCCCAAGTCACTGGGCGGCATCACTTTCGCGACCTGGAGATTCATCGGCACACCGTCGGTGCCGATGGTGTAGGTGACCGCCACGCAGCCCGGCTTATAGATGTTCACGCCGCTGTTGGGCACATCCACCGAAATGCTGCCCTGATTGAGCAGGAGCCAATAGTTGGACAACTGCTCCGGCGCCACCTGACGCGTTTGCTGCGCCATGGCCGGCATGCCGGCGGCTAGGAGGGTGGCGACCAGCAGGGATTGGCCGAGACGATTCATCGTGCGCATGGCATACCTCCGATGTATAGCTGTGGGGAGCGAGAGGTAGTCTAGCCAACCCGCAGCGCAACGGCGCTACGGGTCGACGTCCCTAGTTACAGATCGCGCAGGCTTTCCACCACGCCTTCCGCACCAACCGAAAGCAGCTTGAGCGTATTGGTGCCGCCACCGCGACCGATATGGTCGCCGTGGGTCAGCACCACACGATCGCCTTCGGACAGCTTGCCTGCGACAAACAACTGGCGCACGGCTTCGCGTGCCGACACCGCAGGGTTCAAGGTATCGTGGGTGAACTTCACCGGTTGCACGTCGCGCAACATCAGCATGCGGCGACGGGCATCGTCGAAGGGCGACAACGCATAGATCGGCACGGAGCTGCGATAGCGCGACAGCCACTGCGCCGTAGCACCGGATTCCGTCAACGCCACGATCGCGCGCACGCCGATTTCGCTGGCGAGCAGCATGGCCGCCAACGCAATGGCCTGATCGGTGCGATCAAGACGATGTCCGGCGGTGGTGAGATCTTCCTTCGGTTCGAACTGGCGTTCGGCACCGAGGCAAATGCGACGCAGCGCGGCGACGGCTTTATCTGGATGCGCGCCCGCGGCCGATTCTTCGGACAGCATCACCGCATCGGTGCCGTCGATGACCGCGTTGGCCACGTCAAGCACTTCGGCACGCGTCGGAATCGGCGAACGCACCATCGATTGCAGCATCTGCGTGGCGGTGATCACCGCGCGGTTGCGCTGCACTGCCTCACGGATGATTTTTTTCTGCAGGCCAGGCAGCTCGGCATCGCCGATTTCCACGCCCAGATCGCCGCGCGCCACCATCACGACATCGGAGGCGTCGATGATTTCGCCAAGCACTGGAATCGCATCGGCGCGCTCGATCTTCGCCACCAGCGACGCATTGCCGCCAGCCTCATGCAACAAGCGCCGCGCCAAGTCCATGTCGGCGCCGGTACGCACGAACGACACCGCGAGAAAATCCGCGCCGATCTCGGCGGCCAACTTAATGTCGGCCTTGTCTTTCTCCGACAAGGCGCTGACGGAGAGACCGCCGCCTTGACGATTCAAACCTTTGCGATCGGACAGCTTGCCGCCGATCAGCACAAGGCAGCGCACTTCGGTGCCGATCACTTCGCGCACCGTCAGGGCGACGAGTCCATCGTCGAGCAACAAAACGTCGCCGGCCTTTACGTCATGGGGAAGACCCAGGTAGCTCACACCCACACGGTGGATGTCGCCCAGCGGCGCGTCAGCGCGGCAGTCCAACACGAACGGCTCGCCGTCGCGCAATTCAATCGGGCCATTGGCGAAGCGCTCGACACGAATCTTCGGGCCCTGCAGGTCGGCCAGAATGCCTACCTCGCATCCAACCTTCTCCGCCACCTTGCGCACGGCGGCGGCTCTGGCGCGGTGATCGTCGGACTGACCATGGGAGAGGTTGAGGCGTACAACATTCACGCCTTCGGCAATGATTTTTTCGAGCATCCCTGGTGCGTCGGTAGCGGGGCCCAGGGTGGCAACAATCTTGGTACGGCGGGAATGAGTATCGGTAGTCATCGCTTAAGTTTTCACAGTCGTTCATGGAGCCTACCAGAACTTCACGGCGACTCGGCAATGTCATGGCTATGCAATCGAATGCAATCGCACCGTGATGCATTGCCGCACGGAATTTCATCATTAAATAGATGGATAAACGTAAATCGGTCTTGACCTGCAAGCGAAGCTGATTGCTTTCGCACACATGCTGGGGACGACCCGCTCACAGACTCATCAATACTGTCGCGCATGGTTTGAAGCTTAGAGATCGGCCTGTTCGACGCACGCTCACGTGGTGCAAACGTAGCCTTCCTTGCACGTGGCGAACAGGCGTTCGCAGCCGAGCGCACGGCTTCCAACAGAGAAACGGCGGCGAGGGCCAACTGGTGTTGAAGCCTCTCCGAGGAAAGGCTTCACGCGAAGCAAGCGCTAACCGTTACCCGTTTTGCAGCGCGATATTCAGCACTTCAGCCAACCGCCTTCCCGCTTCGCGCAGGCGGCTGTCGGCCACTGGCAGTTCGGCGTCGATGTAGGCCTGATCGATCTTGTGATTGGCCGGATAGATGTTCCGCGTGATTTGGCAGGATTCTTCCGCCCATTGCGCAGGCGGATTGTCGAGCGGCGCGATCGCGGGCGGCAGGGGCGCGAAACCTTCGCCATCCAGCATGTTCGCGTAGGCCTTCCAATCAAGATTCCGAGTACTGAGCAAACCCGAATCCCACACGCGGTGCAGGTTCATGCCCTGTCCCTGGAACTGCACCTGGTATTTATTGCCGCCGGCATCCTGCTGGTAGTTCGCGTGCAGAGGCTGGTGAATATCGCCGATGAAGTGCACCACGAATTTCAGCGCCTGCAAGCGCGCCTCATCCGGCTGGCTGCGGTCGCTCAGGATCTCGGTGTAGTGCTCGATGCCTTCAACCACGCACTGGCCATCTTTGCAGTCGCGCGGCGGGGTATAGGTGCAATCGCCGTCGAAATCGATGTAATGCTTCGCGCGCGTCTGTTTCCACAGATCCTGCTGCTTGGGATCGTTGCGGATCTCGTCCGGCCAGCTGGCGATGTCGGCCAGCGACTGCGTGTGATCCAACGCCAACAGATGCTCCACTTCCGCCTTGGCGGCAGGGCTCAAGTGACGCTGCGCCAGTTCGGCCACCACGCTGTGTCCGAGCGGGCCCCATGCCTGAGCAACGGGCGCGATGGCGAGGGTGACGAACAAAGCGGCAGCGATGCGGCGTAGGGGAAACATGCGGAGCGTCCGGAGTGGGAAGCCCCGCATCTTGCCACAGCGCCTATGACAGTCAGGCGTTACTGGTGTGCACCACGGCGCCGGTGGCATCGCGCACGCTGACATCCACCGCGATGCCCTCCCGCACGCTCTCGGTGACAATGCAGAAATCCTCAAACTGCTCCAACGCGCGATCGACGTGCTCGAGCGCGGCGGCGGCATCCGCCAGCTGCAGATCGACCGCAACGCGCGTTATTCGCCAGCGGCCGTGTTCGTTGCGCTTGAGGGTGGCGCGCGCCTTGGTCGTCAGCCGGCCCGGGGCATTCTTGAATTTGCGTAGCGCGAACAACAGGCTGGCCGACAGGCAATTGGCGACCGACACCACCAGCAGCCGCGAGGGGGTGGGGCCGGCATCGCCACCCAGGGGCGCGCTTTCGTCGGTCACCAGATGGGGTATGGAGGTACCGTCAAAGCGCACGCGGAACTCGTAATCGCCGGTCTGCTCCATGCTTAGTTCGATGAATTGTTCGTCGCTCATGGTGTTGCCTTTTCGAGGGGTGGACCAGGTCCGGACCCTACGATCCTGCGCCCTGCTGACTACCCATGCCAGTCCAAGATGAGAGACCGGCCCAGTTCCGGCTAAAATGGACGTTTCGGCGGTCCGGTTGGGCCGCCGCTTTGCTGCCCCATCATTTGGAGGATGCTGTCCCATGGCCATCAAGGTCGCCATCAACGGTTACGGTCGCATTGGCCGCAATGTCCTGCGCGCGCTGTACGAATCCGGTCGCACGAACGAGTTCCAGATCGTCGCGATCAACGACCTCGGCAATGCCGAGACCAACGCGCACCTCACCCAGTACGACACCGCCCACGGTAAATTCCCGGGCCAGGTGACGGTGGACGGCGGCGACCTGATCGTCAACGGCGACCGCATCAAGGTTTGCGCCGAGCGCGATCCGTCGAAGCTGCCCTGGGGCGAACTGGGCATCGACGTCGTGCTGGAATGCACCGGCCTGTTCACTTCCAAGGCCAAGGCCGGCGCGCATCTCGCTGCCGGTGCCAAGAAAGTGATCATCTCTGCCCCCGGCGACAAGGACGTGGACGGCACCTTCGTGTTCGGCGTCAACGACGACAAGATCACGGCGGCGCATCAGGTGATCTCCAACGCCTCCTGCACCACCAACTGCCTGGCACCGCTGGCCAAGGTGCTGCACAACAAAATCGGCATCGTGCACGGCCTGATGACCACGATCCACGCTTACACCAACGACCAGGTGCTGACGGACGTCTATCACTCCGACCTGCGCCGCGCTCGCTCGGCCACGATGAGCCAGATCCCGACCAAGACCGGCGCCGCCGCGGCGGTGGGTCTGGTGCTGCCGGACCTCAACGGCAAGCTGGACGGTTTCGCCATGCGTGTTCCGACCATTAACGTGTCGGTGGTTGACCTGACTTTCGTCGCCGCACGCAACACCACCAAGGAAGAAATCGACGCCGCTATCAACGAAGCCGCCAATGGCGCGTTGAAGGGCATCCTGGCGGTGAACACCCAGCCGCTGGTGTCGGTCGATTTCAACCACAACCCGGCCTCCTCCACCTATGACGCCACGCAGACCCGCGTCATGGGCGGCACGCTGGTGAAGGTGCTGAGCTGGTACGACAACGAGTGGGGTTTCTCCAACCGCATGTTGGACATGACCAAGGCGCTGATGGCGGCCAAGTAAGTACAACGCGTTCTCGCAGCCTAAGAGCGGCCATCTTCGGGTGGCCGCCAATAAAAAAGCCGGGCGGTGCGCCCGGCTTTTTTATTGGATGACAACTTGTCGAGATTATTTCAACACAGCGAGCGCCGCATCGTAATTCGGCTCGTTGGCAATCTCTCCCACCAATTCGGTATGCAGCACCTTGTCATGCTCATCGAGCACGACCACCGCACGCGCGGCAAGCCCCGCCAACGGACCAGACGCAAGCGCAACACCGTAGTGCTTGAGGAAGTCGTGCCCCCGCATGGTGGAGAGCGTGACGACGTTATTCAAACCTTCCGCGCCGCAGAAACGCGCTTGCGCAAAAGGCAGATCGGCCGAGATACACAACACGACGGCGTTGCTCAACTGGCTGGCTTGTTCGTTGAAGCGGCGCACCGAGGTGGCGCAGGTCGGCGTGTTGACGCTGGGGAAAATGTTCAACACCTTGCGCTTGCCATTGAAGCTGGCGAGCGTGGCATCAGACAGGTCTTTGGCGACAAGGCTGAAAGCAGGCGCGTGCTCGCCCACCGCAGGAAGATGGCCATCGACCTTGACCGGATTGCCCTTGAGAGTGACTTGGGACATGGGTAACTCCTGACGTGTGTGAGAGATAGCTTGTGAAGATAGCGCCGATGCTCCGGCGCGTCACCTGCCCTCGCCCTCGACATTATTTCAGCGGCGCAATCACTTGCTCGATGGCGCCGAAGATCGATGCACCTTCGCCATCGGTTATGTCGATGCGAAGCGTGTCGCCGAACTTTAGAAATGGCGTGCTCGGCTTACCATCACGCAGCGCTTCCACTGTGCGCTGCTCGGCCAAACACGACGCGCCTTTGCTGGTGTCCTCATTGGCAATCGTGCCGGAACCGACAATGCTGCCGGCCGTAAGCGGCCGGGTCTTGGCAGCGTGAGCGACAAGCTGCGCGAAGCTGAATTGCATATCCACGCCGCACTCGGCCTCGCCGAACCACTTGTCGTTCAACCATGTGCGCATCGGCAAATGCAACTTCTCGCCCTGCCATGCATCACCGAGTTCATCCGGAGTGACAAACACCGGCGAGAGCGCGGAGCGCGGCTTGGATTGCAGAAAACCAAAACCTTTGGCGAGTTCTGCCGGAATTAAACCACGCAGGCTGACGTCGTTGACCAGGCCTACCAACTGAATATGTTCAGCAGCTTGCTCGGGCGTGACCGCCATCGGCACATCGTCGGTCACCACCACAACTTCCGCTTCGAGATCGATGCCGTATTCCTCGCTCGATACCACGACAGGATCGCGCGGCCCCAGGAAGCCGGCGCTCGTCGCTTGGTACATCAACGGATCGACATAGAACGATTCGGGCACTTCCGCGCTGCGAGCACGGCGCACACGCGCCACGTGCGGCAGATATGCGCTGCCATCGACAAATTCATAAGCGCGCGGCAGCGGTGCGGCCAGCTTGGTCGAGTCCAGCGCGAAAGCACCTGCTGCTTTACCGGCGTTGAGCTCGTCCGACAACGCGTTCAAGCGCGGCGCGGTGTTGGACCAATCGTCCAACGCCGCCTGCAATGTCGCCGCAATGCCGGTGGCTTTCACGGCATGCTTGAGATCGCGACTGACGACGATCAACGTGCCATCGCGTCCGCCTTCCTTGAGACTGCCCAGTTTCATGTATTTGCTCCGTTGGCCGCGTTCACGAGCGGCCTTTCACGTATTCGATTTGCGATGACGCATCTACGCGCCACCGGGTTACTTTGTCAGCGGGAAGCAACGCCTCATGGGCGCTCTGGATTGAAATGCTTGGCGATGCCCTGCCAGCACTTGTAGTAATCGTGCTGCAGCTGCGGCGCGTCGAGCGCCTGCTTGGTCGGATGGATCACATTGCGCGTCTCGAACATGAAGGCCATGGTGCCGGTGAGGTGATCGGGCTTGCTGACATCGGCCGCGCTTGCCTTCTCGAAGCTCCCCGCATCGGGCCCGTGCCCACTCATGCAATTGTGCAGACTCGCGCCGCCCGGGGCGAAACCGCCGGCCTTGGCGTCGTACACACCTTCGATCAGCCCCATGAATTCGCTGGCGACGTTGCGATGGAAATACGGCGGACGAAACGTGTGCTCGGCCACCAGCCAGCGCGGCGGAAAGATCACGAAGTCGACATTCGCCGTGCCTGGCGTATCGCTGGGCGACGTCAGCACGGTAAAGATCGACGGATCGGGGTGATCCACACTGATTGAGCCGACAGTGTTAAAACGTGTCAGGTCGTATTTGTAGGGCGCGTAATTACCGTGCCAGGCCACCACATCCAGCGGCGAGTGATCGATGCGCGCGGTCCACAGTGCACCCTGGAATTTGTTGATCAGCTCGAAGTCGCCTTCGATATCTTCGTAGGCAGCGTGCGGTGTGAGGAAGTCGCGCGGCAACGCCATCGAGTTGGCGCCGATCGGGCCGAGATCCGGCAGGCGTAGCAGGCTGCCGAAATTTTCCGCGACATAGCCGCGCGCTTCGCTATCCAGCAGTTCGACACGGAAGCGTATGCCGCGCGGAATCACGGCAATCTCCAGCGGCTTGATATCCAGCACACCCAACTCGGTGGCGATGCGCAGGCGTCCTTGTTGCGGAACGATCAGCAATTCACCATCGGCATCGTAGAAAAAGCGACCTTGCATCGAACGATTGGCCGCATAGATGTGGATGCCGCAACCGGCCTGCTCGGCAGGGCCACCGTTGCCGGCCAGCGTTACCAGACCATCGACAAAGTCGGTCGGCTTGGCCGGCATGGGCCACGGATCCCAGCGCAGTTGGTTAGGCGTGGCGGGGGCTTCGTCGAAGCGGTTATGGAACGTGTCGTGCGGGCGCGGCTCGAATGGCTTGTGCATCGCTGCCGGACGGATGCGATACAGCCAACTGCGCTGATTACTATGCCGTGGCGCGGTGAATGCGGTGCCGGAAAGCTGTTCCGCATACAGGCCATGCGCTACGCGCTGCGGCGAATTCTGGCCGGCAGGCAACACTCCGGGAATGGCCTCCGAAGCGAATTCATTGCCGAAACCTGACTGGTATTCCTGTTTGCTTAGGGACATGGAAGCTCCGCGACCTGCCGGCGCCCGAGGCGCACCGATGCCGATCCTATTACTCTTGACCACGCCTCGCTCATGGATTGAGGCGACACCTATCTAACTGCAACGACTGCAAAGGGGAAAACATGTCGGATCAATACGCTTCGTTAGGCCAAGCCACCGCAAGCCACTCGATCAACGATCTCATCCAGCCGCTCGCATCGGGCAAAGGTTGGATGAAGTTCGTCGGCATCATGTTCATCATCCAGGGTGCCATTACTGCCCTTACCATCGTCGGCATCCTTATCGCGTGGCTGCCGATTTGGATCGGCGTCCTGCTTGTGCAATCGGCCGGTGCCCTCGAACGCGCGCAACTCAGTGGCGATGCTTATGCCGTGAAGGAATCCTTGTCCAAACTCAGGACCTACTTCGTGATCCAGGGCGTACTGTTCCTGGTAAGCATTGCCCTCATGGTGCTGTATTTCATGTTCTTCGGCGCGATGTTCGCCACGATGATGAAACACGGCGGCTTCCCGCACTAAGCAGCATATCTGGCGTGGCTGTCTGCAACGGACGGCCACGCCAAACGCCTTACAGTACGCCGCGCCTCATCTGGTCGCGCTCGATCGATTCGAACAGCGCCTGGAAATTACCTTCGCCAAAACCCTCGTTGCCCTTGCGCTGGATGATCTCGAAGAAGATCGGGCCGATGTTGTTCTGCGTGAAGATCTGCAGCAGCTTGCGCTGCTTGGTCTCCGGATCGGCGTCGATCAGGATCTTGTTTTTGGCCAGGCGCGGCACATCTTCGCCATGGTTGGGAATGCGCATATCGATCACGTCGAAATACGTATCGGGCGTATCGAGGAATGCCACGCCCTTGGCGCGCATCGCCTCCACCGTGTCGTAGATGTTGTCGGTGAAGCAGGCGATGTGCTGGATGCCTTCGCCGTGATACGCGTCGAGGTATTCGTTGATCTGGCTCTTCGGATCGTTCGACTCGTTGAGCGGAATACGCACGACGCCGTCCGGTGCGGTCATCGCCTTCGATACGAGCCCGGTCTTGGCGCCCTTGATGTCGAAGTAGCGGATCTCGCGGAAGTTGAACAGGCGCTCGTAGTAATCGGACCACTTCTGCATGTTGCCGAAGTAGAGGTTGTGCGTAAGGTGATCGATGAAGGTCAAACCGAAACCGGCCGGATTCTGGTCCGCATCGGGGATCGGCGCATAGTCGCCGTCGTAGATGCTGCCCGCGTTGCCGTAACGATCGATCAGGTAAAGCATGCAATCGCCGATGCCTTTCACGACCGGCGCATTCACCGCCTTCGTCTCGGCCTTGTCGAGCGACGCGTCGCCGCCGTTGCCCAACACCGTCTTGAGCACTTCCGCCGCGGGCTTCTTGAAGCGGATCGCAAAACCGCAGGCACTCGGGCCGTGCTTGGCGGCAAAGTCGGCAGCGAAGGAATTGGGATCTTCGTTGACCAGGAAATTCACGCCGCCCTGGCGATACACCGTGATCGGGCGACTCTTGTGCTTGAGCACGGCCGTGAAGCCCATGTTCTTGAACAAGGCGTGCAACTCGCCACCTCGGGCGCCCGGTGCGGCAAACTCGACGAATTCGAACCCGTCGATACCCATCGGGTTCTCGAAGGTGGTGACCTGCATGCCGAGGTTGGGTTGGGCGTTCATGGCGCGCTCCTGATCTAGTCGATGCGTTCAAGCCGATGCGCGACGACTGCTACGGCAGCGTGCCACCATCGGGATAAGGACCACGTTATAGTTACATATGAAACTAATTGCAAGGAACACTGCCGCAATGCCCAACCCCCGCAAGCCCGCCCCGGTCGGCGCCGAACATGCCCCCTTGGAGCTGGAACACTTCCTGCCCTACCGGCTATCGATCCTCTCCAACACGGTGAGCCAGGCCATCGCGGACGACTACCAGCAACGGTACGACCTCAGCGTGACGGAATGGCGAGTGATGGCGGTGCTGGCCCGTTTCCATGGCCTGTCCGCGCGGGAAGTGGCTGAACGCACGGCCATGGACAAAGTGGCCGTGAGCCGCGCCCTGGCCCGACTGGTGGAAGCCGGGCGGGTACACCGCGAGACGCATGGCAACGACAAACGACGCTCGGTATTAAGCCTTACCGAGGCCGGCTGGCTTATTCACGATGATGTGGCACCGATGGCGCGTGCTCGCGAACGCGAAGTGTTGGCAAAGCTGGATGCCGAAGAGCAGCAGTGGCTGACGCAGATTTTGGACAAGCTGCTGGCGCATTAAACCGCAGCGTCTGTCGCTTCGCGCCCCATCTTTTGCTCGTCATTTCGGCCAGCGCCGGAATGACGAGCAAAAGGGTGTTACTTCACGCCGTGCATCAGGCGATTGATCAACGGCGAAACCAACAGCAACAGCACACCGGCGCCAGCCAGCAACCAGAAGCTGAAGGTGAAACCACTTAGCGCCGAGGCGGCAGTCATTCCGTTTTCACCGCTGATGTGTCCAGCCAATAGGCCCGACAAGTTGCCGCCCACGGCCAGCGAGAGAAACCATCCACCCATCGCAAGGCCGACCAAACGCGGCGGCGCCAGCTTGGTCACCATCGACAGGCCGATCGGCGACAGGCATAGCTCACCCACTGTCTGCAGCACGTAACACGCGGTCAACGGCCAGAACGGAATCAAGCCATGCAAGTCGATCAACCGCGATAACGCATACATCAACACCAGGAAACCGAGCCCGTTAAAGATGAGGCCCAAGCCGAACTTACGCGGAATCGACGGTTCTTTATGCCGCTTTGCCAGATATGCCCACACCAGCGACACCAACGGCGCCAACACGATGATCGCCAGCGGGCTCACGGACTGGAACCAGCCCACCGGAAATTCCCAGCCGCCGAACATCTTGCGATCAACCATGTTTTCGGCGAGGAAATTGAATGACGTGCCGAGCTGGAAATAGAACATCCAGAACAACAAGTTGAACGCGAAGATTATCAGCATCGCGATCACGCGCTGTACCTGCACAGTGTCGTGACGCACGGCCTCCACGATCAACATTGTCGCCACACCGATAAACAACAGGCCGAGCAACCACTGCAAGCCGATGGCGCCGATCTTCGATAGCAGCAGATACACCACCGGCACAGCCACCACGACACCCACGAATACCCACAGCACGCGCAAGCGGCTGGACGCACCTGGCGCCGGGCGGCCTACGCCGCGCAGGCCACGTCGACCGAACCAGAACCACAACAGGCTCAACACCATGCCGACGCCCGCCGCCGCGAACACCAAGCGATAGTTCTGCTGCAATGGCGTGTCGGTGAAGTAGCTGGCCAGCCAGCCGGTGAGCAACGGCGCCACGAACGCGCCGCCATTGATGCCCATGTAGAACAGCGTAAAGCCGCGATCGCGCCGCTCATCTTTCGGGCCATATAACTGACCGACCATCGATGAGATGTTTGGCTTGAACAAGCCATCGCCCACGACCACCATCGCCAAGCCATAAAGCATGGCCTGCTGGCTTGGCAGCATGATCGTGAACAAGCCGACCGACATAACCAGCGCACCGAGCAGAATCGAGCGCTGGTAGCCAATAAGCTTGTCGGCGATGTAGCCGCCGAAAATGCCGGTGGCATAGATCAAGGCCGTGTACGCACCGTAGATCTTGCTGGCCCATGCCTGCCCGGAAGGGTCGCCATGGTAGAACTGCGCCACGATGTATAGCGCAAGCGCCCAGCTAACGCTGTAGAACGCGAAGCGCTCCCAGAACTCGGTCATGAAAAGCATCCACAACGGACGCGGATGACCGAGCATCTGCGGAAAGTCAGGCGCGCTATCGACGCCGGCTTCGAGACTTTGGCTCACGAACTTCCCCTTGGATCTTCGATAGTAGAAGCGCGGAACCAGGCCGACTTCGCGCTTTTGATTCCTCAGATGTAGCCAGTCATGTACGCGTCGTCAAATGCGGCGCAGCATCGCGATTCTTTGCTGTCATTCCGGCGCAGGCCGGAATCCAGTTGAATAGATCAGTGCGCGGCACCCAACAGATGGTTTTGTGTGCTTCGCACGCATGGTTCACTGGATTCTGGCCTGCGCTGGAATGACGTGAGGCAAGAATCAGCTTCCCAATACCGTGCGCACGTCCAGCAGCTCGGGGAAAAACTCCAGATCCAGCGCCTTCTTCAAGAACGCCACGCCCGAGGAACCGCCCGTGCCCCGCCGATGTCCGATGATCCGTTCCACCGTTTTCATATGGCGGAAACGCCAAAGCTGGAAACTCTCCTCCACATCCACCAGTTGCTCACACATGTGGTATTCCGGCCAGAACGCCGCCCGCTCCTCGTAAATGCGTTTGAACACAGGCAACAAATCGTCATGGCGTTGATACGGCTCGCTCCAATCACGTTCTACGCGAGCCGCCGGCACCGCATGCCCGTGGCGCGCGAGGTAACGCAGGAATTCGTCGTAAAGCCCAGGTGCCTCAAGTACCTCGCGCAACGTCGCCTGCGCGGCAGGGTCGTAGCCGAACACGCGCAGCATCTGGGCATTCTTGTTGCCGAGCAGGAATTCGATCACCCGATATTGCAGCGACTGAAAGCCCGACGAAGGGCCCAGCACGTCGCGAAACTCCAGGTATTCCGACGGCGTCAGCGTCTCCAGCACCGCCCATTGCTCGAACAGCTGCCGCTGGACCTGCTTCACGCGGGCCAGGATCTTCAAACAGGCGTTCAGATCGTCGATGCGCAGGTGCGCGATGGCGGATTTGAGCTCATGGATGATCAGTTTCATCCACAACTCGGCCACTTGGTGCTGCACGATGAACAGCATCTCATCGTGATGCGGCGGCTGGCTGAGAGGTTGCTGGGCGGTAAGCAGCTGGTCCAGCCGCAGGTAGCCGCCGTAGGTCATCTGCCCATTCAGGTCGAGCTGAATACCCGCCTCAAGATCACGCTGGTTATCCGTCATGGTGCCCGCAAACCCGCAAAGATGCTCATGTTACCCGGTATGGCGAAAGCTGCCGTACGGGCTCGCATGCTGCAGTGTACCTTGCGGCGCAACATGGGCGCCTGCTAAAAAATGCAGTCTTGTCTGGGACTTTATGCGCGTCCGGCCCCACTGGATGGGCCGCGCCTCCCCCGCAGCGTTTTCCTTACCCAACCCCGGGAGCGAGTCGTGTCCATCGCCGCCAAGTTTGAAATTGAGTATCTGCAATACCTCGATGCCGAGGGCAAGCAGGTCCGTGATGATCTGCCTGAGTTCACCAAGGACCTCGACCACATGGTCGAGCTCTACAAGCTGATGATGTCCACTCGCGTGTTCGACGCGAAGTCGGTGGCTCTGCAACGTACCGGCAAGCTCGGCACGTACGCAAGCTGCCTCGGTCATGAAGCCTCACACGTTGGCATCGGTAGCGCCATGAGGCCGGAAGACGTGTTCGCCCCCAGCTACCGCGAATACGGTGCGCAGCTCTACCGTGGCGTACAGCCGCGCGAGGTGTACATGTACTGGGGCGGTGACGAACGCGGTAACGATTATCAGAAAGAACCTGCACGACACGACTTCGCATGGTCGGTGCCGATCGCCACCCAATGCCTGCACGCAGCGGGTTCAGCGCTGGCGTTCAAGATCCGCAACGAACCGCGCGTGGCCGTATGCACGATCGGTGACGGCGGTTCGTCGAAGGGTGACTTCTACGGCGCCATCAACATCGCCGGCGCGCAGAACCTGCCGCTGGTTGCGGTGATCGTGAACAACCAATGGGCCATCTCCGTGCCGCGCAAGATCCAGTCCGGCGCACCGACGCTGGCCCAGAAAGGCATCGCCGCCGGCCTGTTCTCCATTCAAGTTGACGGCAACGACATCATCGCCGTGCGCAAAGCGATGGAAGACGCGTTGGAACGCGCCCGCACCGGCAAGGGCGGCAGCGTGCTGGAGCTGGTCACCTATCGCCTGAGCGATCACACCACCGCCGACGACGCGCGCCGCTATCGCGGTGAGCAAGAAGTGAAAGATGCCTGGGCGAAGGAACCGATGAAGCGCCTGCGCAACTGGCTGGTGGCCAAGAAAGTGTGGGACGACAAGAAAGAAGAAGCTTGGAAGAACGAGTGCGACGAGTGGATGGATAACGAGGTGAATGCTTACCTCGAAACCAAGACGCAGCCCGTCACGGCGATGTTCGACTACACCTTCGCCGAAGTCCCCGCAGATCTCGCCAAGCAGCGCGATCTCGCCATCTCGCTCGACAAGAAGGCGCACTAAGCCATGGCACAAATCACTCTCATCGAAGCCGTTACCCAGGCACTCGCTTATGAAATGGCACACGACGAAAGCGTCGTGGTGTTGGGTGAAGACGTAGGCGTCAACGGCGGCGTGTTCCGCGCCACTCAGGGCCTGCAGGAAAAGTTCGGCGAGCTGCGCGTGCTCGACACGCCGCTGGACGAAACCACCATCGCCGGCGTCACCGTCGGCCTGGCCGCACAAGGCATGAAGCCGGTCGCCGAAGCGCAGTTCGAAGGCTTCATCTATCCGATGATGGAACAGATCGCGTGTCACGCTGCGCGTCTGCGCAACCGCACGCGCGGCCGCATCACTGTGCCGGCCGTGTGGCGTGCGCCGTGGGGTGGTGGTATCCGCGCGCCGGAACATCATTCCGAAGCGAACGAACATCTGTTCACCAACATCCCAGGTCTGCGCGTGGTAATGCCCTCTTCGCCTGCTCGCGCTTACGGTCTGTTGCTCGCTGCTATTCGCGATCCAGATCCGGTGATGTTCTTCGAGCCCAAGCGCATCTATCGCCAGTACAAGGAAGAAGTGCCGGATGACGGCGAAGCCTTGCCCCTGGACGTGTGCTTTGTGCTGCGCGACGGCACCGACGTCACCATCGTGACCTGGGGCGCGCAGGTGAAGGAAGCACTGGAAGCTGCCGACGCACTCGCCGAGGAAGGCATCAGCGCCGAAGTCATCGACGTCGCCACGCTCACCCCGCTGGATTTCGACACCATCGCCGAATCGGTGCAGAAAACCGGCCGCTGCGTGATCGTGCACGAAGCGCCCAAGACCGCCGGCTTCGGCGCGGAAATCGCCGCGCGTCTGGCCGAGGAATGCATGTACGACCTGATCGCGCCAGTCGAACGCGTCACCGGTTACGACACGCATATTCCGCTGTTCCGGCTCGAGATGAAATACCTGCCGAGCACGGAACGTGTGGTAGAAGCCGCGAAACGCGCACTGGCAGCAAGCTGACTTATAACTTGCGCTCGTCGTCCCGGCGAAAGCCGGGACCCAGCGCCTAGAACAACGACACTGGATCTCGGCTTTCGCCGGGATGACGACAACAGAATTTACGGGAATCATCATGGCCGACATCAAGACGTTCTACCTGCCGGACCTCGGCGAGGGCCTGCCCGACGCCACCATCGTCGAATGGCATGTCAAAGAAGGCGACAGCATCAAGCTCGACGCACCGCTCGTGTCGATGGAAACCGCCAAGGCGGTGGTCGACGTGCCTTCACCGTACACCGGCAAGGTCACCAAGTTGCATGGCGCCACTGGCGACGTGATCGAAACCGGCGCCGCACTGGCCGAATTCGAGCCCGACCCGAATGCCAAGCAGCGCGCCGAAGCAGAAGCCACCGGCCATCATCATGGCCCGAAGAAAGCCGCTACGCCGGAACCGAAGAAAGTCGTCGCTTCCGATGAAGGCGGTGAAATCGAAAGCGAAGGCAAAGCCGATCGTGAAGACGAAGGCACTGTAGTTGGCGCAATGATCAGCGGCAGTCATGTGCATGTCGAACAGGCATCCAGCGTCGGTGGCGTGAAAGCCGTGCCGGCTGTGCGCGCATTGGCGAAGAAGCTCAAAGTGGACATCACTCGCGTGCGCCCGAGCGGCGCCGATGGTGTGGTGACCATGCAGGACGTGAAAAACGCCGCCGCTAACGGTTCGGCCGCACTCGGCTCTGCGCCGGCGCGCGCTGCGCCTGCTTCGGCCGGTCGCCACCTCGCTCCCGAGCTGCCGCAGCCAGAGCCTGCACGCACAGCTACGTCGCTTGCCGGCAAGCCAGTACGCACGGCGCCGCCGAGCGTGCAAGCAAGCGGGCAGCCGGAGCAGCTCAAGGGTGTTCGCCGCAACATGGCCCGCGTGATGGCCGACGCGCACGCCAACGTGGTTCCGACCACGCTGGTAGATGACGCCGATCTGCATGCATGGATCGGCAAGCAAGACATCACCGCGCGCTTGATTCGTTCCATTGTCGCGGCATGCAAAGCCGTTCCCGCGCTCAACGCGTGGTTCGACGGCAAGAACCTCACCCGCACACTGCATCCGCATGTGGATATCGGTATCGCGGTCGACACGGATGACGGTCTTTTCGTGCCCGCACTGCGCAACGCCGACGTGCTCGACGGCGCCGGCATTCGTGCCGGCATCAAGCGCCTGCGCACGCAGGTGGAAGACCGTACGATTCCTTCGTCGGAACTGTCCGGCTACACCATCAGCCTGTCCAACTTCGGCATGTTCGCCGGCCGCTATGCAACACCCGTGGTCGTGCCGCCGTGCGTGGCCATCATCGGCGCCGGCAAGCTCAGCCACGACGTGGTTGCAGTGATGGGCGGTATCGAAGTACATCGCCGTATGCCGATCAGCATCACGTTCGATCACCGTGCTGCGACGGGTGGTGAAGCGGCGCGCTTCCTTAAGGCACTCCTGGATGATTTGGCATTGCCGAACTGATTCGCGAAGTCGCTCAGAAACGAAAAAGGCGCCCTAGGGCGCCTTTTTCGTGGCCGATATTCCATCAGTGAGGACTACGTTTAAGAAGACGATATGACGACAAATCACGTAAGCATTCGCCTTCAAGATGACAGCCTTCGCACTACACGCTTTGCGACGACGCCGCTGCGACAATCCACGATCCGCCCCTTGTAAAGCATCACGCGCTGGAAGGATCCCACCATGCGGCGACTCCCCCCACTCATCGCCCTACGCTTTTTCGAAGAAACCGCTCGTCACTGCAGCTTCAATCGTGCGGCGGCCGCGCTGTGCGTGACACAAAGCGCAGTCAGCCGCCAGATCCGGATTCTGGAAAGCACGCTGGACACACAACTCTTCGAGCGCAATCACCACGGCGTGCACCTCACAGCGTCGGGCGCACAGCTTCTCACATGCATATCCGGAGCATTCGATGCGATCGAGCAAGGCACCCGCCGTCTCGCACGCACTCACAACCGCGAAAAACTGATATTGGCTGCACCACCGACGTTCGCCACCCAATGGCTTTCGCCCCGGCTCGAATCACTTATCACCCAGCTTCCGGATATCGAGCTGTCGGTGCGCACGACTTCACGCGGAGATGAACACTGCTGCATCCGATTCGATCGCCGACCGCCGCACGGCCACCCGACAGAACTGCTATGGATGGAGCAACACGTCCTTGTAGGTGCCACACAGCGAGCCGGTCAACCCTTGGAAGCACTGATTGAACAGCTACCAGCCATGCACATCCTGCACGAAGGAAAGCGTCTCGACCTTTGGCCTGACTGGCTAGCAAGCGCAGGATTTACGAGCGATGATGTGGGTAGCGCCATCGAACTCTCTACCTTGGAACAGGCCATCCAAGCTGTGCGCAAGGACGCTGGCCTGGCGATCATCGACTACAACATGATCGCCGATGAGCTGCGCGAAGAACAGTTAGCCATGCTCTCGCCCATCGAAGTCAGTGGACCGTACGGCTACTGGCTCGATATACCTCCCCAGCATGCCGCATCCAACTCCGTGCAAACATTCGCGACGTGGGTGCGTGATCAGGTTCGCCGCTCCGGCTAAGTCATGGCTCATCCATGACTTAGCCGTGGCGCCACTTAGGCTTTGGCCGCGTCGTTAAGGCATAAATTTCGTGTTTCCGGCGCCCATGCCATTGACACCACCATACCGATCACCAATACCGCAGCCAGCACCATCATCGACATCTGCAGACCAAACGTTTTGATGCCGATCGGCAGGAGAAATACGCCGATGGCTGAGCCAAGGCGACTGCAGGCGATGGCAAACCCCACACCACACGCACGCACCTCGGTAGGGAAACACTCCGGTGGATACACCCCGACCAGATTGGATACAGCCGACAACGTCGCCGTAAACAACGCAAAGGCGGCAACCATAGCTATCGAGGCCGAATCCGGCAGCAAGCTCAGCATGGCCAGCGCAGCGGCAGTCACCGCGAAGGAAGCGATCAGAAACACACGCCGCGGCAACTTGATCGTCAACCAGATACCAACAATTGCTCCGGCGATCAACAAGCCGTTCAGCAGCAAGTCGGCATTGCTGCCATCCGATAGCTTGATCAGCTTGAGAATGTCCGGAAGGAACGTGTAGATCGCAAAGTACGGGATCACCAGGCACACAAAGAATACGCAATTGAACAATGTACGCTTGATCAGATCACGCTGGAAAAGACGCCCAAACCCACCCGGCATGTTGCGATGATCATCGCCTTGCACACTGGTATCCAGCACGACCTTCTGGCCGAAATGCTTTTTCACAATGGCATCTGCCTCCGCCTCGCGCCCTTTGTTAAACAGCCAGCGCTGGCGACTCCGGGGTGCCCATGCGCAGAACAAGCACGATCAGGGCCGGTACTCCAGCGGACGCCAGCAACCAGCGCCAAGCATCCGGATCCGACGAATACTGCACGTAGTGAATACCTAAGAGATCGGCCACCACGTAACCAATCGTCCATATCACGCTAAACGAGCCCAACAGCATGCCGCGATGCTTACGCGGCGAGAACTCGGCAAGAATGGCGTGCCCCACAGCGAAGTCGCCGCCCATGCCCACGCCCAACAGTACGCGCAACAAACATAACGTCAACGGTGTTTGAGCATAGAACTGCGCGAACGCCGTGGCCGTGATAATCACAAAGCTCAACAAAAAAATCTTCTGCCTGCCCAAGCGATCGGATAACCAGCCGAATAGCAAGCTTCCAAGAAAAATGCCCATCAAGGTGGAGCAACCAATAAGGCCCTCCCATAGCGCGCGATGCTCTGCGTGAACACCGATCATCTGGTCCAGCAACGGCTTCAATGCGTACGCGATCGTCCCTATCGCGAAGCCCTCGGTCAAATGCGCACCAAAGGTGAGGCCGGCAATCTTGCAATGGAAGAAGTTCAAGGGCACGTCGTCGAGCAGAACCTTCACCTCCGACGATTCCTGTCGCTTGCCGGTATATCCGACCAATCCTTCTACGGTTGCTGCTTGTCCATCTCCGCTGCCCATGTTTACTCCCTTCCCTTGCATGGACGCCGACGTCGCCCGTGTCATTCGCTTCGTTATTTCAAACCGCCCATCATCAGGTACTTCAATTCGACGTATTCATCGAGTCCGTACTTGGAACCCTCGCGTCCAAGACCCGATTGCTTCACGCCGCCAAAGGGAGCCACCTCGGTTGAGATGATTCCTTCGTTGATGCCGACCATGCCGCTTTCCAGCGCTTCGGCGACGCGCCATGTGCGCGCTATCGCGCGGGTGTAGAAGTACGCCGAAAGACCGAACGGTGTGTTGTTGGCGGCGGCAATGACTTCTTCTTCGGTTTCGAAGCGAAAACATGCCGCTACTGGCCCGAAGGTTTCTTCCTGCGCGATCAGCATGTCGTGCGTAGCATCGATCAGCACGGTCGGCTCGTAGAACGTGCCGCCCAGTGCGTGCGGCTTGCCGCCGGCAATAACCTTCGCGCCCTTGCTCAATGCGTCCGCGACGTGACTCTGCACTTTGTCCAAGGCGGCGCGGTTGATCAGAGGGCCTTGGTCGAACTCGCCCGCCAACGCATCGCCGACGCGCAACTTGCGCACGGCTTCGGCCAGAGCCTGCGTGAAGGTGTCGTACACACCGCTCTGTACATAGAAGCGATTTACACAAACGCAGGTTTGCCCAGTATTGCGGAATTTCGAAGCGATGGCGCCGCGCACTGCCGCCTCAATATCGGCATCGTCGAACACGATGAAGGGGGCGTTACCGCCTAACTCGAGCGAAAGCTTCTTCAACGTGTCCGCGCATTGCGTGGCCAGCAGTTTGCCGGTACGAGTCGAACCCGTGAACGACAGCTTGCGCACGACATCCGAGCCAGTAAGTACTTTGCCGATGGATAGCGCGTCGCCGGAAACAATGTTGAAAACGCCCTGCGGTATGCCTGCCTGCTCGGCAAGTACGGCTAATGCGAGCGCCGACAAGGGTGTTTCTTCCGATGGTTTCAATACCATGGTGCAGCCGGCCGCGAGTGCAGGCGCTGCTTTGCGAGTGATCATGGCGAGCGGGAAATTCCATGGCGTGATAGCCGCAACCACACCGACCGGCTCGCGCGTGACCAAGATCTTCGAGTTGGGGAAGGGGCTGGGAATCACATCGCCGTAGCCGCGCTTGGCTTCTTCCGCAAACCATTCGAAGAAGCTCGCTGCGTAGCCAACTTCACCGCGTGCCTCGGCGAGCGGTTTGCCCTGTTCGCGGCTCAGCAATTCCGCCAAGGCGTCGCGGTGTTCAAACATCAGCTCGCCCCAGCGGCGAACCTTGATACTGCGCTCTTTTGCCGTTAGCGCGCGCCAACCGGGAAATGCATCGGAAGCCGCAGCGACCGCCTGCTCCGCCTCGGCAGCGCCGCCCTTCGCCACGTTGGCAATGACGTCGCCCGTAGCGGGATTGCTGACGGGATAGGTTTCCGAACCCGTAAGCCACTTGCCGCCTATGTAATGCCCGTTACGCAGAAGATCATTCATGCCGCGCCCTCCTCTACCGCTGCGAATCGCCCGGTTGCGGCGCGAGGTTCGCGTGCAATGCGCTGACCGGCTGTGTAATCGTTGATAAGATCGCAGGGCGTATAGTTGCGTTCCAGCTCGTGTAGCTCTTGCGCATCAAGGCGCGTTTCAAGTGCTGCCACTGCGCTATCAAATTGCTCGGCTGTGTCCGCACCGACCAGCATGCTTGCAATGTTTTGGTGCTGCAGCACCCAAGCCTGAGCAATCTGTGCTGCTGACACGCCGCGCCGCGCGGCCACGCGCGCTGCGGAGACAGCGATTTCGCGTGACGCTTTATCGCCATACATCTGTGCGGTAAAGAAATCCGTTTGATTGCGGGTGGAATTCGCATCACAGGAGAGCAAGCCACGTGCGAGCGGACTGAACACAGATACGCCAACACCTTGGTCGGCACAGTAGGGAATCATTTCCCGCTCTTCCTCACGGTAGGCGAGGTTGAGCTGCA
This sequence comes from Vulcanimicrobiota bacterium, assembly GCA_903970555.1. GTDB lineage: Bacteria > Pseudomonadota > Gammaproteobacteria > Xanthomonadales > Rhodanobacteraceae > Dyella_B. Next base: position 26,865 of record CAJCJD010000076.1, read on the forward strand.
GCTGCATGTTGATCGGCTTGTGCCAACCATTGCGTTCACAGACATGCATGATCTTGGCCAGCTGCCACGTGTACATGGTCGAGACACCGATGTAGCGCGCCTTACCGGCTCGCACGATATCGTTCATCGCACCCATGGTCTCTTCAACTGGCGTATTGACGTCGAAGAAATGCAGCATGTAGATATCGACGTAGTCCATATCCAGTCGCCTCAGCGAGCCGTGGATACCGTCCATGATGTGTTTGCGCGAATGGCCCCCCGCATTGGGATAGACGCCCATGTCGTAGCCGACCTTGGTCGTTATGACGATCTCTTCGCGGCGCACGAGTCTATTGAGAATTCGGCCGACCACCTCTTCGCCCATGCCAGTCGAATAAAAGTCCGCCAGATCGATGAAGTTGACGCCGGCGTCCAGCGCATGCCGCACGATGGGCTCGCTCTGCGCTTCGTCGAAGATCCACGGCTTCCAACGGGGTGTACCCATGTTCATGGTGCCGAGACAAAGGCGGGACACTTTCAGGCCTGATTGGCCAAGACGAACATATTCCATGCGGCGAACTCCCTTTCTTCTGACGCTGCTTAGGCTTTTGGCGTGTAAAACGGATTGCTTACGTTGGCCGCCGCCGCAAACACTTCGTCGCGACGTGGAAGACCGAGCATGGCCGCGCGGATCGCGTTCTTGCAGGCTTGATAGTTGTTCTCGTACACGGCATCGAGATTGTCGGCGGCAGGATTGACCCAGTTGGCCGATACCACGACCCAGTCGTTTTCCGCTTCCGGCGGCAGAACACCCTCTTCCAGTGACTCAGCAACTGCCTTGGCGATGCCTGCCTGCGATGCACCCCAGGTTGCGTTGCCGTGGAAGTCGCCAGCGATCTGGGCTTTATTGACATACAGCGTCAACGGCTTGGTGGGCACGCCCGGCGTGGCGATGATCACGAAGGGGGCGTGTCCTGCCGAAGGCGTTGCCAATGCGGTGGCAAAAGCCTGACCTGCCGGGCCGCTGCGCGGGCCGACCAATACGTTGATATGCGCGAGGTTGACGCCCGGACCGACGAATCCTTCGCCGATATAGAGTGTCTTGCTTTCGGTTGTGCTCATTTCATTGCCGCCATCAGAAAACAGTCGATGACCCGATTGTGCTGTCGTGACGGCACACAGGAGAATGGATGTTTCCTGATAAGCGGTATGACTAAAGCGCAGGGCTTGGAGTGCGGCAATTCCTACAAAACGTCGTCGCGCTAAATGGGCACGCGTTGCGCCACGGCATCTAACGACAGTCTGCTGATGATGGCGGCGGGCGATTGTCAGCCAGCGTCTGTTGCTGACTGCATTCCAGGCAACTGCATCGTCACGTCCAATCCGCCATCCGCGCGATTTTGCGCGTCGACTTCACCACCATGCACTTGCATGACACGTTGCACTATCGCGAGGCCAAGCCCATGGCCGCCCGCGTGCACCGCATTGGTGCCTCGATAGAAAGGCCTGAACAACAAGCTCAGTTCTTCGGTCGGGACGCCGGGGCCATGATCGCGAATGCGTATTTTGGCCTGATGCTGGACGGCGCTGACTTCCACATCGACGGATCCATTTTCGGGGCTGAATTTGATCGCGTTGGCGATCACGTTATCCAGCGCGCGTTCCAGCAGGATGCCACTGCCAAAGACCGTTACTGGTTCGGCGTCGGCCATCTTTAGCTGAATGCCGCGCGCTTGCGCCTCGACACGCGCCGCACCGAGGCGCGATCGGGTGAGCTCGGTGAGATCCACGGGCTCGCGCTCCATGCCTGGCAGGCCACCTTCAAGTCGCGACAGCGCCAACATTTCTGCTGTCATGCGATCCATGCTTCCGATTTCCTGCTCGGCATGCTGGAAATGTTTGGCTGCTTCCTTCGGATCCTTACTGTGTTGGGCCAGATCGAGAATCAGATGCAAGCGCGCGAGCGGCGAGCGCAATTCGTGCGACAGGTCCTGTAAAACACCGCGATCATGCGCAACCAGCAACTCGATGCGTTCGGCCATGCTGTTGAAATCCCGCGCAAGCTGGCCGAGCTCGTCATGAGCGGCGCTCCAACGTTGGTCGACGCGCGTAGCGAATTCGCCCGCCGCCATCTTGCGCGTGGCCGCACGCATCGCGTCAACCGGACGCGATACGCTACGCGCCACCCACCAGCCGATGGCGCCGATCAACAGCAATGAAAGCGCCAGTTGCACGAGAAGCAAAATCTTCTCGCGCGCGCGTGGCGGAATACGCGAACGCGAACTGCTTACCGCCACGAATTGCCGCTGATGTCCGTCGCTGCCAGTGACCTGTTGTACGGCGATGTAGAAGCCAGGCCATGGATTCAATTCGACGTTGTGCCCGGAGGCAAGCCAGTCTGGCAATGACTCGCGCATCACGGACGGCAGGCGTATGTCGCGCAAGGGTGTCCCGTTCTCGTAAAGCGTCGCGTCGACACCTCCCTCGCGCTGTTGCCGCACCCATGCATCGAGCCCGTTCGCACCGCCTGTGTCATACGCTTGCTCGGCTGCCTGTGCGAGCGCGGGCCAATCGATGTCCTGCTCTGCCGTGTACGCGATGAAGCTACGAGTTAACGCGCCTCCCAACAGCAAGACCACAAGGTTGGCAATGCAGAAGAAGATCAACAGGCGCCAGAACAGCGGGCTGCGGAACGGGCTCTTGAATGTGTTCACGCCTGTCCCCCGCCGTTGGCAAGCAATACGTAGCCGGCACCACGAATGGAATCGATGCGTGGCGATTGCGCCGACGCTTCGGCCAACTTATGCCGTAGACGACTGACGTGCACATCGATGCTGCGATCGAATCGTTCCAGCTCACGACCGAGCGCCACGCGCGTCAACGATGTTTTATCGATAACTTCGCCGGCTCGCTGCACCAACATCAGCAGCAGCGCGAATTCCGCACCGGTCAGATTGAGCTCTTGCTCGCCGGCATACGCGCGTCGCTCGCCCGGCAATAGCCGTAAAACGCCTGCCGTGAGTATGCCGACGCTCTCCACAGTGTGGCGACGCAACTGCGCGCGCACACGCGCCAGCAATTCGCGCGGTAGGCATGGCTTGGAAAGATAATCGTCCGCGCCAAGTTCAAGCCCGACGACGCGATCCACCGGCTCACCGCGCCCGGAAAGCATGATCACCGGCAAGCGATGTTGCGAACGCAATTCGCGCAACGTATCAAGGCCGCTGCGGCCCGGGAGCATGACGTCGAGAATCAGCAGATCCGGGCGCAACGCGGGATCGCGCAGCTGAGTCAGTACGGCATCGCCATCGTGCACGACCTCCACCTGCAGGCCTTCGCGGCGCAGGTATTCGGCAAGCAGCGCGCACAGCTCGCGGTCGTCATCACCAATCAGTATTCGGGACATGGGCTAGTAGCGGGAAAACCATCAAAGAGACCGCGCTTACTATCGCATTCCGCGCTGCGATTGGCTGCTCGTGGCTTACGTCTCCCTGACTTTACCCTTCTTTACATGCCGGCAAAGATCTTAAACGCGCCTCTGCATTCAAATAGTCACAACACCCCCACTCACATGCAGGAGCTTCACTATGCGCAAGACAATGACCCTGTCGATCATCCTGGCTGCGGCCCTGGGCTGCTCCGCACTTGCTCTCGCTCAGGGCGGTCCCGGCTTCGGCGGCCCCGGTGGTCCCGGCGGCCATGGCCATCACGGCGGCGGTTTTGGCGAACTTCGCGGCCTGAACCTGACCGACGCCCAGAAAGCCTCCGTCAAGCAGATCGTCCAGGCCAGCTTCACTCAGCTGAAGCCGCAGTTCCAGGCGGTTCGCCAGGCACGTCAGGCTTTTGAAGCGCTGTCGCCGACCTCGTCGGGCTACCAGGCAGCCGCTGCAACGCTCGCCCAGGCCGAAGCCAGCCTGACCAGCGCTCGCATCACCGCCCGTGCAGCCGTTACCGCGCAGATCTACACCACCGTGCTGACCAGCGCACAGCAGAGCCAGGCGGCTGCGCAGAAGGCTGCGTTCCAGGCACGTAAAGCTCAGTGGCAGCAGTTCAAGGCTGCTAACCCGACGCCGTCGGCTTCGGGCTCGAGCTCGGCGCAGTAAGTTATCGAGATAAAAATTAAGTAACTCGGTTAGTCGGATCTTAGCGGACGTTACTAACCGGAAATAACTTGGGCGATCGCCGCTGCATCGGCGATCGCTTTTTTATGCCCGCAAGTAAAACGATCAGGCGGCTTTCGGAAAATCGAGCACGGTGTCGTTGACGCGATTGACCATGTTGGTGAACAAAATCGCGCTCACTGCCAGCAAGGCTTCAATGATCTGGCGATCGCTGTAACCGGCCTTCTTCACGCTTTCGACTGCATCTGCCGGCAACGTGCCAGACGTTGTCACCACACGCACCGCAAATTTCACCAAGGCATCGAGCTTGGCATCGGCACTGAACGCGCCGCTGCGCAATTCACGCAACTCTTCGGCACTGAAGCCGGCCATCTTGCCGGTCATGCTGTGCGCGGCCAAGCAATAGTCACAAGCGGACACTTCGCTTACGGCGAGGTTGATCGCTTCCTGCTCTCGCGCGCTAAGTGCGCCTTGCTTCAACACGGCACCGGTCTGCAGCACATGCGCAAGTACGGCGGGTGCGTTGCTGCCCAGGGTGAGATACGCGTTCGGTACTTTGCCGACCGCGCGCTTGATGGCGGTGAACAACTGTTCGGTTTCGCCCGAGGCTTCATCGATCTTGATGGTGTGTAGACGGTTCATGAGCATTCTCCAAAGCGGATTGAGTGAGTGAGATTGAGTAGCCGGTTGTCTTGACTCGCGTCGCTGCAACCGTGGATGTATCGTAGGCGCGCCTGACGCTCTTATCTGCACATAAACGTCTACTTTTATTGCTCAAACGTCTCAAAGGTAGCCATGGACAGCCTCGGCCATCTCATCCGCACGCTTTCGCCTTCCGGAAGCATCGATCTGCATTGCCTTCTCGCCGGCATCTGGGTTGCGGACCAACCTGCCGCACCATTGGGCCACGTGCCTTATCACGTGATCCTTGGTGGCCAGTTGCGCTTGCGCTTGGGGGGCGCCAGCCAGATGTTCGGGGCGGGCGATGTGCTGGTATTTCCTCATGGCACAGGCCACTCGCTAGAAAGCGTCGCTCTCGGTGAGAGCGACGTGCCACCGGAAGGTGATGGGGAACGGCATTTCAATGGCGTCGTGACAGAGGTGGTCGCCCAGGGGGATGGCCCCGTGCTGGACATGCTGTGTGGCAAGTTCGTGATGGGAGAGACGGCAAGCTCATTGCTGCGACCGCTGCCCGATGTGCTGCATATCCGTAGTGAGGGACGCCCATCTTTGGTGGCGCTAGTCGAGATGATGCGAAACGAAAGCATCGATCCAAGGCCCGGCGGCGCGGCTGTCATCAACGATCTTTCCAGCGCTTTGTTTACGCTGCTGCTGCGCCATCTGATGACGGAGAAACATCTCACCGGCAGCGTGCTTGCCCTATTGGCGGATGCGCGGATGAGCCGGGCCGTGGAGGCTGTGCTGATGGATCCGGCACAGCCATGGACCGTGGGCACGATGGCTCAGCGCGCGCTGGTATCCCGAGCCACTTTTGCGCGCCGTTTCGCCGAACTTGGCGGCACTTCGCCACTGGAATGGGTGACCCATATCCGCATGGAACTGGCCGCGCGCCTACTCGTTCGCGAAGGATTGCCCGCCAATCAGGTCGCCGAGCGATGCGGCTACGCCTCCGAGGCCGCCTTTGGACGCGTATTCAAAAAACATTATTCAAGCAGCCCCGGCGCTTATCGCCGGAGGATGCTGAACGAAGCCGGGCGCACACAGACGCCTCCCTGATTGTCACGTCTTTGTCTTGTGCGGTGCTTAGCTTCCATAGGGCTGACCATTCAGAGGCATGCCCCATGCAGACGGAAGTCGCTGTTGCCACCGCCGCGTCGCCAAGCCAAGGTTCGGGGCGCATTTTCGGCATTGTTTTCGGCTTGATCCTGTTGGTGGGCGCCGGCTATGCCGGTCTTCACCTGATCGATGATCTCTCGATTGTCCGCTCGCACTCCGCAGGGCCATTCATCCTGCTGGGTATCGCGCTGCTGATCGCACTGGGATTCGAATTCGTCAACGGTTTCCACGACACCGCCAACGCGGTGGCAACGGTGATCTACACCAATTCCATGCCAGCTAACTTGGCGGTGATCTGGTCGGGCATTTTCAACTTCATCGGTGTGCTCACATCCTCAGGTGCGGTCGCCTTCACCGTGGTATCGCTGCTGCCGGTCGAGCTGATCTTGCAGGTGGGCAGCGGCGCCGGCTTTGCCATGGTGTTCGCCTTGTTGCTGGCCGCCATCGTATGGAATCTCGGAACCTGGTATTTCGGCTTGCCGAATTCGTCGTCGCACACGTTGATCGGTTCGATCATCGGCGTCGGCCTCGCCAATCAGCTCACCTCGGTGAAAACCGGCACCAGCGGTGTGGATTGGAATGCCGCTGCGGGCGTGTTCAAAGGATTGATCTTCTCGCCCATCGCCGGCTTCATCCTCGCGGGCCTCCTGATGTTGGTGCTGAAGGCTGTGGTCAAGATTCCCGCGCTGTATAAGGCGCCGGAAGGGAAGAAGCCGCCGCCGTGGCCGATTCGCGCACTGCTCGTGTTGACCTGCACCGGCGTGAGCTTCAGCCATGGCTCCAACGACGGTCAGAAAGGCATGGGCCTGATCATGTTGATCCTGATCGGCACTGTGCCTACCGCTTACGCGTTGAATGGCGCGGTATCGGGCGGCCAGGTCAAGAGCTTCCATGAAGTCTCGGTCGCGGCGCAGCAGGTATTGGCAACCTTCGATCACGGCATTACCGTCAGCGGCGATCCGCGCGCGATCGTCACCAACGCCGTGCAACAGCGCAAACTATTGCCCGATACGGCGCCGGCTCTCTCCGAACTCATGGCTGAGATCGATCATCAGGTCGGCAATCGCACATCACTGCGCGCAGTGCCGCCAGAACAGATGGGCAACGTGCGAAATGACATCTATCTGGCTAACGCTGCGATACCGCTAGTGCTCGCGCAGCCCGGACTGAGCAAGGATCAGACGTCCGCACTTACCACCTGGCGCGGCCTCGGCACGCAGGCGATCCAGTTCATTCCACCCTGGGTGAAGGTGGCGGTAGCACTCGCGCTGGGCCTGGGAACGATGGTGGGCTGGAAGCGCATCGTGGTGACGGTCGGCGAAAAGATCGGCAAGGAACATCTCACATATGCACAAGGTGCATCGGCCGAACTGATTGCGATGGGCCTGATCCAGGCGGCCGACATGTATCACCTGCCAGTAAGCACTACACACGTGCTGACTTCCGGCGTGGCCGGCACCATGGCGGCGAATGGCTCGGGATTGCAGTGGGCGACCGTGCGCAATCTGCTGATGGCTTGGGTGCTGACACTACCCGCGTCGATCTTGCTTGCAGGTGGTCTGTTCGTGGTGCTGAAGCATTTGTTCTAAACAGATCGACCAACTGGCGATCTGTATTGGCAAGCACAGTGCAATGCTGTGCTTGCGCATCGACTAGATGCTTTACCAGCTATCACCGACACGCTCCGCCCAAGTGGTCATCCTTGACCATGAAACCTCCTGAGATGATCGTTGGCGGTGCTTAGTGCACGTGGTGCTTGTGCGCGTGTTTCTTCGCCGCATGCTCGGCATGCTCGGTCGCATGCAGCTTGTGGCCGTGCGCCAGGTGTGCGTGATGGCTGGCCTTCTCGTGATCGCCGCCTTCAGCGTGCTTGGCCGCTTCACGATGATGTTTGGCAGCTTCTTCCAGATGTTTTGCCGCTTCGTGGTGATGATGATGAATCTCGTGCTCGGTGCTCATGCAGCTCTCCTCGATAGGCGTACACCCAGCCCAGGTAGCCAGGTTCGTCCAGCTAAGCAGATGTCGGTGTCACGCTTATGACGTTGCGCAACGTGATATCGGCAAAGTTACTGCGCGCACGAGAAACAAAAACAGAACACGGCATTCGCACAAACAACACGTCGCTGAACGAACGCGACGCCGCATGGCTTTTTACAACATTGTTTTTACGCGCGACTTGTTGCCATGTCCGTGCGAATCGTCAGCGATGCGCCTGTTTGCGTAACCAGCAACACATTCCATGCGCAAAACAGTTCACCTGCCCAAGGAGATTGCCATGCGTAACACGTCCCTTCTGCACAAATCCCTCATCGCCGGCGGCGCGATGATCGCCTTTGCAGGCCTGCCACTCTCCCTGGTGATGGCGCAAAGCGCTCCAACTTCATCGGCCACGCCGCAATCGTCCAATGCGATGCAATCGACCGGAAGCACACCATCGAGCAACGAAACGGTACCTGGCAAGGTCGATGACACCTGGATCACTACCAAGGTGAAATCGAAATTTACTGCTGCCAAGAACGTGAAGTCGTCCGATATCTCGGTGAGCACGACGGACGGCGCCGTCACCCTGACCGGTAACGTAGCCTCCGCTAAACAGAAGACGCACGTGATCCATCTCGCCAAGCAAGTGAAGGGCGTGAAGAGTGTGGATGCCAGCGGCTTGACTGTCAGTGGGCCAGCAAGCTCAAGCAGTTCAAGCGGTCAGTAACCGTAAGTCATCGACGGTAAGCGATCGAGCCGGATGGTGTTTCATGTCATCCGGCTCGATGTGCGTAAACAATGGGCCGCTTACTCGCCTTCTTGCGCGGCAAGCATATCCAGCGCATCGCGAAGATAGGTAAGTGCTTCGTCGCGCGCCGGCTCATCGACATAGTCAGGCGTACTAGCGACGGGTTCGCCGTCCAGCTCCAGTACCAGTGAAAGAGGCAAGACGTGCAACGTCGCTGCCGCACCGCCCATCGATTTCAGCTGCTTCTGCACGGCGCCGGCAGCCTTGGGATCTTTGAAGGATTTCGACAGCAGCAACTCCTCGCCTTCGGAGGAGAACAAGCGAAAGCGGAAACTGCCGTCGGAGTCGCGGAAGCTCGCAAAGCGAGGCGACTTGCCTGATTTGGACGGCAACTTGGCCTTGCCCGCATTCATGGTGACCGACGACATGCTGCGCAAGCCAATCGCATCACGCAGTTCGGCAATTTTCGGGCCCGCGATGGCGCGCGCCTTGCGGGCACCATCACGCAAGATTTCTTCGATCGCGGCAGGCCGTGCAATCAAACTCTCGTAGCGCTCGCGCATCGGCGCCACATCGGCTTCGACGCGCTCGAACAACACTTGCTTGGCCTCGCCCCAGCCGATGCCCTCTTCCAAGGCGCGGCGAAACGCGGCGCTTTCGGCCTCGCTGGCAAAGGCGTGGAAAATGGTGAACAACGCGGAGCCATCCGGGTCTTTCGGCTCGCCCGGCATGCGCGAATCGGTGACGATGCGCATGATCGTCTCACGCAGTTGCTTGGCACCACCATCGAACAGCGGAATGGTGTTGTCGTAACTCTTGGACATCTTGCGGCCGTCGAGGCCTGGCAAGGTCGCCACTTGTTCTTCGATCAGCGCCTCGGGCAACGCGAAGAATTCGCGACGGTAGATGTGGTTGATACGCTGCGCGATGTCGCGCGCCATTTCGATGTGCTGGATCTGGTCGCGACCCACCGGCACCTGTTGCGCGTTGAACGCCAGGATGTCGGCGGCCATGAGCACCGGATACATGTACAAGCCGGCCGTGATGCCCGCGTCGGGGTCTTCGCCGGTCTCGGTGTTCTTATCCACCGCCGCCTTGTAGGCGTGTGCGCGATTGAGCAAGCCCTTAGCGGTGACGCAGGTGAGGAACCAGGTGAGTTCCGGAATTTCCGGAATATCCGATTGCCGATAAAACGTGACCTTGTTCGGATCGAGCCCGGCCGCCAGCCACGTGGCAGCGATTTCCAGGCGCGAGCGTTCGATGCGGGCCGGATCGTCGCTCTTGATCAACGCGTGATAGTCGGCCATGAAGAAGAACGCATCGACATCCGCGCGGCGACTGGCCGCGATCGCCGGTCGAATGGCGCCGACGTAGTTGCCCAAGTGCGGCGTGCCGGTGGTGGTGATGCCTGTAAGGACGCGAGTTTGCATGCGAGGGATATCGGCTAGTGCGAACAATGGCTACGCGACCGCGCACGATCGCGCGGCCGGGATTCATGCAGTGTACGGGCAAAGCGAAGGGGCGTGACAAGCACCAATTAATCTGTACCGCGCATCAGGGTGGACTTGCCGAACAGCGACTCGACCAGCTCGACAGCCAGCTTCGCCGTCTGGTTGCGCTTGTCGTACGCCGGATTCAACTCGACAATATCCAGCGAACCGAGCCGACCGGTATCGGCGATCATCTCCATGCACAGCTGCGCCTCGCGATAGGTCGGACCGCCGCGCACCGTGGTGCCGACACCCGGCGCGATGGATGGATCGAGGAAGTCGACATCGAAACTCACATGCAGATGGGTGTCGGCATCGATGCCTTCGAGCGCTTCTTCCATCGTGCGCTTCATGCCCACTTCGTCGATGTGGCGCATATCGTAGATATCCATCTTCGCTTCGCGCACGAGGCGCTTCTCGCCTTCGTCGACCGAACGGATGCCGATCTGGCGATACACATCGGGTGAAGTCGCCGGCACACGATCGCCGATCTCCACCAGCTCACGCGGCCCGTTGCCGCATAAGCAAGCCACTGGCATGCCATGGATGTTGCCCGACGGCGTGACCTGTGACGTGTTGAAATCGGCATGCGCGTCGAGCCACAGCACGCGCAAGTTTTTTCCTTGCTCGCGGCAATGCCGCGCCACCGCGCTGATCGAGCCGATCGCCAGGCAATGATCACCACCCAACATGATCGGCAGACGCCCGGCTTGCAGCTCGTGATGGATCGCCCCATGCACGGCGGTGTTCCAGGCGATGACTTCGGGCAGGTGACGATACCCCCCCTCCGGCGGCTGCCAGGGATTCATCGGGCCATGCAGATTGCCGCGATCGATCACCTCCAGCCCACGCCGCCGCAGTTTCTCCGCGAGCTGCGCCACGCGTAGGGCTTCTGGCCCCATCGATGCACCGCGATGACCCGCGCCGATGTCCGTCGGCGCGCCGACCAATGCAATCACCTGCTTACTCATACTGCTTTTCTCGTGATCCTGAGCGTACTTACGCAAGTGTAGCGGGTCAAAAGCCCCTGGGCTCAACGGGATTGGGGCGAACAATACGCAGCAAAAAGCCCGCATTGCTGCGGGCCTGGGTAAAACTGGTGCCGGCACCCGGATTCGAACTGGGGACCTACCGCTTACAAGGCGGTTGCTCTACCAACTGAGCTATGCCGGCACGGGGCCGCGTATTCTAGCAGGCCTTCGCTCAAAAACAGCCTGTGCTGTGCGATCCGATTCCCGGATCGTGAATCCGGCTGCGCCAGTCGAAGTGACTGCTGTCGACGGGAATCAGGTCGAGCCAGTACTCCGGCACGGTTTCGGTGCGCTCACTCATCTGCGCGGGGAAGCCCGCTGTGACGATTTGATCGCGGCGTTTGCGTGCATTGGCGGGGTCTTTGAACAGGCCCAATGAGACAGTGTTCTGGTCGTCGCCGGAACCGACCACGAAATAATCCTGGATATTGCGCGCACCAAGCTCACGCGCCTGCGCCAGCGCTGCGGCATGGCTGGCGCTGGGCGGCAGATGCACCCACCAGCCGCGCGACTGCGTGGTCTGCTCCTGGCGAGCGCGCGTGCGCTGCAATTCCGGGCCTAGCGCATTGCGCGCAATGCGTAGGTCTTCCTGTGTCGCGAATGGGCCTAATGCCATGCAAGCGTAGCTGAGGGCGTTTGTTGTCGGCGGCGTCAACACGGTCGCCGCGCTGGCGGGCGACGACACCGATACGGACGATGTTGATGACACCGCCACGGAGGCCGCATGCGCAGCGGTGGTCGCGGGTGGCGGCAATTCGGACAGCAGGCGCAGCTTCGGTACGCCGGGGTCGGTCGCAAAGTGGCCGTGCGTGTCGTTCTGGCCCAATAGCAGCCACGCGCCGACAGCGATGTTGAGGGCGATCAGCAGAACGAACAGCAGGCGCAGGAACATCGGCCATCCACCGGTATGGTTGGGGTCGTTCGAGGATTCTAGGGTGATGCGGGCATCGGGTGTGAGTCCGCCCACACAAGCAGCCCACGCAGCACGCTATCGGTGGCAAGTTCGGCCGGCACGCCCAGCAGCGTTAGCAAAGTGGCTGCATCGCCGCCGTCCAGCAACAGGCGTGGCGCAACACCGCTGGATTGATCCGCGATGCGCGCGGCAAAACGCTCGATCAACGCAGCGACCGCTTGCCAGCAGCCTGAGGTCACGGCATCTGCGGTGTTGTCGGCGATGTCGCGTATTGCACCGGCGTGTTCGGGGCGCACGCGTGCGGTGGCGCCCAGCAGCGATTGCTGCATCAGCAACGGACCGGGCGCGATCAGACCACCCAGGTGTTGGCCTTCCACCGTAAGCGCATCGAGCGTGAGCGCGGTACCGACGCCGGCTAAAACGCATGGCGCATGTCCGGCTGCACGAGCGGCCACCATGGCCAGAAAACGATCGACACCCAACCTCTGCGGCTCGGCGTAAGCGTTACGCACGCCGCATGCTTCGGCGGGTGTGCGTACCCATGCAATATCCGTAGCGAAAATGTCCGTGGCGAGCTTTTCGATCTGCGCCTCGCGAGCCGCATCGACGACCGATGCACCTAACACACGCTGGGGACGTGCCAGTCCTTGCCATGCTTGCGCAAGCGTCGCGGGGACATCTTCATCCCACGCCACGGCGCCGCGCGCAGACCAGCCGCCAGCTGCCGCAATCGCCCATTTCAGCCGGGTGTTGCCGAGATCAAGCAAGAGTTTCATGCGCGTCGCACCGTTACATCGGCGCTGTCGATACCGTGCAGGCCTGCGGCGGTTTGCAACTGCAGGGCACCGCGCGCATCGATGCCGGCGCCGATGCCGTCGAGTTCACCTGTTGCACCGCTGACGCGCAGCGGCACGCCGCGTAGGGCGTCGTGCTCAGAGTATTCGTCGACGAAGGCGGCGAAGCCGTCGCGCTCGAATTGATCCAGACCGTCGACGAGGCTGGCGATCAGCGCGGCGACCATTCGGTTTCGATCCGGTGGCGCGCCCCGCGCAAGGCCGGCCAGGTCGCTGACCGGTTGGGCTGCCTGTTCGCATAACGCGGGTGTCAGCCGCAGGTTGAGGCCGATGCCGATCACTGCCGCGCAGGGGCCCTGATATTCGCCGCTCAGCTCGACCAAAATGCCAGCCAGCTTGCCTTCATCGGTCAGCACATCGTTCGGCCATTTCAGGCGCGGGCCGGTCATTGCAAGAGCATGCAGCGCGCGCAACACGATGACACCCGTGGCCAGCGACAAGCCCGACAGCGACGCAAACCCCGCATCGAACCGTTTCAGGCACGAGAGATAAATATTCAGTCCGGGTGGGGACAACCAATTGCGCCCTCGCCTGCCGCGTCCTGCAGTCTGGGTCTCGGCCAACACCACGCTGAAATCCGGTGCGGCAACGCCCCGGCGCTGCAGTTCGCTGGAGGTGGAATCCAGTTCCCAATAAAGATCCAGCGCACCCAGGCGGCGACTTATTGCTGGAGGCAAATCGGCCCGGACGGAAGATTCATCCAGCATCTGGATAGGCCACGGCAACCGATACCCGGCCGCGCCGGCCGACTCGATCGGTACGCCGCGATGCCGCAGCGCTTCGATCTGCTTCCAGATTGCGGCCCGGGTCACCCCGGTCTCGGCAGCCAGACGGGAGCCAGAAAGGGTCTCCCCGCTGGCCAGGGCGGCCAAAAGTTGCTGCGGCTGCATGGTCTCAGTATTCCGGGAGACGGTAGAGCGGGCGCGGCCGCGGAAGGGAGGGGGAGCCTGAACGTAGCATCGGGCGATTCTAATGGCAGGCGACCGTTCGGAAACGTCCGTACCCGGCACTGGTATCCCTGCGCGCTTTCTGGGACCATCGGGCTGATAGGCATACGCCTCAGGGGCTGAACGCCATGCGTGCCACACCATTGCTGCTCGGATGCTTGCTAAGCTTCGGCGCCATCGCTAACGCGACGGCGGCCGGGATTGCGGCTGCCAGCACGATGGGCACAGCTTCCAGCTGCAGTTGCACGAATCAGTCTAGCGGTCACGCCGTTAGCCACGAGGCAAGTTCCTCAAACGGCGACGCGCTCAATATTCCGCACAGTGTCGCTCCTTCTGTGTCATCCAGCAGAAGTACGAGCACCAGTTCCAGCAGCACGGACGAAAGCACCACGCATTTGGGCGGCAGCGACACGATACCGACCGGCTCGTCGCATGGCTCCGGCCTCAGCTGGCAGTCTCTGCTGCCCGGCTCGATCCAGTAACAAGCGTTCCACTCCCGATCGTTATCGAGCGGACGATGTCCGCCCCTTCCGCGTTCAATGCGGCGGTAACTGCACGCTGAAACGCGCGCCGCCAAACTCCGACGAACGATCAACGGTCAACTCGCCCTTATAAGCACGCACGATGTCCTGCACGATGGACAGGCCGATGCCGTGCCCTTTGACGCGTTCGTCGCCACGCACGCCGCGCTGCAGAACTTTTTCGATCTTGTCGTCGTCGATGCCGGGGCCGTCGTCTTCAACGCTGAGCAGCAAGCCGGGACGCTGACGTCCAACCTGCGGCAGCGTTTTCACCACCAGCAACACGTGGTGACCTGCCCATTTGAACGCGTTCTCCAACAGGTTGCCCATCAGTTCGAGCAAATCGCCTTGTTCGCCGTAGAACGCGGCACCGTCTTCAATGTCGAATTCGCACAGTACGTTTTTCGCGGCGTAGACCTTTTCCAGGCTTTGCACGAGATCTTCGGCATGGCCTGCGATCGGCACAGCGCTGGCAAAGGTTTGGCCGCCCGACGTGGCAGCGCGTGCAAGCTGATACGCCACCAATTCATCCATGCGGCGCACCTGATCGAGCAGCGGCGTACGTTCCGTCGCGGCAAGATCGTTCGCCGACTCCACTTGCGAGCGAATCACGGCAAGCGGTGTCTTCAAACTGTGCGCAAGATCGGCAAGCGTATTGCGGTAACGCGTTCGCTGCTCGCGTTCGCTGTCGATAAATGCGTTGATGCGATCGGTGAGGCCGGTGAGTTCGAGCGGATATTGGCTATCCAGATGATCGCTGTTGCCGCGCTCGACACGCGTCATGTCGTTGGCCACTTTGCGCAGCGGCGTAAGGCTCCAACGCAGCAGCAGCAACTGCAACACGATCAACATCACGCCTAGCGTCGCAAGCCAGCCGACCAGGCTACGTCGATACACCGCCGTGTTGCCTTCCAATTCGTCTTCCGTCTGCGCGACGGTAAAGGTGAGATGCACCGGTTCGGGCTTGGCCGTATCCAGTGCCCCGCCTTCGTGTTCGGGCATGTCCAGGGCCACGCCGAAGCTGTAGTAGTAAAGCCGCCCGAGCTCGGTATCGACCGGCCCGATAAATTGCGACTGCCCCGGCTCCAGCGGATGCAGGAAACTGAAATCGCGTCCAAGCGCGGATGACGATTCCCAGTGAAAGCCGTTGTCGCCCAGCACCACTGCATACAGGCCCGAACCCGGGCGCGAAAACATCGGATCGGGCGGCGTGTCCGGCATCAGCGGCTTGCCGTAGCGACTCACGTCGGTGCCGGTGATGTACGAGATCACGTTGTCGTGCAGACGGTCCTGCAGCTTGTTGAGTTCGCTGGCGGCATACGTGCGCGACAACGTCCAGCCGATTGCGCCGAGGAAGGCAGCCAGCACTAGGCCGGTGGTGAGGGCCGCGCGCGCCGCCAGTGAGAACGGGCGGCGCTCGGCTCCATCATTCGTCTTCGCTGCGAGGAATGGCAAAGCGATACCCGCGTCCACGCACCGTTTCGATCGGCTTCATGCCGCTTTCCGGATCCAGCTTCCTGCGCAGGCGGCCAATGAAGACCTCCAGCACGTTCGAATCGCGGTCGAAATCCTGCTGATAGATGTGCTCGGTGAGATCGGCCTTCGATACCAGTTCGCCGGCGTGCAGCATCAGGTATTCGAGCACTTTGTATTCGTAGCTGGTGAGATCCACCGGCTTGCCGTCGACCGACACCGTCTGCGCCGTGGTGTCGAGCTTGATCGGCCCGCACGCCAACACCGGCTTGGACCAACCACTGGCGCGACGCACCAGCGCGTTGATGCGCGCCAGCAACTCTTCGACGTGGAACGGCTTGACCAGGTAGTCGTCGGCGCCATGCTTCAGGCCTTCGACCTTGTCCTGCCAGCTGCCACGTGCGGTGAGGATCAGGATGGGATAGCGCTGACCGGCCTCGCGCAGCGCCTTGACCAGGTCCATGCCCGACATCTTGGGCAGGCCAAGATCGATGATGGCCAGATCGAACGGCACTTCACGGCCGAGGTAGATGCCCTCTTCGCCATCCTGGGCGGCGTCCACGGCAAACCCATCGCGTTTGAGTCGAGCCGCCAGCGTTTCGCGCAACGGCGCTTCGTCTTCGACCAGGAGGATGCGCATTAGTGTTTCTCCTTCTTGTTGCTTCCGCCATTAGGGGACTTCTTGGGGGAGGATTGTGCCGCAGCCGGCGTATGCGTGCTGACATCGGATGGAACGGCGATCACCTGCACATGCCCCTCCGGGGTGAGCACCTTGATGCGGTATTCCACTCTACGGCCGATATGGCGCGGTTCCGCAGACAGCACCTTGCCGCCGACCCGTTGCTGTACCTGGACAACGGCCTGATCGAGACTAAGGCCGCTTGGCGATGGGGACGACTGGGCAGCGGCCGTACCGGCCACCAACCACCCAGCCACGACCATCGATGCTAGTAGTTTCGAACCCATAGTCCCGTGAGGAGTGCCGGAAGGGATCTCGGCTGACGCGCCATACTGCGGAACTCGGGCTGAATAGTGACCGGACGAGCGAATACCGATCACGCGGCAACCCGTATCGGGGCGATGGCTTGCTCGATGAGCGCCCATCCGGCGCCGGCCTGGTGCGCGCCCTCGCTCAATGTGCGACGAAAGCCCCGCGCGCCCGGCTCGCCCTGGTACAGACCCAGCAAATGGCGGGTGATGTGTTTGAGCGACGTACCGCGCGCCAATTCCGCCTCGATGTACGGCCGCATATGCTGCAAGACGCTTTCACGCGAAGGCAACGGCACGCCGTACAGCGCTGCTTCGACCTGCGCCAGCACGTAGGGATCGTGGTATGCGGCGCGGCCCAGCATCACGCCGTCGACATGGTCCAGGTGCTCGCGCATGGCGTCGACCGTGGTGATGCCGCCGTTGATGATCACCACGAGCTGCGGAAATTCCTGCTTCAGGCGATACACGCGCTGGTAATCCAGCGGCGGGATCTCGCGATTCTCCTTCGGCGACAACCCTTGCAACCACGCCTTGCGCGCGTGCACTACCAATATCTCGACGCCAGCCTGCAGCATCGTTTCCGTGAATTGCTGCAGATCTGCGTAGTCGTCTTGATCGTCCACGCCGATGCGGCATTTCACCGTAACGGGCACCGTGACCGCGTCGCGCATGGCCTTGACACAATCACCGACCAGCACGGGCTCACGCATCAGGCAAGCGCCAAAGCGCCCCGACTGCACGCGATCGGACGGACAGCCGACATTGAGGTTGATCTCGTCATAGCCCGCTTGCGCACCGAGGCGCGCGGCTTCGGCCAGCTCCTGCGGATCGCTGCCGCCCAACTGCAACGCGACGGGATGCTCTTGCTGACTGTGTTCCAGCAGACGCAATTGTTTGCCGCGCACCAACGCGGCGCTGGTCACCATTTCTGTGTACAGCCGCGCATGCGGCGACAACAAGCGGTGGAAATAGCGGCAATGGCGGTCCGTCAAATCCATCATCGGGGCGACGGACAGGCGCCAAGGCGCGGCGGATTGAGAGGGTGGATGCCGATCGTTCATTACCGCTATTGTCGCGGATCGGCGCTTTCCTGTGCGATAGCCAGTTCTTCTCGCTTGGCCGCACTTTCCAGCCGCACCGAAAGCAAGCGCCCCGCTACGCCAAGCAGCGTCATCAGAACGGCGGCAATCTTCAGGTCAACGCTGTAGAGCATCACCGCCCCGAACAACAGCGTCACGAACCCTTCCTGTACCAGCCAGCTCCAGGCCCGGGACCTTGGCACATCCGGCGCCAGATCGGCCACAAAGGCCGCATAGCCCCAGCTGACAGCCAAGCAACCGTAAATGGCGGCCAGGGAAAGCGCATAGAAGAACAAGCTTTCCGCCGTGCCCGCGAATGCACCGGAGAGCATCACCCGGATTACCACCGGCATCAGCGCGACCAGGCTGAGCAGCAGCAGGGTGAGCATCGTCACCGGTAGGTCCACGGCGCGCAGGTGCGCCAGTGCGCGGCGATGACGTATCCACACGCCGCCGATAATGAAAAAGCTCACGAAATAGGTCAGTAGCGGCGTCAGCCACACCTTCGCCAAGCTGTCCCCGGGCGATGCTTCCGGCCGCAGCTCCACCGCGGACAAGGTCATGGCAATGGCGAAAACGCCGTCGGAAAGCATCACCAATCGATCGAAATGACGCTGGTGAACGTGGTGCCCCTTCACGTGCGATGGTGCGCCTGTATCCACGACAACCTCCCCTGTCCCTTGGTCCCGCACATGATGCCCCAGAAGCCGCAGCCAGCGCAGATTTCACGGATCTTGTAAAATGGCGCCAGGCCGCCATCTAATGCGGCACTCGCCAGGCCCCAGCGGCGCCCCCGCCCTCCCCACGCGAGTTTCATCGCCGATGCGCGGTGGACACTTCCCCTATCGCAACGACCCGAGAAGATAACCACCATGGTGGCTTTGGCGACCGAGCAAGTAATTGACGTCCATCACTGGAACGACAGCCTTTTCAGTTTCCGCACGACGCGCGACCCCAGCTTCCGCTTCGATAGCGGGCAGTTCGTGATGATCGGCCTCGAAGTGGATGGCCGCCCGCTGATGCGCGCCTATTCCATCGCCAGCGCAAGCTGGGAAGAACACCTGGAGTTTTTCTCCATCAAGGTGCAGGACGGCCCGCTCACCTCGCGTCTGCAGCATCTGAAGCCCGGTGACAGCCTCACCGTCAGCCGCAAGCCCACTGGCACATTGGTGCTTACGGATCTCAAACCCGGCAAGCATCTTTACCTGCTCGGCACGGGCACCGGCCTTGCGCCTTTCATGAGCATCATCCGCGACCCGGAAACCTACGAACGCTACGAGAAAATCGTGCTGGCGCATGGGGTGCGCAACATCAACGACCTCGCCTACGCCGATTACGTGCAGAACGAACTGCCGCAACACGATTACCTCGGCGAGCTGGTGCGCGAAAAGCTGATCTATTACCCCACCGTCACGCGCGAAGCATTCCGCAACCGCGGCCGCCTCACCGACAACATTGTCGATGGCGCGATGAGCCAGGCCATCGGGCTACCGCCGCTGAATCCGGAAATCGATCGCCTGATGTTGTGCGGTAGTCCCGCGATGCTCGACGATCTGTGCGCGCTACTCGATGCGCGTGGCTTCCACGCTTCACCGCGTACGCGCGAGCCAGGCGATTATGTGATCGAGCGGGCATTCGTCGAGAAGTAATCCGCGTCAATGCAGGATCGCGCAATCTACGCGATCCTGAGCGCAGCATTGCATCGGTGTTTCTCAGTCGCGAACGCGACCCTTTCCCTCGTTATCCCAATACCCAAACACACGCCGCGCAATCAGCTTGTACAGCCGCTTGCCTGTCGCGCGCCACAAGCGTGAGTGCACGGCCGGTGTTTTCAGCATCGCATGCTGACGTGCGCTTAGCGCATGGTCGCAATACGTGCGTTTGTGCTTGAGCAGATGGCGCAAGTCTTCGCGCGCCAGCAGACGAAACAGCCGACCGCGCCGACCGCGCGTCCAGGCAATCTGGAAATCCACCAATGCCGGACGCCCATCCACGCGCACCAGCCAGTTCGGCTCTTTGGCAAGATCGTTGTGCACGATGCCGCGCCGGTGCAATTGCGCAAGCAAGCGCAAAGCATCGCGGTAATACGAAGGCTCGCGCGGCTGCGCCTGCTGCATCGGTTGACCGGCGATGTAGCTGCGCAAGAGTTCATCGCCATTCCAACCCAGTAGTGAAGGCACGCCTTCGATGCCATCGAGCTTCGCCAGCGCACGCGCCTCGCGTGCCGCAGCGCGTCGCGCGAATACACGTGCCCACCAGCGTGCCGCGCGGATATCGCGCCGGATCATGCGCACGCCATCGCGCTCGATGATCTCGATACGACCGAGTTCATCGGCCTTGAGCAAGGTGGAATCGATGTTTGACACAGATCTACCGATGAAAAGTGACGGCAACTTGCCGGCCGCACTGTCGCGGCGGACTATTGTGGCTTATCCGCGGCGATGTCGCCGCTTTAAGGACGACGGATCGCCATGCTCGATATCGCCCTGTACGTGTTGGCCGGCGCACTGATCGTGGCAGGACTGATCGGCGCCGTGCTGCCGACCTTGCCGGGCATCCCGATGATCTTCGGCGGCATCTGGCTCGCCGCGGCCGTCGACGGTTATCGGCATCTGGGTCCAGGCTGGTTGATCGGCTTGGGCATATTGGCCGCATTGGGCGTGCTGATGGATTTCATCGCCGCATCCATCGGCGCAAAACGCGTGGGCGCCAGCAAACTGGCTGTCTGGGGCGCAACGCTGGGAACGCTGGCCGGCCTGTTTTTCGGCTTGCCGGGCCTGCTCCTCGGGCCGTTCGTCGGCGCGCTGCTGGGCGAGTTCACGTCGAGCAAAAGCGTGCTGCGTTCCGCGCACGTCGGGCTCGGCACTTGGGTGGGCCTGTTGTTCGGTGCCGTGGTGAAACTGGTGATTTCACTGATGATGGTGGGGCTGTTCGGCTTCGCCATGCTGCTGGGATAGCCCCCAACGTTCGATACATGGCGCGGCGGCCGCACCACCCTTAAGCTCGGCGGACACCACACTGGGATGTCCACATGACCACACGCCTTGCCTTCGCCACGGCAGTCGCACTGGCCGCCATCGGATCGGTTCACGCACAAGCTCCGCAAACACCTGCCTGGGTTGCACGCAGCAACTCGGACGCCAAGGTACTGCTCGACGTCACGGGGCGCTTCCAACCCGAGGGCGCCACGCAGATCGGCCTGCCGGGCTACGACGATAAAGTGATCGACCTTAAGCCGAACTCGGACGCGCGCATGAGTGCCGCGCTTGCCCAAGCCAAGTCCCAGCTTCAAAACATGCTTGCGACAGAGAAGGATGCCAACGTACGCCAGGATCTGCAGATCATGATCAAGGCAGCAGACCTGAGTATCGGGGCCATCGCCATCAACGACAAATACCTGCTTCCCTATCAGGACGTAGGTCAGCTGATTTTCAACGGCGAATTTTACTTGCTGCAGGATGACGTGGATGCCAAGCGCAGATCGATGGCACTCAAGCGCCTGCAATGCTACGTAGGACAGGCACCTGGCTGCACGCCGATCACCAAGTTGGCCGAAGCACAGACCACCGATCGTCTATCCGACAAGCACCTGCTTGGCCCCTACAAGGGCAATGTGGATCAGCAGCTTGCCAATACCCAGCGTTATGCGCAGGGCATCCGCCAGCTGTTTGTGAAATACAAGCTCGACGATGCCGAAGGCAAAGCTGCACTCGACGCGATGGATGCGCAACTCAAGGATTACGACACGTGGGTGCATAGCACCATCGTGCCGCGCCAACGCGACGATTTCCGTCTGCCCGAGCCGCTGTACGCGTACAACCTCAAACAAGTCGGTATCGACATTCCGCCGGAAGAACTCATCAAGCAAGCCGAGCTGGAATTCGTGGAAGTGCGTTCGGCCATGCAGATGATGGCGCCTGTCGTCGCCAAGGCCGAAGGTTTCCAGGCCACGGATTACCGCGATGTGATCAAGGCGTTGAAGCAGCAGCAGCTCGGCAAAGATGACGTGGTGCCCTGGTACCACGAAGTAATCGGCAAGATCCAAGACATCGTCCGCCGCGAACACCTCATCACACTACCCCAGCGCGAGATGCAGATGCGCGTGGCGTCCGATGCGGAAACCGCCAACCAACCCGCGCCGCACATGGACCCGCCGCCGCTCATCGACAATCACGGCGAACGAGGCACGTTTGTGCTGACGATGGGCAACCCTTCAACTCATGGCAGTGCATCGGATACCTACGACGATTTCACCTTCAAGGCTGCCGCCTGGACGCTCACCGCGCACGAAGGACGTCCCGGTCACGAACTGCAATTCGCTGCGATGGTGGAACGAGGCGTATCGCTGGCACGCAGCGTGTTCGCTTTCAACAGCGTCAACGTAGAAGGCTGGGCGTTGTATTCGGAATCGGAAATGCTGCCGTATGAGCCACCGGCCGGCCAGTTCACCACGCTGCAGTTTCGCCTGATACGCGCAGCGCGTGCGTTCCTGGACCCCATGCTTAACCTCGGCATGATCACCAAGGAGCGCGCGCATGATGTCTTGCGCTACGACGTAGGTTTGTCCGAAGCGATGACGCGCGAAGAACTGGACCGCTACACCTTCAACAGCCCAGGCCAGGCGACCGCGTACTTCTACGGCTACATGCGCCTGCAACAGCTGCGCCTGCAAACGGAACTCGCCCTGGGTAAGCAATTCAACCAACAGGCCTTCAACGATTTCATCATCGGCCAGGGCCTGCTGCCGCCGGATCAATTGGCCGAAGCGGTGCGCACTCAATTCGTTCCTTCCCAACAGAAGAAGTGATCGTCATGCACAGGCGGAGCGCGCAACGCTCCGCCTGTTTCTCGATGCCCACGCTTGATGCAAAAACGCCTTAGGCGTGCACCGCCGGAATCACATAGAAAAACACGGCAAGGAATTGCAACACGCTTCCGCTCAGCACAAAGAAATGCCACACCGAGTGGTGATACGGCAGTCGGCGCCAGAGGTAGAACGGCACACCCAAGGTGTAAGCCGCGCCACCGGCAAGTAGTAGCACCATGCCGCCCGTTTGCAGATGTGCCAGCAACGGGCGGAACGCCGCGATGCCAACCCACCCCATCGCCACATACAGCAACACCGCAAAGCGGCGGTAACGCTTGAGCACGCCCAGTTCCAGCGCGCTGCCCAGCAGCGCCAGACTCCACACAATGCCGAACAGGCTCCAGCCCCACGCACCGCGCAAGGCGATCAAGGTGAAAGGCGTATACGTACCGGCGATCAGCAGAAAAATCGCAATGTGATCCAAGGTGCGCAACGTGCGCCGGGCCGACTCGGTGCGAATCGTGTGATAGAGCGTCGAGGCCGTGTAGAGCAGGATCAGCGAGATGCCATACACCGCACTGGCCAACACATCGCTCGCCGTTCCGGCCGCGGCTGCATGCACAACCAACATCCCAAGCCCCACGACGCTCAGCAAAATGCCGATGCCATGGATCACGCTGCTGGCCAGTTCGTCGCCGAAACCGTAACGCGGAAGCACCGCCTCGCTTGTTGCAGACATGCAAACTACTCCTGGACCGCTGGATAAATCGCCGGTCGAAGCTGACACGTTAACCGGTCAGTGGTGCATTGCCTAATGGAAAGTCCATCGCCGTTCGATATTGAACGCGCTACCGATATTCCATCCGCACCCTTTGCCGCTCAACGCCAGCCAGCCATGGCGCCTAATCGGTACCCGGCTATCCATACTGGCCTAGTTCGTGAAGGCGGTCGTCACGATGGCTGCACGCTTCGTCAAATCGCCTCCGTGCAGCATAGCTGTCGCGGCTATTGCCTCCCCGATATCCGTTAATCCTGCAACCCCGCACCCCTTGCGGGGTTTTTTTCTGCCCTAAGGCTTCTTTTTGCGGCCGTCTGGACGGCTATTGCGCAAAGCTGGGCGACAGGCATAGTCTGAAGCCGCACCCGCCACGGTCCCTCTGTGTCCCCGCACAGCGTGCTCCAGGTGCGACACAACTCACATCGTCGTCAGGAGGTCGTCTTATGCCGTCCGCAAGCCTGGCTGTCCGTCGTGCGCATCCCGATATTGTTCGTATTGCCGCTCTGAGCGCGGCCATTAGCCTCAACCTTGCCGCGCTGCTATTTGCCATGCGGCCATTGGCGCCGCAGATTGCCAATGTGTTTGAAACGGCAAAAGCCGAAACCATACGCATCATCGAACCACCGCCGAAAGTGATCCCGATACCCGATATCGTGGTCAAGCCACTACCCAGGCCTGTGCCTGTCACCGTGCCGGTGCATACACCCGTCACGCATGTTCAGCCGGTCACGCCGCCCGTCGTCACGACGCCCCCAACCACCGAATCATCGCCCAACAGCAAACCTATGACGCCAACGCCGACGACGGGCGGACCACCCTCCATCGCCCCTGGCATTGTCTCGCTGGCGTATCGGTCATCGCCGCTGCACTTCCCCACGCAGGCGATACGCCTGCACATGCAGGGCACGGTGATGCTGCGCGTATTGGTCGATGAGAACGGCAAACCGCTCGATGTGGAAATCGAAAAGAGCAGTGGCTACCCGTTGCTCGACAAGAGCGCACGGGAGCAAGTGCTAGCCAGCTGGCAGTTTCAACCGGCAGTCGTGCAAGGCCAGTCGGTGCGTGCATGGGCGCGCGTACCGGTGAATTTCACGTTGCAGCAGCTTTGAAACGAGGCGATTCGCCCTGAAGGGACTGGGACCCGGTCAGCGCTACTGGACCGGGTCCCGCCCAATGGCTAGCACGAGCATCGCTTCAGTGCGATGCAGGCGGTGCAATGGCCGGGCGACGCGCGATGTGCACTATCGTCCAGATCACCCCGAACAACAGCAGCGCCGGCAAGCACAAAGGCAACAGCGACAAGGCTACGATCGGCAGCACCAGCAACATCACCAGGCCGCCGATGAACAGACCCACGGCGCCGGCCAGCAGGCCGAACAGGCCGCCAATCAATCCGAACACCAGCTTGAAGATCAGGCCGATCAACGACCCCACGATCCACAGCCCGCCTACCAACATAGCTATCAGCATCAACGCGATCATGTCCGTTCTCCGATATCGGCCATCCGGTCAGATGCACCCCAACCGGGAAAGGTTTAGGGCGTGGCATAAGCATAGGCCGACGAGGCCTGTCGTCCATGCTGCAGAAGTCATGCTCGTTGGCCCAAGCCTTACGCTTGTTTAACGGGAGGCATGGTCCACTGCCGGCCATCTACGGTCTGCCTACGAAATTTATGCGTACATACCGCCACAGTCTTAAAGCCTTACGGGATATTGCGCTTGCGCATACGCTCGAAAGAAACCCAGACCTTGCGTCGCTTTCGCGCGAACTGGGCAGCATCATCCATCGCGATTCGCAAGCACTTGCCGATGGCCTGTCCGATTTACGCCGCAACAATCGTGGTTTCGAACGCTGGCTCGTTGGCCGCCGCGGTCGTCCTGGCGTAAGCGTGCTGGTGATGGCGTGGCCGCCCGGTTACACCACGCCGTCGCACGATCATGCGGGCCTGTGGGGTATCGAGCTGAGCATGTACGGCGCGCTGGAAGTGGAATCGTGGTCGCGCGCATCCACGGCCGAAGCGTGGCAATTGCGCGGACGCGATTGGCTAGGCCCAGGCGATGCGACATGGTTCGACGCCGACATGCCTTATATGCATCGTTGCCGCAATCTTTCCCGGCACGAAACGGCGCTGACACTGCATGTCTACGGTGGTGATCTGAACGACTACGCCACGTACGAACAAATGGAGGCCGAGCCGTTCTGGCAGAGCCAACCCCAGCGCGCAAGGATTGCCGGTCCTCTTCGCGTCTGATATCAAAGCCAATCCAGCTTTATCCGTAATTCCAAGGAGTGACATGTTTCGACGGGTCGCCATCATTGGCGGCGGCGCCGCAGGGGCCACGCTGCTCAGCGAATTGCTGGAGCGCCCTGGGACGCAGCCGCTGCATCTGGACTGGTATACCGGCGGCGGCACGCCTGGTCGCGGCGTGGCCTATGGCACTCGTTCGGAACGGCATCTGTTGAATGTCCGCGCGGCATCGATGGGCATGTTTGCCAACCGACCGGGCGGTTTTCTCGAATACATGCAGAAGCGCGATCCGAGCATTGGGGGCACCGATTTTCTGCCGCGTTGCTGGTACGGCGATTACCTCGAAGCAGAAACGGCCCATACGCTGGAACGCGCCAAGGCGCACGGGCACGACGTGCGCATCGTGCCGTATGAAGTGGAAGCCATGGTGCCCGAGAACGACGGGGTGACCCTGTTCCAGGGCGAATCCACCACGCGCGTCGACGCGGCCGTACTTGCACTGGGCGCACTTGCGCCGCGCCCTCTTCCCAACGTCGATGATGCAGCACTGGCCAGCGGTCGATACGTCACCATGCCGTGGTCGCTGCTTGCTGACATCAAGCCAGACACGCAACCGCACAATGTGCTGATCATCGGCCTGGGCCTCACGGCAGTCGATGTGCTGCTCGAACTCGCCGCGACATGGCCGAACGCACGCTTCACCGCTCTGTCGCGCCACGGCATGTTGCCGGAAGTGCACCAATTCAGCGCATCGCTTCCGTATGAAGACAGCGCCGAGCTGGTCGAGACGATGCGCGATGCGCCAGACATTCGCACCTGGATGCGCCTTCTGCGCGAGGCGATTGCGCATAGCGACGATTGGCGCAGCGTGATCGACTGCCTGCGCCCGCACACGTCATCACTGTGGCAGTTGCTGTCACAGGCCGATCGCGCACGTTTCCTGCGCCATGCACGCTGGACGTGGGAGCGCGCGCGCCATCGCATGGCGCCACAGGTTGCCCAATCCATCGGGGCCCTAGAAAAAGATGGTCGGTTGCAGCGCCTGCGCGGGCATATGCATGGCGTCACGCTCACGGAGCGCGGCGTGCAGATGACCTTCCTGCCCAAAGGCGGCACATCCGAACAGACGCTCGACGCGGATCTGATCATCCAGAGCACCGGCCTGGAAACCGATGTGCGCCGTACGCAGCACACCTTGCTGCAACAGCTGATGACGAACGGCCACATCCGCTCCGATCCTTTCGGCCTGGGCATCGACGCCGCGCCGGACGGGCGACTGCTGCACGACGGCAGCGTGTGGCCGCGCTTGTTCGCCATCGGCAGCATGTTGCGTGGCACGTTGTGGGAATCGACCGCGATGCCGGAAATTCGCCAGCAGGCGAGGCAGCTTGCCGATCGACTGCTGGCTGATTGAAGCTTGCCAGTCGAAGCGTGATATCCACACAAGGTCTGGATGTATCCCCCCCTGCGAAGTAGGGGGAGGTTAGGCGGGGGTTGCTCGCACTGGCCTCATCGCAAGACTGAGCAACCCCACCCCAGCCCTCCCCTGCGCACAGGGGAGGGAGCAGGTTCCGCACGTGATGTGGCTACCGGCTAGGCACTGAGACAGGAAGCAAAGCATTCGCCCATGCGAGAATCGCACGCACCATGAGCCTCCCGCAGATTTTCGCCATCCTCGCCATGCTTCTGCACGCTGCGGGTATCGTCGCCGCGATGCATGCGGTGATGAATACACGCACCTCGCAAGGCGCGTTTGCCTGGGTGCTAGGGCTGACGTTGCTGCCCTACGTCACCCTGGTGCCCTATCTCTATCTGGGTCGCAGCCACTTCTCCGGCTATGTCACCTTGCACCGGGCGCATCGCCAACGACTGATGGACGCCGATATGCGCGGCGAAGATCTCGGCGTGCCGGAGCCCTGCACCAAATACGCCGCGCTGGCCCGCATGGTCGGCAACAATTTCCATCCCGGCCAGCAGCTGGAGCTGCTGATCGATGGCGAAGCGGCATTCGAGGCGATGTTTGCTGCCATCGCCCGTGCCGAACAATGCGTGCTGATGCAATTTTTCATCTTTCACGACGACAACCTCGGTCGTCGCATGCAGCAGGCGCTGTTGGAGCGCGCTGCCGCCGGGGTGCAGGTGTTCGTGCTGTTCGATGGCATCGGCAGTCATGCTTTGCCCAGGCACTACGTGGAAACGTTGCGTAAGGGCGGCGTGGCGATTTTTCCGTTTGCCACCCAGCGCCGCAGCAATCGCTTTCAGCTCAACTTCCGCAATCACCGCAAGATCGTCGTCGTGGATGGCTGGCTGGGCTTTGTCGGCGGCCTCAATGTCGGCGACGAATACCTCGGCTTGAAGCCGCCACTGGCGCCCTGGCGCGATACCCACTTGCAACTGAGCGGCCCCGCCGTGCTCGACCTGCAACGCAGCTTTGCCGTGGATTGGCACTGGGTGACTGGCGACCTGCCGCCGATGTTGCCCGCGCGTCCGGCGCAAGGCAGCGTACACACGCTGATCGCCGCCACCGGACCGGCCGACCCGCAGGAAACCTGCTCGCTGTTCTTTACGGTTGCTATCAACGCCGCACGGCGACGACTATGGCTGACCACACCCTATTTCGTGCCCGACCAGGCGGTGATATCCGCACTGCGTCTGGCGGTGATGCGCGGCGTGGATGTGCGCGTGCTGATTCCATCGCGACCGGATCATCACACGGTGTTCCTGGCCTCCACGCTGCATGTGTATGACGCCATCAACGCGGGAATCCATATCTACCGTTATCAGCCGGGATTCGTGCACCAGAAAGTGATCCTGATCGACGATGACACCACCAGTATCGGCAGCATGAATCTGGACGACCGCTCGTTCCGACTCAACTTCGAGATCGCCGCCTTGAACGTGGACCAAGCCTTCGCGGGTGACGTGGAGCGCATGTTGGTGGAGGATTTCAGCCGCGCGGTGGAAGTGACTCGCGACGAATATCGCAAGGCTCCCTACCTACGCCGCCTAGCCATGCATGTGGCACGGCTGTTCGACCCGATTCTTTAAACGTCAATCGCCGCGCAACAGACGGCGCCAGTCGCCGCCGACCACGATCCAACCCAGGCCCGCGCCCACCATCGCGCCGATCAACTCCCAGAACACGCGCAGGCCGATGTTGTCCGGATCATGCACCTGCGCCAGCTTGACCTTGAGCAGCTGCACAGACTCGATGCCGGCCGAATAGTTGAAATAGATGAGATCCCACATGTCGCCACTACCGGTCAGCAATACGGCCAGCAGAAAAGCGACGCTGAGTTGCTTCAGCGGGCTCCAGCCCTGCTTGCGTGCAAACCACTGCAGGATGAGGTAGAGCACAAACGCCACGGCCGCGCTGATGGCGCCCGCTTCCAGGCCACCCACCAGTCCATAGCCCATCCACGATTGGTCGTAATGCATCGTTGCGTTGCCCTCGGATCGATCGCTTGCATTATGCCGCTCATTGGCTGTGGAATCTTGCGATAAAACCTCACCGCGAGTTGCTTCCATGCACAGCCATGCCGCCTTGATCCTCGTCGACGTACAACCGGACTTCATGCCGGGCGGCGCGCTCGCCTGTCACGAGGGCGACGCCATCGTGCCGGGGATCGATCGCTTGCTGCGTCGGCGACTGTTCAAGCACACCGTGGCGACGCAGGACTGGCACCCGCGCGGACACATCTCCTTCGCCAGCATGCACGCGGGCACGCAACCGTTCCAGCAGATCCCGTTGTACGGTCATCCGCAGACGCTGTGGCCGGATCATTGCGTGCAGGGAACCGCCGGCGCGGCCCTGCATTCGGACATCGACTGGTCGCCCGTGGATCTGATCCTGCGCAAGGGTAGCGATCCTAGCGTGGATTCCTACAGCGCCTTCCGCGAGAACCATGGCCCGGACGGCAGCCGCCCCAGCACC
The DNA here is from genome assembly GCA_903970555.1 of Vulcanimicrobiota bacterium. Lineage (GTDB taxonomy): Bacteria > Pseudomonadota > Gammaproteobacteria > Xanthomonadales > Rhodanobacteraceae > Dyella_B. The sequence goes on from CAJCJD010000076.1 coordinate 56,556, forward strand.
GGGTTGGCCGGCTGGCTGCGTGAGCGCGGGGTGAGCGAGGTGTACGTGGCCGGGTTGGCCAGGGACGTATGCGTACTGTGGACTGTACAGGATGCGTTGGCGCTGGGTTTTCGCGCGCACGTACTGTGGGATCTCACTCGCCCGGTGACGCCCGACAGCGATGCCGATACGCGCGAGGCGCTGACGTCGGCGGGCATCGGCATCGTCGAGTCTGCCGCGGAGCTTGCCTAGGTATCGTCCTCGCCCGTCGCCGTCACATGGGCGTGGTCGTCCGCATCGATCCACACGTCGATGCTGATCGGCCGGCAACACACCTGGCAATCCTCGATATAGCGCTGATCGCCTGCGGACGGATCGACCAGGATCTCGATACGTTCGCCGCAATACGGACACTGGATGTGACGGGACGCGAGCATGGCGCCAGTGTAGGCCGAAGATCAGGCCACCGCGCGTGCCGAGAGCTGCGCGATCGCCGCGGGAATGTCCGCCGGCGCCGCCACGGTGAGCATGCGCGGCGCATCGGCCTCGCCAAGCCCGTTTTCCAGCTCGTGCTCCCAGGTCACGTGATATGGCATGTGGACGCCCCATCCGCCCAGGCGGATCACCGGCTCGATGTCCGAACGCAGCGAATTGCCTACCATCGCGAACTGATTCGGCTGCAGCGAAAATTCGGCCAGCACGCGGCGATAGGTCGCGGTGTCTTTCTCCGAGACGATCTCGATGCGATGAAAAAGGTCGGCCATGCCCGACTGCGCGACCTTTTTCTCCTGATGAAATAGATCGCCCTTGGTGACCAGCACGACCGCGTGCTGTTCGGCCACCGCCGTCACCGCTTCGCGGATGCCCGGCAGCAATTCCACGGGGTGCTGGAGCACATGCTTGCCGATCTCCACCAACTGATGGATATCCGCCGCCGAGATGCGACCCTCGGTGATGGCGATGGCCGTTTCCACCATCGACAGCGTCATGCCCTTGGCGCCATAGCCGAACAACTTCAGATTGCGCCGCTCGGTGGCCAGCATGCCCGCCTGGACGTGCGCATCGGTGACATCCACATAGCGCCCGATCAGCGCCGTGAACTGCACGCTGGCCTCGCGGTAATAGCCCTCGCTGTGCCAGAGCGTATCGTCGCCGTCGAAACCGATGAGCTTGAGCATGAAACACACTACCCTGTGAAGGAGGGGCAAGCTTACCCTCCCCGCTGGACAAATTCAGGCGGCTGGCGCGGCGCTACAATTCGGCCGAGACGCCGGAAGGAGTAAATGCATATGACCAGGAAGCACCTATTCTCGCTGCGACCACGCCCGCGCGTCGTGCAGATCGGCGGACGGCCGTTTGTATCCGAAGGCCTCCGGGAGCATGCCTGGGACGACTTCTACCATCGCGCTCTCACGATGACATGGCCGGTTTTTTTCAGCCTTGCTATCACCGTTTTCCTGATGTTCAACGCACTCTTCGCGATGATCTACCAGATCGATCCGACCGGTATCGCCAACCAATACCCCAAAGGCTTGGCCGGCGCGTTTTTCTTCAGCGTGGAAACACTCGCCACAGTCGGCTACGGCGACATGCATCCGCAGTCCGTCTACACGCATATCGTGGCAACGGCGGAAATCATCACCGGCATGGGCAATATCGCCGTGTTCACCGGCCTGATCTTCGCGCGCTTCTCGCGGCCGCGAGCCAAGATCATCTTTGGCAAGCATCCCATCGTTCGCATGATCGATGGCAAGCAGACGCTGATGATGCGCGTCGCCAACATGCGCCTGAACCTGATCGCACAGGCTTCCGCGCAACTGCATCTGGTGCGTATGCACTCCACCCCCGAGGGCTTTCAGCTACGACGCATCGAGGACATGAAGCTGCTGCGTGACCAGCATCCCATCTTCATGCTGAGCTGGAACGTCATGCATGTGATCGATGAAGACAGCCCCATGTACGGCACAACGCCGGAAGGCCTGGAGGCTGGCGAGGCCACACTGCTGTTGACCATCGAAGGCGTCGACGAAACAACGTCGCAATCGATGATGGCGCGCCACCAATGGGGCACCAAGGACGTGCGGTGGAACCATCGCTACGTCGACTTGGTACATCGCGATGAAAACGGGGTCAACGTCATCGACTACACCGTCTTCGACGAAGTGCTGCCGTTGGACGAAGAGGAACAGAAAGCGACGTAAGGCTTACGCCCCTACCCGCTTGCGCTCCGCATCGATGTCGTACACGGGACGCACTTCGATGCAGCCAGTCGCCGCCCATGGAAACGATTGGGCAATACGTACCGCTTCATCCATATCCGCCGCTTCGATCAGGTTGAAGCCGCCCAGATATTCGCGCGTTTCCGCAAATGGGCCATCCACAATCGTCGTGCGTTTGTTACGCACCCGTATCGTTTTCGTCGCGGCCGGCGGCTCCAATTGCATGGAGTCGAGCAAATGGCCTTCGGCACGCAGTTCGTCGGCATGCTTGAAGCAGCCGTTCATCATCGTGTCGTACTGACCGGGTGGTAGCGCATCGAGCAGCGTGTCGTCGTTGTAGATCATGACCAGAAATTTCATGATGTTCTCGCTCAGACTGTTGGACGTAGCGGCAATCCGAAGGGTAGGCCAATCCACAGGTGCGAATCCACTGCCCAAGGTCATGGCGGCAAATACTCACCTCCGCAGCCCGTGCGATGATCGGGAAAGCAATGAACGCATCACTAAGCGTCGACGGAGATATCGCGTGCGCAAACACATCCTCGGCCTATGGTTTGCCGGTCTTGGCACACTCCTGCCCGTGCCCGGGGCGTTCGGTGCGGATGCGCCTGCCTTTGATGTGCGACCTGAGCAGGCGGTCATCGAGCGTTTGATGCCGCGACAGGCTTCGCAATTCGAGCTGGCGCCCATCGCCGCCAAGGCTGGGCATGAGCGCTTCCGCATCTCCCGCGCGGACAGCCACATCAAGGTTGAGGGCAGCACCCCAAGCGCCCTGCTCTTCGGCGTGAACTGGTACTTGAAGTACGTCGCCCATGTGCAGATTTCGCCCAATGGCGATCGGCTTGGCTTGGCTGCCTTCCCGTTGCCGGACCATGTGATCGAGAGGGAAACCCCATACGCCTATCGCTATGCCTTGAACCAGAATGTCGATGGCTACACCGCGGCGTATTGGGATTGGCAGCGCTGGCAACGCGAGATCGATGTACTGGCGCTGTCGGGCATCAACGCCATGATTGTCGAACGCGGCATGGACACCGTGCTGTACCAGACATTTCGCGACGTCGGCTATTCGGATAGCGAGATTCGCGGCTGGATCACTCAGCCGGCTCACCAGAACTGGCAATTGATGGGCAACCTATGCTGCTTCAATGGCCCCATCAGCAGCGCCTTGATGCAAAAGCGCGCGGCCTCTGCGCAAAAGATCGTGGCGCGTCTACGCGAACTTGGTATCACGCCGGTATTGCCCGGTTTCTACGGCATCGTGCCGGCCGATTTCCACAAGAAATTTCCACGTGCGCACGTCGTGCCACAGGGCGAATGGGCGGGCTTCACGCGCCCAGGTTGGCTCGATCCGCGCGACCCAATGTTTGCCAAACTTGCCGCCGCGTTCTATCGCCATCAACGCGAGCTGTTCGGCGACAGCAGCATCTACGACATGGAAGTGTTCCAGGAAGGTGGCGACTCCGGCGACGTGCCCATTCCCGAAGCCGCCCGCGATGTGCAGAACGCATTGCTCGCCGCGCACCCCGGCGCAAACTGGATGATGCTGGCCTGGCAAGGCAATCCACGACAGGATCTGCTTGCCGGCGTCGACCGACAGCATTTGTTGATCATCGATATTGATCACGATCGCGTGCCACGCGACAACCGGCAAAAGGATTTTCAGAACGCGCCCTTCCTGTTTGGCGGCATTTGGGAGTTCGGTGGCCGCACGACGCTCGGCGCCAATGTCGACAACATCACCCAGCGACTGCAACGCCTTGGCCGCACAAACAGCAATATGGTCGGTACCGCTGTATTTACCGAAGGCATGGACACCAATCCGTTCGCCTTCGACCTGTTCACGGAGATGGCCTGGCGCACGGATGCTATCGATCCCGCGTCATGGACTGCCGACTATGTACTGCGCCGATACGGCGCACCCGACTCACACGCGTTAGCCGCCTGGAATGTGCTGCTGAAGACGGCCTACAACATCCACATCGACAACGTCGTCTTCAATAGCGAGCGCGATGCCGCACAAGAATCGCTGTTCGACGCGCAACCCAGCCTCACCGTAAACCGCGCCTCCAACTGGTCGCCCGAAGCCATGCGCTACAGCGCCGGTGCTTTCAAACAGGCGCTGCCCGAAATGTTGCAGGTAGCGCCCGCGTTGCGTGGCACTGAAACCTATCAATACGATCTTGTGGATATTGCACGCCAGACACTAGCCAACGAAAGCCGGCTTCTCCTGCCGCAAATCAAGCTGGCTTACGATAATAAGGACCGTCCACACTTCGAGTCGCTAACGCAGCGTTGGTTGAAGCTGATGGATTTGCAGGATCAGCTACTGGCCACCGATCGGTTCTTTCTCGTCGGCACATGGCTGTCGCACGTCCAACCCTGGGCGACGACAGCCGACGAACGCAGCCGACTCGATTACGATGCGCGCTCGATCCTCACCACCTGGGGCGATCGCAAAGCCAGCGAAGGGGCTGACCTGCATGACTACGGCAACAAGGATTGGGCAGGCCTGACGCATGACTACTACCGTCTACGCTGGCAGACCTACTTCCACTCCCTGGACGACGCATTGCGCACGGGTACAGTGCCGAAGCCCATTGACTGGTTCGCCGTGGGCGATACCTGGAACCACGGCACGCAATCGTATTCCGACCAACCCCGCGGCGATGCCTATGAGATTGCCGCGCGCGTGGCTCAGACGTTGAAAGAGGTCTCGGCATCCACGGCGATTCGGTCTTCGCCTTGACGACAGCTGGTGCCAGGCAGGCCAAAGAGCATGACCAATGGGGCGTAGCGGCTAAAAACCCCGCAAATTCGAGACATCGCCGCCCGATTGAAGTTTTGCCCGGCCCCGCCGATACCCTCTACGGGCTCCGCTATGTAGGGCCCAGTGGTGAATTCAGGACCGCCTAGCCATGGCGGCTGTTGCCCGGAGACCCGCATGATCAGCACTCGGCCAAATCTCGCCTATCTGAAAGCTGCCTGGGCGGCACACGCCAGCATCAGTGCCGAGAATTGCCGGCAGAGTTATGACGAAGCGGGGATCACCTTCGAACGCGTCAACCACTCCTGGATCGTGTGCAAGAACGACACACAGGTCTCCACCATGCCGCTGCGCTACACCCGGCAGGATCTGCGCATGGGCTTTCTGGGCCGCATTGAAATGGAAGCGCGCAAGGCCGCTGCCGAGATCGAAGCCGTGTTGCTTCGCGACCTCGACCTGCCCGATGACCACACGATCATCGTGGAGCTTGAGCAATCCATGCGCCAACTGCGCCGCAATGGCAGTCGTGCCCTGACCATATTGATCGGACCGGCAGCACTCGCCGATGTGCCCGTACAAATCTACGTGGAAATGCACGCCTTCCTGGATGCCCCCCGGGCATGCCTCTACGCGCATCAAAACGATACGGAAGGTCACGCCGGTATGGAGGATCTTCTGGCGAATGCCTCCAAGCGTCAGCGTCGTCCACGCGCCGGCACCTACACGGAACTTGCCGAGCTCGTTGCGACAACGCTTAATGCGGCCATCAGCTCGTCACGCTCAATGGCTGCCTAAGCGCATCGGCGAGACCGCAGACGCATCACGTTCGTTTTGCCAGCCGCCGAAAGACCATTTGGCTGCATGCCCTCGGCATGAAAAACGGCAACGACTGACCATCGCAAAATCGGGCGCCCCTTGAAGCAACCAAACCATTACCTCTGCTGACGAAAAAGTTGTACGGTCGTGGCCGTCGTTCGGAACCCACGTTCACAACGTCAGCATTGGAGCGTTTATGTTCCCCACAGCAAGGCTCGAAGCGTTCTGCGACGCCATCATCGCAGTGGTGATCACCATCATGGTGCTGGATCTTCGCGTTCATACCAATGAAACGCCATCGGATCTGAAACAACTCGCACCGATCTTCATTGCGTACATCATTAGTTTCATTTTCCTGGCCATCTGTTGGATCAACCATCACTCGATCCTTAGCCGCGTGCATGCCGTCGATCGGCATACGCTGTGGCTCAATGTGCAGTGGCTGTTCTGGATTTCGCTATTCCCATTCGCAACCTCATGTGTCGGCGCCAGCCATGTCGCCGATTGGGCCGTTTCGATTTACGCGGCGCTGCAAGCGGCGATGTCGCTGTCCTATCGGTGGCTGGTCTATCGGGTTACAGGCAAGGCCGAGAGCATGGGATTTAGCGCAAGGCTATGGCAATCGGAATCTCGCCGTAACGCGATCGCTGTGGGCATCTATCTAGTCGCTGCACTGCTTGCGTTTCTATCCACTAGCGCTGCGCTGGTGTTGATCATCGGCTCTGGCCTGAGCTATTTCATGCCAAACCGCCATACAGGCTCCGTGGCCGAGTAAATGGCTATGATGCAGGCCTATCGGGTGTCGGCTCGCCTCGGCCGACCTTTTAACGACGCACTCTCGACGCTGCCGCCATGATCGTACGCCCACGCCCCAACTGGTTCCGCATGCTTTTTATCGTCCGAGGATCGGTGTTGCCCGCGATCCTGCCGCAACTGCTTATCACCTTGGCGTTTGCTTTATTGGTTACCGCTTTTCACGGCTACGTCTTTGTGTGGAAGGTTTCGTTGACGTTCGTGCCTTTCTCGCTGATCGGCCTGACCCTCGCTATTTTTCTCGGCTTCCGCAACAACACCAGCTATGCACGTTATTGGGAGGCGCGCGTGCTATGGGGCGAGGTGCTGAATGACACGCGCTCGCTGGTGCGGCAATCGCTCACCCTGGTGGACTCGGCATCGTCCAATGCGGTATTCGCGCATCGCCTGATCGCCTTCGTTCACGCCTTGCGTCATCAACTTCGCGGCACAAACCCCGATGCCGATCTCGCACGATGGCTCTCCGAAAATGACCGCGCTCGCCTGAAGGGCACGCGTTACAAGCCCTCCACGATTTTGCTGCTGGCCGGCGAATGGCTGCGCGACCAGCGCGAGCAAGGCAAGCTCGCCCCACCGCTGGCGCAGGCGATGGAAGTGCATATGGGTCATCTCAGCGACGCGCTGGGTGGATGCGAGCGGATCGCCGGCACGCCCATTCCTTTCACCTACGCCGTGATCATTCATCGCACGGTGTATCTGTATTGCTTGCTTCTGCCGTTCGGCTTGGTCGATTCAATCGGCGCCATGACACCGTTGGTCGTTACCTTTATCGCCTATACGTTCTTCGCCCTTGAGGCGCTTAGCTCCGAAATCGAGGAGCCGTTTGGCATGGAGCCCAACGATCTACCGCTGGATGCGATGTCCGAAGGGATAGAGGCGTCGCTCCTTGAGCTTCTTGGCGAACGCGACTTACCACCCGCCCCCGCACCTACGCATTACGTGCTGACATAGCTTTATCCTCGGCTGCCTTGGTCGCTGCGCGAAAGATCCATCATCACCTTTGCTCAGCTGACTTCTGCGATGTCTGCTGGCAACTGGCGTAGTAGTTCCTGATAGGGCCTTTGACACCATCGATTCCGAGAACGAAGCCATATCGCATCGCATTCGTTCTGTCGACCACCCACGCGCCTAGCGCGTGCGCAGCAGGTAAACCCTGCAATTGCGCGAACGTGTAGGAACGACTGATGACCACGTTCTCGTTGAGCACACTGGCGCTTTCGTTCTGCTGCGGCAAAACCTCTTGTTGGTCGATTTCGAAATGCGATCGTATGGCATGCGCCACGATCTGCTTGGCGCGACTGGCGCCCACCATGTAGTACGCAGTCAGCGTCAATCCATCCGGTCGGCACAACAGCGTGATCCGGTTGACGCCGCTTCGCTTGGTTTGATTGATCACCAGATTAGGCGCGCCGGATGAGGATTCATGGGTCGCCGTGAGCGGAAGCTGTCCGTTGTTGGTCAGCCACGTCGCATACATCTGGTCTGCGGAGAGCCACACGATCTCCTCGTGCGATGCGGCGAGTGCCGAAGCGAATACACGCGAGTCGAGGCCCATATCCTTGAAATAGGCCTCGACTTCACCCGCGCTTTGCTGTGCTTTATTGGCGTCATCGGCTTTCGGATCCGCCGCGTAAAATGAGCGCAGGCCGAAACGATCGTTGCCAGTAGGCCCCCAGCGATAAAGGCCGCCCACGTAGGCATACGCGCAGGCACCCACGCAAATGGCAGACCTCGGTACCGAGGGCATGCCACGGGTGAGTCGTGGTGCGCCCAGGTGTGTGGTCATCGAGCCTGCGCGAAACAAACGCCCCAAGGCGAGGCCGGCAGCCAGGTCGCCGCCTGGCGAATCCAGATAGACGTCCGATCCGGGGGGAAACTTCCCCGCTCTTATCAATGCCGCAACACGATTCGGAGCATCCGTGTCGATAACGCCATAGAGATAAATCTGCGGCGCTTTGGCGACCCAGAGTGTCAATCGATCATCGTGGATCTGGATGGCGAGCGGGTCATCAAGGGCGTCCTTCGGCGCACTTTTTGGCGCATGCAGCGCCGCGCCCTGACCGTGGGCCGCGAACGTCGCACCGACGCAAGCCACCAGCATCCATGCGCAGCACAGCGCGTGTCGGCGCCAAACGATCCAAAGCGAGTGGTTGTTTGCGCTAGCCGATTGCACCGTGAATCCCGACACCCAAAGCGCGTAGTGTGGCTCGCTGCGGATGTCTGCCGAGTGAACTGCGCCAAACGGCGTAAAACAAGGCTTTTCCCGGCAAATATTAGGCCTCGATACGGCACGGGCCGCCTCGGGGGCATTGATCCACGCCAAACAAACGGCCCCTTGACCCCTCGTACCCTCCTTTCAGGAAAGTCAGAGTGGGCGCAATTGTTCATCGATCGAACGCGTTTTGTCGGTCACATCGCTGCCAGTGTGCAGGGTCGTCTTGCGCTCGATCAGCAACAGGTGACATTCCTCGTCTGCGATAGGGTTGTGCCGCACCCCCTTGGGCACGACAAACATCTCGCCCTCGCCAAGCTCCACGTCGCCAGCTTCCATCTCGATACGCAGCCGACCTTTGAGGATGTAGAACAACTCGTCCTCATTGTCGTGGGCGTGCCATGTGAGCGAACCGTGCACCTTGGCGACCTTGATGTAGGCATCGTCGACCTCGCCAATGACGCGCGGCGACCAAAGTTCGGTGAGCGACAGGGCAACGTTGCGGGGCGATATGGCGGTCGACATAGGGAATTCCGGGGTCACTGCGGTAACGGCCCAACTATCCTCCGGCCGGAAGCGGGCGACCGCGATGGCTGAAAGTCATGCGCCCGCCATTTCCGAAATGCCCCGGGGGGCCCGCGAAGAAGCGCCTCGCCCGCTTTAATGAGTCCATCCCCATGATTTGTCGACAATTTATCCTGTGCGGCAGCGACATACCGCCGACTTAATTCTTTGATATAGGTCGTGGTCGGCCTCGCCTTTTTGGGAGAACCGAAGCCAAGGGGAGCACGCCATTTCCAAACCGGCCTCGTCAAACGTCTAACTCCAGGACCCAAAGACTTGCCTCGCGAACGAGCCGCCATCGAAGGAAGTGACGTCGTGCATATGACCGCCGAAGAGATAGAGCAGCTGCTCAGCAAACTGGACAATGCCGTGCCGCGCTTGTTGAAGGAAAACCAGGGCATCGAGTTCTGGATCGAGTACCTGCAGCGCGCAGACGCGATCAAGGAACAAGCAGGCCTGGAGAACTACGACCGCGTGGCCACAAGAATTGATGCGATCCCTGCAAAGTACGGCGTGCTGCCGCCATCGCAATGGATGTATGGCTGAGAACGGGTCACCCCTCGCCAGAGCAACGGCTGGACGACGACATGCTCGCTAACGAAAGGGCGGCTAAAAAGCCGCCCTTTCTTGTCGCTCACCTTAGCCGTCGAGTAAGCCTGCGACACGGGCCATTCCTATCCAACTGACTCTTATCCGAGAGTCACTACGCGCGACCCGGGCCACCTACGCTGGCAGCTTCCGACGCATCGGCGACACCAAGTACGTTCCGATCTAGGTTGTCCGCCACGAATGCGTTAGCTAACTGAGCCAGCGTCGACAGCGCGTTGCCGCCATCGGCACCGAGCGCAATCTTCGGAACAATGGCGATCTGGCCTTCACGCAGGGCATCGGCGAACTGCTTGCCTAGGTCGTTAATGATCTGCATGCGAGCCCCTTCGCCCGTGAGCGCTTCAGCTTTCGCCCTAATCGCGCTGGCTTCCGCCTTACCGACAGACTCCGTTGCGGCAGCCTTGCCTTCACCCACGGCGATCTGGCGCTTACGTTCTGCATCGGCATTGATGTTGATCACCTGCGCTTCTTTCGTGGCTGCTGCGATCGCGGCATCACCTTCGTTGGTTTTGATCTTGACGTTGATCTCGGATTTTGTGAGCTCCGTTTGGATTTGCGTCCTTGCCTGCGCCTCACGCAGCGTCCGCTCCTTATCTGCCGCATGTTGTTGCTGGTCGTAGGTTTCCATTTGCTCCTTGGCAACCTGGCGATCGCGAAGCTGATTGAGGATGGTGTCAATGCGCTGACCCGATGCATCGCCAGTGTTGCCATGCGGTGTGCCGATAAGCACTTCTTGCAGCTCCAGGTTGTAGGCTTCGAAACGACCCTTCATATCCACGCCTGCCTTCTCTTGAATGGCCGAACGTTCCTGCAGCAGCTCGATGAGCGTTTTCGTCTATCCGGTGTTCTTGAAGTACGCGGACACCATTGGGTCTAAAGTCTGATCGACCAGACGCTTGATGTCGCCAAACCGCTGCACCACGAGCGGGGCCTTGCGGTAATCGATGTGAACCACCACCGACAGCGGCATCAAGGGCTCAAAAGCGTCCTTGGTGATCAGCGCAACCTCGGAAAGGTTTTCGTCGTATTTGTGAGAGTTCGTCACCTCCTTCGACCACTTCAGGATAAAGTTTGTCGTTGGCACTAGCTGGATTTTTCCTGCATAGGTGTTGAAGGCGTATTTACCTGGCAAAAGCGGCTCCTTCCAAACACCGCGGCAACCGTTGTCAACCAACTCGCCATGCGAGTAGCCATCGCCCGATCGATCGGCACCGGTCTTTCCAAAGTACGACACCACCACGCCCACGCTACCGACTGGCACCACCGTTTTCTTGATGAATTCAACCGTCGCAAACAGTCGATTCAAGTAATAAGTACCTTCGATGAGCACCTGATGCTGCAAGCCACGGTTGCCACCTGCACGGAAAAACGCATTGATGTTCTGGAAGTTGTTGTGAAAGGTGTTTTTGTTGTTGGGATCATCGCCAACACGGGGCGCGACAATCTCGTCGGGTGCAAGCACGGGGCCGTCGTGAATCGTCACCACGCCGAGCACATCGGTGGTGTCACCGTCAGCTCTTTCGGTTGTCGCGCTTTGCACGACTTTCGATGCGATACCTCCGATGACAACCGGCGTAAAGCCCTTGCGCTCGCTCAGCACACGCCCCATACGATCAATGGTGTCCTTCTCCTCGTCGGATAAGAGCAGGCCATGGACGCGCGAGGCCGTAATAATGGCGAACTGAGCCACGTTGATCGCGTGCGTACCTTCGCGAATGATGGCGCGCTGCGGTCCTTTTTGACCACCTGCCTTGAGAAAAGCCGCAACATCTTCGATACCCGCGTCGACAATTTCACCCAACGTTTGTCCGTCGACAAGCTCGCGACCATCGCGGGCGAAGATGTAGCCAATTTCACCCTGCGGAATGGTCACCAGGTCCGCCTTGTGCACGCGATACTGAAACGGAAAGAAATAGTGAATACCACCGCGAAGAACCTGCGGCTGAAAACCTACTTCACCTTTCAAAGCAATGAACCCTCTACTTAGCGACGAAGCACCCCAAAGCCGCTCCACGATACCCACGCGATCGTTGGGGATATAGACGATGACATTCGAGATGAGGACCAACGCTATTAAGACGACGATGGCTACCGCTACTGCAATGAGCACGATCATTTTTGCCTGTCCTTAGTTAAGTGAAGTGCCTGACACGAGGTCAGGATTGGTCAAGGAAATGGGTAGTTAGCTCATGGCGAAAACTCGGTGGTTTTGGTTTGTTTTAGGCGACAGCTAACGGACCAACCGCAGCTCCTTCGGTCAATACATGTCTGATAAGAGATGTGCGTCGAGGTGCGGGTCAGCGCAATGCACGTGGCGATAAGCCGGATGTGCCGTTAGGGTGTTACCCGACAAATCGCGCGGCTTAGCGAGCCTTCGCAATAGCAATGAGGTCGATGTCGCGCGAGATTAGGCATAGCGATGACCAAGAGCGAACACGCTCCCTGAGTCGATCACGATCCAGAGGTTGAATGATGTTGGGGAGTTGTCCCAGCTACGTGGGACGATTCTGCGTGGCTGTCTTTCGCGGCGCGCCGGCTGTAGCTGGACACTGAAAGATGCGGATCATGTTGGCTGGTCGGCTGACCTATGATGCGCGTAGTTTACTCCGATTTTTTACCGGCGCACGTGTCGCGAACATAAAAGTGTTCGCTGTCATAAATTACCTGACACCTCGGATAAGCAACCAAAGGCCAATAAGAATTTCGTAAATTCCGGCTGGCATGTAAAAGCCAAGTCCATATGGCGTGTCAGGGAAAACAAACGTTATCAAACAACCGACAAACATCGCGGTGTAAGCAAACAACCCAAAGGCAGCCAGCCACCTTGGAACATAGCGAGAACGAACGAGTAAATAGCTAAAGCCCATGCATCCGAGCGCTAGAAAAAACATCCCTACCGTATAGCCAACGTCGTGGGTGTCATTGAATAACGCAAAAAGACTCTGCAGTTGGTCGGGCGAAAACGCATGTCCATAGCGCGGATCAAGCAACAGCAACATGGTCATGCTATTGAGGGTGATGGCACCGAGAACCGCGGCCTCGGCCACGCGCCAGAATGCACACGTCAAAGCCAGGTACTTGCCGATGGGACTAAGCAGCACATACAGCGCAACGGCTATCGCCACGTCTCCGGCGAAAGCGGTCAAGTCGCAGACGATACCTAAGCGAAATAGATGAGGCGATGCGGCGATATTGCCAATCGTCTTGGCCATGTCGTCGTCGACGATAAGATTGCCGCGGGCGCCAAACTCGCCGACAACACCGCATAGCATCAGAAACAAATAGAGGAATCCCGCCAATCGTGCGGCTAAGTGCTGCTGCCTAGTGATGACTCGTGCGCTCATATCACCTCCTCGATACAAACGACTCAGCTATCCGTTCCGGGGACTGACACTCCGTATATGGATCACCAGCAGCCTGATGGCAGCTGCTAACGCTACGTAAACAAGAGAATGTCGCCCCCGTATACATACAGTAAGCCCTGACTCCACGTTGACGAGTGCCGAATGTCACCATGCCAACTGCCCCATTCACTTGGCTTGCCGGTGCGCCGGATAGAAAAGAGACATATACGTTTGCTACACAAAACTGACTCTGCCTTACCCCATATTTAAATGCTTTCCCATGCTGCGCCAAGCTTGGTGAGTGTATAAAGGCGACATCTTTGCGCGACAACCGCGCGGTTTGAGAACGCATCGAGGGCCTTGTCATGAAAGCGTCCGTCTTTGTTGGAACCAGTCTCGATGGCTTTATGGCCAGAGTTGATGGCTCGCTCGATTTTCTCCCGCCGGGCGGTGGCGAACCGCATGGCTACGAGGAGTTCATGGCCACCGTCGATGCGCTCGTTATTGGTCGCAACACCTACGAAGTGGTGTTGGCGTTTGATGAGTGGCCATATGCGCAAAAGCCGGTCTTCGTGCTGAGCACTCGCCAGCTTGCGAAAGCTCCCACTGGCGCGATAGTCGAACAGATGGAAGGTTCGCCCGCGCATGTCGTATCTCAGCTGGAGAAGCGCGGCATCCAGCATATTTACGTGGATGGCGGGATCACTATTCAGGCCTTTCTGCGCGCGGGTCTCGTGCAGCACCTAACGATTACGCGTGTTCCCGTTCTCATCGGTACGGGGATACCCCTCTTTGGCGCCACGGAGCGCGACATTCTTCTCAAGCACATCGCAACACGCGCGTACGCCAGCGGTCTTGCTCAGAGTGAATACGAAGTTGGCGTGTCATAGAGCGGCCTTATGCCTCTACGCCGTATCCAGTCGATTTAATTCCGCCCAAGAAGGTGCTCCTCGATGACCATCACCATTACCTGCTTTGACCGGTCGCCCGATGGCGGCAAGGGACTGGCGCGAGACACGCGCGTTCGCTGGGCGCTTGAAGAGGCGGCTCTGCCTTACGAGGTTCGTCTTCTTTCATTCAGTGCAATGAAGGAGCCCGCGCATCTGCGCCTGCATCCTTTCGGCCAAATTCCAACCTATGAGGAAGGCGATCTCGCACTGTTCGAAACAGGTGCGATCGTCTTCCATATCGCCGAGCGCCATGCGGGTCTGTTGCCGGACGGTGCCAATGCCCGAGCACGCGCGATCACATGGATGTTCGCCGCGCTCAACAGCGTGGAGCCGCCGATCCTTGAACTCTCAACCGCCAGGATTCTGGAGGGCGACAAGCCCTGGAGTGCCGAGCGCATGCCTCTGGTCAAAGATCGCGTACGCGATCGGCTAGGTCAACTTTCTGTTCGCCTAGGCGATGCCGACTGGCTCGATGGCGCGTTCAGCGCGGGCGACCTGATGATGGTGTCGGTACTGCTGCGGACCAGACCATCGGGCATTCTGGATGAATTTCCAAGCCTGGCTGCGTATGTCGCCCGAGGCGAGGCGCGGCCCGCATACAAGCGGGCCTTCGCTAGCCAACTGGCGATTAACGCCGGAACGCCACCAGCTGGCTGATGGAGTTCCAACAAAGAGAGCCAGAGTCGTTTTCCAAATACATAAAACGACTCTGACTTTGGTGGCGCTATTGCCTTACTTCGTATTCTCGATGGCCTTCACCGCATCCAGTGTCTCTTGGACATGCTTCTCAGGGCTGAGATCGGAATAGACATGGGTGATGGTACCCGACGGGGCGATCACGTAAGAGGTGCGATCGGACCAGCCCGGCCTCATAACCAGCAGGGCGTCATATTCCTTCGCGATCTTCGCGCCCTCATCGGCGGCTACCGGGAACTTGCCACTGCAGTGCTCGGTTTCCTTGGAAAAATCCGCCAACTCACCGGTATGACCGGCGGTGACGCCGATAACGGTCGCGTGTAATGCCTTGAACTGATCGATGGCTTGCGAGAACAGGTGAGCCTCGATATTGCAGCCCGAAGTGTGCGCAGCGGGGAAGAAGTAGACCACCACCGGACCCTGCTTCAAGGCGTCGGAAAGCTTGAAGGTGAACGGTTTCCCGGCGAGGTAGGCCGGCGCAGTGAAATCGGGCGCCTGTGTGCCTTCCTTCAACGCAGCGAAAGCCGGTGCCGCCAGGACGGCAGTACCGACCAGGGCGAGCGCGGCGAACTTTATCAATGACTTCATGGCGGGGCTCCTGAGGGAAGTGGGTGGACAACCTAATCTATACGTCGGAGGTACCCCGCCGGTTACATCAGCTGGCCAGATTCACCTCCGGAGGAAAAGGGGCGAGGCAACACGGCGCAACCTTTTTTGTCCTAGCCAAAGCCGACTTCTAAAGTCAAAAGTCGCGGCCTACGCTTTGCGAGCACATTCCGAAGGCTTTTTAATCGATCCCCGGCTGTCCCCGCCCCGCAGCGGAACTACCGTCATGAAACATTCTTCAGGAGACGGTAACTGCCAATCGCTCAACTCCGTATCGAGCAGCGCTCCACGGCGAAACAGTCCAAACATAACCCCCTTCACTCATCCCTGTCGACGCCATGCCCCATGGCGCGATCAACCCGCAAGGCCAGAGTGCCAAGCTTTGATCAGCGGCTCAAGAGCCATCAGAAAGCCCACCACCTAAGCGAGGTAAGGAGCGCGAGCTGCGCGCGCAAATAAGACCGGGTTGCACTCTCTCGATGCAACCTGGCATTTTTTCCTGAAAGAGGCGCGAGCGAGCGAGTGATCGATCAAACAGACTCTTTCGCATGCGCCGCGTAGGCATTGACCAACGCATCGAATCACTCGAACCCGACAGAACACGCAACGAGTTTATGCGATGGTCTAACTGTCGGGCGTGCCCATCCCTTCGATGACCACGACACGCCCGACATGATGTGAAGTAACGCGGATCGCCTAAGCGCCAACTCAGACGATCCGCTGGCCACCACCAACTAAAGGACAGTTGATCATGGTTATGCTCGATCATACGGCACCCGCACGCCTACGTGACCCCGCCGCGCCGCATTTCCCTTACTTCACCGCCGCGCACACTGCGCGACGTCGAGCCAGAGTGGGCATTCGACAAAACGGAAGCAGCTGATTCCGACAAAACGAGCAGGATTTTTCCTGTAGCCCATCACGCCGCGCGCAATACGCGGCGTGACCTACGAACACATACGCACGTTGTTGCGTCTTGCAACAGGCTCACTCGTGCAGAGGAATCTTCAATGAAAGAAAAAGCCCCCGGAGCTTGGCTCAGTCTCAATACCAGTTACTACGTTGCCCCCATCGGCAACCCGCTCGCGCTGCTGGATGATTCGTACATGCTGCTGGAACGTGCATATGGCATTGTCCAACTCATGCGAGAAGCGCTGCAACTTTCCCCATGCGTTGACGCGCGTTCGCTAACGCTTGCGTTAAAAGCGGTTGAGACGTTGATGGAGATGAGTGCTGGCTCTGCGGAAGAAGCACATGTGCGCTTCGAGCAGATTGGAGACGGCTGGATTGCTGGCAGCTGATTTCGCCCAGATGTGATGCTGGAGGTCAGTGTTGTTGCAATGGCACCTGCCGCCGCAACGCAACGCAAGCACTGCCGCGCGCCAGCCTAACTGGACGAAGACCCAATAAGAAGGGCGACCAGCGCCGCCCTCTTACAATCACGCGCAGGGTCGAAAATCAGCCAACGGCCTGCTTTGACTTTCTCACACCAACAATCAGAAGCCACAAGCAGATTCCGATTTCACCAAATGTGGCCGGGAGCATGACAAAGCTCGGTATCGTGGCGTGCGGAAAAATGATTTGCGCGAAGTAGCCGATCAAATAGCTGAAGCAGCCAAGCATCAAGAAAATGCCAAGAACTTTGGGAAGAAAGTCAGACTTGAATACCAAATAGCCGAAAGGAAGCAACCAAAGACCCCAGAATATTTCGGATACGAAAACTTTGTTGTTGTACGCCTCCATCAACAACATGACTCTTTCGCGCAGCTGATCAGGCGTAAACACCTGCTTGTATTTGTCACCATCCACTAGTGACAAGATATCCATCTGATTGGCCAGGGCGACGAAATAAATGGGCAGGCAAGCCACGGCCAAAGCCACCATCAGTACTGCCATATTTCTGTCGACGGGGCTCAGCAATTTGTAGAGAGCAAGAGGCAATATCAGGAAGGCAACATAACCTAATGCGCCAGAAGCGATCCCAAGGCGGAAAAGCAGCTCATTCGTAACGATGTTGGTGACGGTCAGGGCTACATCGCCATGCGTGCCAACACGCGAAGGCACGACGATGAGACTGAATATGCCGGTGACGATGGTCATCAAATACAACAAGCCCGCGATACGCGCCGTCTTATTGTTCGCATCCATATCGCCCCCAGTTATCGCTGGCTTGAAGAGGTAGTATCTGCTCAATAATCAACCACAATCTGTTGTCGCGAGAATGACACGCTCGCCTTGGCTTGCATACGGACGTTAGTCATAGGGCGCACAAGACAGAAACGGAATCCGACCCTTTCCGACCTCCTTCCAAAGCCAGGGTTTGCGACTCGGAACTTTGGGCAGCTCCCTCAGTCTGCTTCTTGTGGCCTGACAACCGCCACACAACAGGGGATAGGTATGAAGATGCTTGCTCTATTTGCGCTATTTATAGCTGCTGGAAATGCTTTCGCTTTCCAGCAGCCAGCAGCGCCCTCTCACACGCATCACGAATCTCAGCCAAACGTTTCAGAATTACGTGACTTCTGGAATCAATATCAGCAAGCAGTCAAACAGAAAGATACGAAGAAATTGCTTGCATCGTACTTAAGCGATTCAATCCCCGTGACCGGCGGCATCGCCCCTAAATCTTATGCACTGATCTCTGCGGCGAACAAGCAACCCGTTCCTCGCTTCCAGCAATCAACCGGCAAGGACAATGCGGAGGGAGAGGCGAAATTGCCACCCGATGTAACGAGCAATCTGCAGATCCAAACCTATGGCGAAGTCGGCACGGTTTCCTGGGATTACGCTGCCGCCATGGGCCACGGCCAAATCACATGGACGGTGGTGCACACTAATGAAGGATGGAAGATTACGTCGATTGTTTACTCGATCAACGTGGCTGCTGCTGACAAAGCGGCGTAGCGTCTAGCAATCATGTTCGACACCGCGAATAAACCCAACTAAAACGGGCGACTAAAAGCCGCCCTTTCTTATCTCACATAGTAGTGGCGCCCTACGCCATCGAACTTACCCGTGCTCAGGCAACAGTTCTTGAAACAACCTCGCGGAGCCACAGGGGCACGGATCGTTACGTCCAAGCTTCTCGAAACAACTCCTTGTTGCCATGGACGACGCGAGTGCCTTTCTTTACCCGCTGCTCGGAAGGGAAACCTTTGCGACGTTTGCTACTGCGCTCAAAAGCAGAAATTGTTGGTTGACATGACACCTCTCCTCAACACGCTCCCGATGGAGCGGCGCGATCATATCAGCAGGACAACTCGAAAGGCTTTAAGAAAAAAAAGCCCCCTCCTTTTCTTGAACCCTTTTTCTTGGTAACCCAAGCTTGAACCGTTCTCACGGATCTACGGCTCGTGTTCCCACTCCACATTGATGGCGTCCGCGTCCAACAGACCTAGCCACCGGCTACCGAAGCGTATCCACGCCGAACGGATGCGGTGCAAGGAAGGGTCGTAGACCGCCACATGGAAGAGGACCTGATTTCTCGTAGTAGTGAAGTACATCGCCAGCGGCGCCATTGGGCTGCCCCGCTTGCGCAGTCGTGCAGCACTGCTTACGCTGCGCGCAGGGGAATCCTTGGAGGCATGATGACCAGAGCCGCGCCGCTGCTCTTTTCGCTGCTGATAGCCGGAGTAATCTGGCTGAGCTGGCGTCATTACCAGAACGCCAAGGCACTGCTGCGGGACTGGGCCGACGCCAACGGTTTGCGTATCCTGCACGCGAAATCCAACACCTTCTGGCTGTCTGTCCCGCTGTCGGTGTGGCTCACCACCTCGAAATACCAGATGATCTTTCGCATATCTGCTTACGACGAATCCATCCATCGCATACGCACTGGCTTGGTGCGACTGGGCACACCGATATGGGGCATCATGAACCGCGACGCGGTCGACGTGTTCTGGGACAACGAAAGCTGAGGCTCGTCGGACGACTTTCTTCTGAAAAAGGGACCAGCATTCGACTCGTGTGGTTCCGGTCCGCGGCTCTAGAATCGATTCGGTTTCATTGAACGATCCGCCATGACTCCGCCCCCGCAAGATCTCCGCGTCGATATGGACACGTTCAACGCGTTCGTGGAGCAGCGTGCGTACACCGATGAAGTTGATCCCTCGAACCAATCAATGGTGATCAGCGCGCCAGTGTCCTGATCAGCGTTGGACCACGGGCTGGAATCGGCCAAGAGCGGAAGTTCGCACTATTGAATTACTCCCCGTAAGCAGTCATTCCGTCACCATTGTCTCAAGGAACCTCGGGCCACGGATCGCTCCCTAGAATTAGGGTCCCTGCGATAACCGCGTCGATAGCTACACTCTTGCGGATTCCGGTCAGATTGAACATCAATTCCGGAAGGAGCTGAACACCCTGCTGGTGGTGATCAGGAGTGTGCGCGCTCCTATACGGCTATATTCTGGAACGGTCTGCTTTCGACCGAGGCGGTGTGAAAACGTAAGTCGGTCACCAGCGACGTGCCTTCTACGCAAAATCTGACCGACTTCGAACAGGTCAGAATCGAATCCTCGTCGCTCATTTTGAGCAAAGACTGCACAGCTAAAAAATTCCGCTTCGCGTTTTCACACAGCCTCGACCCTGAGCGGCCATGAGCACGGCTCTTTCTGGCCACGTTTGGTATACGTTGGTGTGTCATTGTGCATGGAATGGCGGCACTCGCGCTTCACGGCACCTGGTCGACCTTGCGGCACTGTTTCATCTACTTGGGGGGTATATGCGTCAGTGGGGTAAATGCGGCTTGCAGGCCATGGTTTTGTTGCTCGTAAGCTCTGGCTCGTACGCGGCGAGTTTCGATTGCCAGCATGCGGTCTCCGTCGTCGAGAAGAGCATCTGTCAGGACGATGACGTTTCAACCCTCGACAGCCAGATGGCCGACGCCTACGCCCGAGCCCATGGCCGTGCCGGGGCTCATGCGGATGCATTGTTGCGCGACCAGCGGATCTGGTTGAGTCAGCGCAACGCAGCCGTTGTCGAGAACCAGGGGATGGCCAGTGATATCTACAAAAGGCGCATAGCCTTTCTCGACAAACTCTTTCAGGACAAAGAGCCGCCATCTCCATTGCTTGCAGCGATCGATGCCCATATCGCAGCACATCCGAAGGCATCTGAGGGGCGCGCGGACGACATCAATGTCTGGAATGTCATTGGGGGAGACGGAAGCGTCTTTACGACGGCCAGGGAGATGCCCGTCAAGGACGCCAAATCGCTTCCCTTTCACTTGGATGATGCGCAGAAGCTGATCGGAAGCGACGAATCAGTTGACGATTACAGCACGCTGGCGTTGCTTGACGCGGACCGACTGGGTGGGTTGTACGCCGAAGAAGGTACCATGCAAGCGGTCTATTGGAAGCTATTCCGTTGGAACGGGCAGGCAGTTCAGGGCGTCGACGTGCCCCTAACGCTTTCCCACACCGAGTGGACCAACGTTGGCGGGTTGGTCGATTACAAGGGTGTTGCCTACGCTTTGTCCGACGACGATGGGTCGCTAGATCGAACCGAGTTGATCGCGCAGCTCTTCGCGAACGGGCAATGGGGCGATGACGTCGAGCTCGAACTGCACTATGACGTCCATCTGCAGTCGTCCAGTTCATATTGCACAGAGGCTGATTGCGCGGCACTGAAAACCTTTGCGGATAAGTTCATCCGACAATTTGATCAGGGGCATGACGTCAGTCCGCTGCAAACGGTGTTATCAGTAGATGAGAGCCAGCACTACGAAGCGTTGCTGCGACATGCAAAGGCGGACCGCGACGAAATCCTGGACTCGCTGCCCGCCTTCGGAGGAAAAATCAAATACGCTGACAACGTTGCCTACAAAAGCTTTGCACCACTGAGCTACTACTTCCCGGTTCGCTGGCAGGGGGAGCTGCTGCTTGGGAGGATCGGCAATGCTTCGCTTGGATGGCGGGAGAGCGAAGACCTTCTGCTGGCTATCTGGCGCTGGGACGGACAGGCTTTCGTACCTGTGCTTGGCATGGTGACCACCAAAGCGCGCGGGGACTTCCTGCTCGGTGAGTGGTCAAGCGGGGCATCGCACCCGAGCCCGTAAATGTGCACGGCGATGCCCCTGAGGGGGCGGCTCTGGATTCGTGGAAGTCACGCCCGCAAACTAGCGCCATGGCATCGACCCAACGACAAGGCTGTCGGGGTTACCAAGGACCGTCTAGGCACAGGTCCGCTACCGATAGCGGACATTTCGGGCTGGCCTAAATTGGGCAATACAAGGTGCCCAAATCCAGCACGCTGTTTAGACCGGACCGGAATGCTATTCAGCCATCACCGGAATCCGCACACTCTGACGCGATCGCGATGGGCGAAGCGCACTGAAGCCTGCGTCAGATCGATCTCGTAACTCAGACATGCCCTCCATGAGCTGCTTTGGCGATACGACTTACTGGTTTCCGTTCGCAGCCCGCGCCTCAACATCAAAGTCGTGATAGCGCAACTCGACGGCCTTCGCATTGGGCGTAATAAACATCTCTCCGT
>CAJCJD010000077.1 GCA_903970555.1 Vulcanimicrobiota bacterium
GGTCGTGATCGGCCTGCGGCAGCCCAGCTGTTGCTTGATGCCGGATGCAATGTGCTGATCGCGGATGATGGCCTGCAGCATTATCGATTGGCGCGAGATGTCGAGATCTGCGTCATCGATGGTGAGCGTCGCTTCGGCAATGCACGACTGCTGCCGGCAGGGCCGCTACGCGAGCCGCTATCGCGATTGGACGAGGTGGATTTCCGAGTGTGCAACGGTGGAGTGGCGCAAAAGGACGAAATTCCCATGAGCCTGCAAGGCGGCATGGTGCGCAGGCTAGGCGATAGGCAAGAGCAATCCATTGCCGTGTTTTCCGGCATGCGGGTACACGCGGTGGCGGCTATTGGCAATCCAGAGCGCTTTTTCGCCAGCCTTGCCGCGCAAGGTATTGAAGTCATCGCCCATCCTTTCGTCGATCACCATGCCTTTGTGCCGGCGGATCTCGCTTTTGGCGACAATTTGCCGGTACTGATGACCGAAAAAGATGCGGTGAAATGCCGAGCTTTTGCCCGGCCGGATTGGTGGAGCGTGCCGGTCAGGGCCGAGCTGCCAGACGCTTTCTACGATGCCCTGTCCGCACGTCTCGACCCTGGCAAGACGTAAAGCCCTGTCAACGGCGTTATCATGGGCGCTGTTTCCGGCCTCCAGCCGGCACGCATCTTCTAGCGCGAGGTTTTCATGAGCCTGATCCAGGTACCGGTGTCCTTCGGCGAACTGATCGACAAGATCACGATACTTGAGATCAAGTCGCGCCATATCTCCGACGCGGCGAAGCTGGCCAACGTGCATAACGAGCTCAACTTGCTCAATGCCACGTGGGCCAACCATCATGCTTCGCAGACCGATATCACCAAGGAGCGCGCACGCCTGCTAGCGGTGAACGAAGCTCTGTGGGATATCGAGGATCGCATTCGCCTGAAAGAAAAGGCGCAGGAGTTCGATGCCGAATTCATCGAGCTGGCGCGTTCGGTGTATTTCCAAAATGACGAACGCGCAGCAGTGAAGCGTGAGATCAACCTGAAGCTGGGTTCGCAGCTGGTCGAAGAAAAGTCGTACCAGGATTATCGGCAGAAATAAGCGGCGCTAACTGCCTAATGCTGCGCGGCGACTCAGGCTGTCAGCGCGGCTGCTGCAGCCTCGAATCGCTCGACGACATCGTCAATCTCGATCAGATCCATCACGCCCGGGCGCTCGATCTTGCTGCCCCACGGAATGTCGCTAGCTGGTTTACCGAGATATTTGCGCGAAGCAGCGTCGTATTTGTCCACGCACCAGCGGCGATCCGAATAGGGGCCTGAGCGTGCTGGGTTGCTGGCGGCATGCAGGCCCAACACTTTCATGCCGACCGTATTGGCCATATGCATCGGGCCCGAATCCGGCGTGAGCAAAAGCTGTGCGCGGCAGAACATCGCCATCAGCTTCTTGAGAGTGTCTTTGCCGGTAAGGTCCAACGGCGTTCGCTGACACGCGGCCAGCACCGCGTCGGCCATGCTGCGCTCATCGGGCGACGGGCCGCCGATAAGCACGACTCGCCATCCGCGCGCGGCCGCATGATCCATCACGGCGGCATAACGCTGCGGTTGCCAGTTACGCAGCGCATGGCTGGAAGTAGGACTGACCAGCAGTGTCGGTTGATCGCCGGGCAACTGTTCGGCAGCCCACGCGTGAGCGTCGTCGGGAATGGGAATATCCCAACGCACCTCGGTCTGTTTCAGGCCAAGCGGCTCGCAGAAGCTGCCGATCGCTTCCAGCACATGTTCGCCGGTGCGTGCC
Source organism: Vulcanimicrobiota bacterium (assembly GCA_903970555.1). Lineage (GTDB taxonomy): Bacteria > Pseudomonadota > Gammaproteobacteria > Xanthomonadales > Rhodanobacteraceae > Dyella_B. Next base: position 1,774 of record CAJCJD010000077.1, read on the forward strand.
GGGATGCGTTCGTTGATGACCAGGCCGTGCAGATCTTTGGCGCGAGCGCGGTCGTAACCGATGCGACGTTGCGCCTTGATACCTAGGCTAAGCAGGTTTGAACGCATGGCCACTTGCATCTGCAGCAGGGCATCGAACCGCCTGCCGCGCAACGCCGTTTGGACTGCTCGCATGCCAGCCCAGCCTGCACCCTTGTCGAACGTGACGAACTCCACGCCAGGTAGATCGCCCACCAGCTTTCGCTCGAGCTTGCCGACGATCCAGGTCAGCGAGGTCTGCGGCCACGCGTGCTGCAGCGTGCGCACCAGCGGCACCACATGGGTGATGTCGCCGATGGCAGAGGTGCGCAGCAGGCAGATCGAAGCGGGATCGGACATGTAGAATTGCCTGGTAATGGACCAAGACGGAGCCACGGCAGCACCGATGCACGAGCAACTGCGCCAAGACGCCGAAGGTGCGATTCTGTTCGACGCCACGGTGTCGCCACAAGTCGACGGTGGCTGGTTCGACCCCGAATACTGGCGCCATCGCGATGCGTTGAGCATCCGGGCCGGCGGTCGGGGCGGTGTGGCTGTGATTGCCACGCCAGCAGGCGAGTGCGTGTTGCGTCATTACCGGCGCGGCGGCATGGTGGCGGCACTGATGGGCGATCGCTATCTGTGGACCGGTGCCGATCGCACGCGCAGTTTTGCCGAATTCCGCTTGTTGCAAGCCATGGCGAGGCTGGAGCTACCTGCGCCGACGGTGGTGGCGGCCCGTTATCAACGCATCGGGCTGCACTATCGCGCCGATCTGATCACGCGTCGTATCGCAAATACTCAGACCTTGGCCCAATGCCTCGCCTCGAATCGGCTTGATGCGGAGCTGGCGCAAGAAGTTGGTGCGCTGGTGGCGCGCTTTCATCGAGCTGGCGTGTGGCACGCCGATCTCAACGCGCACAACGTGCTAGTAGCCGAGGCCGCGCTGTATTTGATCGATTTCGACCGCGGCCGCCTGCGTGCGCCGGGGCAGGGCTGGCGCCTGGCGAATCTGCAGCGCCTGCGCCGCTCGCTGTTCAAGCTGGGCGCTGCGGCGCAGGGCGAGTCCGCGTTCGAGCAGACGATCTGGACTCCCCTGATATATGGCTACGAGCGTACGCTGAGCGCATGAACTGGCATCTCCATTTCCTCGGCACAGGTGCCGCGCATGCGGTCGAACTCGGTTCGTCGTCCGCCGTGCTTGAGCGCGATGGCAAACCGCTGCTGCTGATCGACTGCGGCCCCGATACCTTGGATCGCTATCTGGCCGCCTACGGCGAGCCCCCGCACGCCATCTACATCACGCACACGCATATGGATCATGTGGGCGGCCTTGAGCGGTTGTTCACGCGTCTTTGGTTCAACGAGGCCTTGCGTGGAAAAACGCGTGTGTTCGCACATGCCGCACTCGTTCCTTGGTTGCAGGCGCGCGTGGCCGATTACCCGGGCGTGCTGGCCGAAGGCGGCGTGAATTACTGGGAGGCGTTTCGGCTGGTGCCTTGTTCGCGAGGTTTCTGGCTCGACGGATTGTGGTTCGACGTATTCGCCACGAGACATCATCGCCCTGGCACGTCATTCGGCCTCGCGCTGCGCGGAAGCTTTGCCTTCACCGGCGACACGCGGCCGATCCCCGAAGTATTGGCGCATTACGCCGCAGAGCATGAATTGATCGCGCACGATTGCGGACTGGTCGGCAACCCCTCGCACACGGGCATCGACGATATCGAGCGCGACTACGACGCAGACCTGCACGCGCGCCTAGTGCTGTACCACTACGGCAGCATCGCCGATGGTGCAGCCCTGGCCGCGCGCGGATACCGGGTTGCCGGCACCGGCGAGCGCGTAGCGCTGGCAGCCCCACCGCCGCCGCGTCCGGATGCAGGCTGAACCTTCTGCTCTCTTGTCTGGATCGGAGGCACCCGTTATCCTTCCGCTTCTTTGCCGGTAGTCAGACGGCAATGCGGTTTACCGCGTGCGGAGAGATGTCCGAGTGGTTGAAGGAGCACGCCTGGAAAGTGTGTATACGGCTTATCCCCGTATCGAGGGTTCGAATCCCTCTCTCTCCGCCAAATACAGCGAGGTTGGCGACAACGCTTGATTTGGCGCCAATCCGGGCTTCGATGCCCACCTCTTATGGTGGCCCCGTCGGTCCCCCCGCGACGATAGTTCGCAAACCCCGCCAGGTCCGGAAGGAAGCAACGGTAGCGGATGATTCGGGTGCCGGGGTGTGGCTGGCGGGGCCGCCACCTTTTGCGGGTGCTGGAAAGTTCGCATGACTTGCCTTGACCGACTTGGCACAATCGGGTTCTGCCCTAACTGGCTTTGACGCATGTCCTATCAGGTACTCGCGCGTAAGTGGCGCCCCCGCAAGTTCGCCGAACTCGTCGGACAGGAGCATGTCGTACGCGCGCTGACCAATGCACTCGACAGCGGTCGCATGCATCACGCCTACCTGTTCACTGGTACGCGCGGCGTCGGCAAGACGACGATCGCGCGAATCTTCGCCAAGTCGCTCAACTGCGAGCGCGGCGAGTCGGCCGATCCGTGCGGCGAATGCGCCGTCTGCACCGCCGTGGACGCGGGTCGTTTCGTCGATCTGCTGGAAATCGACGCGGCCAGCAACACCGGCGTGGACGATGTGCGCGAAGTGATCGAGAACGCGCAATACGCCCCGTCGCGTGGCCGCTTCAAGGTATATCTGGTGGACGAGGTGCACATGCTCTCCAAGCCGGCCTTCAACGCCTTGTTGAAGACCTTGGAAGAGCCCCCTCCGCATGTGAAATTCCTGCTTGCGACCACCGATCCGCAGAAACTGCCGGTGACCGTGCTGTCGCGTTGCTTGCGCTTCAATCTCAAGCGCCTGCTGCCCGATCAGATCTCGGGACAGATGCGGCACATTCTCGGTGCCGAACATATCGAATACGAAGATCCCGCCATTGGCGAGCTCGCACGTGCCGCTGACGGTTCGTTGCGCGATGGTCTATCGCTGCTGGATCAGGCCATTGCTTACGGCGGCGGTTCGCTGAAGGCGGATGATGTCAGGGCGATGCTGGGCAGCGTCGAGCGCGGGCAAGTGCTCGGCGTACTCGACGCACTGGCCGCTGGCGACGGGCAAGCCTTGATGGCTGAGGCCACGCGCATTGCATCGTTCTCGCCGGATTTCGGCACCGTGCTGGACGATCTTGCCGCTGCACTGCATCGCATTCAATTGATCCAGTTGGTTCCCGGCTATCGTCCGGAAAGCCATGATGGTGAGGACAGTGTTCTAGTCGGCCTCGCCGAACGTCTGGCTGCCGAAGATGTGCAGCTGTATTACCAGATCGCTACGACCGGTCGCCGCGACCTGGCGCTCGCACCCGATGCGCGTACCGGCTTCGAGATGGCGTTGTTGCGCATGCTGGCGTTCCGTCCCTCCGACGAGGCTGCGCCTGCGCCTTCCGGTGGTCAGCGTTCGGCGCTCCCGCCGCAACGGCCGGCACCGGTCGCGCCATCCGCCCCGGCTGCCGCGCCTGTCCAACAAAGCACGCGCCCAGCGGCGGCGCCTTATCCGGCACCGAAGCAGGACGCTGTCGCTCCCGTTGCGGCACCGCGGATCGCCGATGCCGGCGGTCTGCCCGATTGGGAAGCGCTAATTCAGCGCGCGGATCTACGCGGACCACTCGGGCAGCTCGCACAAAACTCGGCCTTGCGCGGGCGTGACGGCAATACTTTGATACTTGCTTTGCAGCCGACCCACATGCACCTGGCCGTCGAACCCATGGTGAGCCAGATCGCCGATCGCGTGAGCGAAGTGATGGGCGAGCCGATACGTCTTCGCTTTATCGGCGACAGCCAAGGCGCGGTACACACGCCAGCGGCGCGTGCGGCCAGCGCGCGTAGTGCTGCGCAGTCAGCGGCTGAAGAGTCGATCGAGGGCGATCCGCTGGTGCAGGCACTGAAGCGCGAATTCGGTGCGCGTGTCGTGCCGCAATCCATCAAACCTTTTGAATCCTGATATTCCGGAGTACATGTCATGAGAGGACAACTTGGCCAGCTGATGCAGCAGGCGCAGCGCATGCAGGAAGACATGAAGCGCGCGCAAGAGGAAATCGCCAAGCTGGAGGTCACAGGCACCTCTGGCGGTGGTCTGGTCAGCGTGGTGATGAGTGGTGCACACGAAGTGCGTCGCGTGCAGATCGATCGCAAGCTGTTTGCCGACGATCCGGAGATGGCCGAAGACCTGGTCGCCGCGGCGATCAACGATGCGGTTAACAAAGTTGCCGAAGCGAGCAAAAACAAACTGGGTGGCGTCACCTCCGGGTTGAACCTGCCGCCCGGCTTCAAGATGCCGTTCTGATAGTGCCAAGGACGAGCGGCGAGCGCGCATCTCGTCGATCGCGCTTCGCCTGTGTTCTCGCTAGCCATCTCCGTCTATTGGCGCACCCGATCGAATCATGAGCGGCTCTCCACTTCTCAACGAACTCATCGAAGCCTTGCGCTGCCTGCCTGGCGTGGGCGGTAAAAGTGCGCAGCGCATGGCGTTCCATTTGCTGGAACGCGAACGCGAGCGGGGTTTGAAACTCGCCACGGTGTTGCAGCAGGCGATGCAGAAAATCGGCCACTGCACGCGTTGCCGTAATTTCAGTGAGGCAACTGTGTGTGCGATCTGCGCCAACACGAGCCGCGATCGCCACGTGTTGTGCGTGGTCGAGTCACCCGTCGACCTGGCCGCGATCGAGCAAGCGACGGGTTACCGCGGACAATACTTCGTCTTGATGGGTCGCCTGTCGCCGCTGGATGGCCTGGGGCCTGAAGAACTTGGGTTGGGTTTGCTGAGCGAGCGCCTGGCCGAGGGCGATGTCGAAGAGCTGATCCTCGCCACCAATCCAACGGTGGAGGGCGAGGCGACAGCGCATTATCTGGCCCAGTTGGCCCGCGCCGCAGGCATTCGTCCGACGCGCCTGGCGCACGGCGTGCCACTTGGCGGCGAACTGGAATACGTCGACCGCGGTACGCTGGCCCACGCATTCGGCAGCCGGCAATCGTTGGACTGAACAGAGGAAACACACCCATGGGTGACACCATCTTCGGCAAGATCGTCCGCCGCGAAATCCCAGCCGATATCGTCTACGAGACCGATGACCTGCTGGCATTTAGGGATCTCAATCCGCAGGCGCCGGTGCATGTGTTGTTCATCCCTAAACGGGCGATTGCAACCTTGAACGATGCCGTAGCGGCGGATGCCCAATTGCTGGGCAAGTTACTGCTCGCCGCCGCCGACTACGCCAAGCGAGAGGGTTTCGATAAGGACGGTTACCGTACCGTCGTCAATTGCAACGAACATGGTGGGCAGACGGTATTCCACTTGCACGTGCATCTGCTGGCCGGGCGACGGATGACTTGGCCGCCGGGCTGATCAAGTCAGGCACCGCCATTTGGTAGCAAATGCCCCAAGACAACTTGGGCGAATCCCTCAAAAATTTCCATGTAGGTCAAGGGTTTGAATGGCGGATGGTCTGCCGTCCCTTGACCTGCATAGGAAACGAGGGATTTTTTATGACCGACACAGACTTCCACTTGATTGAGCTCACCTGGTGCTCGATGACTCCAATGGAGAAGGCGTTGTGGGGAACGGCAGTGGCTCTTAATAGCCAGGATACTGACGGAGGACTCGCCGCGGCGGACGCGGCAATCACCAAGCTTAGATCATTTGCAGGAGTGCGTTCCCACCGCCCTGAGCCCGAGTACGAGGCGGCAAGAGCCAATGTGTATGTGGAGTACGAGGAATTCGCCACTTGGTATGCCGTTGAGTTCCGAATCAGGCATACGTTTGACCGAGACCACCGATCCCCATCCCCGGATGAGGTCAAAGCAGCATATGAACGCTACGCTCGAGGGCGCTGCGATTTCTACTAGCATTGAGATCGGACCGACGTGGGACGAATCAGGTTTACATGGATCAGCGCGAGATTTGCACCGACCGACGAAGTTGATCAGTAGGACCGATCGATCATGATCAGCGCACCGGCATCCTGATCAGCGTGAGGCCACCGGTTGGAATCGGCCAAAACTTGCCGGTCATTCGCGCCGCATAGCCGCCCGATAGCGGCCGTTCGAGGTCAGAATCGATAGGCATCGAACAGACGCCGGGATCGCTTCGCAGAAGTAGCTATCTGTACAGCGTGCCAAATTTCAGTTCAACGCTGAAGCCTGCAAAGCGTTGCCCTGCTTGAGCCACACTACGGTCACCGCCCGTCAATCACCCACAGGCTTCCACGAAGAGCCTTGTGCTTGTCTCGACTAGTGAGACTGACAGCTGAAAAACTGGGGCGGGAGTACAGGGAGAATCAATGCTGATTCGGCATTCAGGAACGCGGGCTATAGACGCTCTTCCCTTCGCAAATTGCCCTGCGAAGACCTATGTGCGCCCAGATGGTCTGGTGGTGCCTGGTCGAAGTGTGGCCGAGCATTGCCAGATCGTTGGCGAAGTGGCGCATGCGCTGATTACGCGGTACCCGGATCGACTGAGCGAAGCCCTCTTTCCGCCGGGGAGCTCTTTGGTTGCGGGTAGCCACGATCTTGGCAAGGTCAGCCCCTGTTTCTACGAAAAGCTGCGCAGGGCTTGTGATGAGGGGGTGGATGATTGGCCTGTGTTGCCAATCAAGCCACAGTTAGAGCGGCAATGGGGTGGTCATGCCGGCGTGAGCCAAGTGGCGACGCAGGCGATGGGCGCGCCACGCTGGGTGGCCGAAATCGTGGGTCAGCATCATGGGTTTTCACCGCCGGTGGCAGGAAGGCGCGCGGATGCGGAAGTCTTCGGTGGCGCAGCGTGGCAAGCGCAGCGCGAGGCGTTATCTGAAGAATTGAAGGCACGCCTTGGCATGGATTGGCCCGAGGTGCAGTCGCCCGAGCAGGCACGCTTGCTGGCTGGGCTGACGTCAGTAGCCGACTGGATCGGCTCCGGCCAGTATTTCGAGAATCCCGATCTGCCATGGCAACCGAGCATTGCGCTGGCCTTGGATGAAGCAGGCTTCAACCCGCCAGCGTATCGGCAACAGCTGAACTTCTCGGATGTGTTTGGTTTTGCGCCGCGTGCCGCGCAGGCACAGTTGATCGAGTCGGTCGCCGGCCCTGGGGTCTATGTGCTGGAGGCACCCATGGGCTTGGGCAAAACGGAGGCGGCACTCTACGCGGCCTACGGTTTGCTGCAGCAGGGCAAAGCCTGTGGCATCTATTTCGCGTTGCCCACCCAGCTTACTTCCAACAAGATCCATCACCGCTTCAATCGCTTTCTGCAAAACGTGCTGGCGGATGACTGCCCGCAACGTGCTTTGCTGTTGCACGCCAACGCCTGGTTGGTGGAAACCGAGATGGGCGAAGAGGGCCGCCCGGGCGGAGCATGGTTCAGCCAAGCCAAGCGTGGCCTGCTGGCACCCTTCGCCGTGGGCACCATCGATCAGGCCTTGATGGCAGCCATGAACGTGAAGCATGGTTTCGTGCGTGCGTTTGGTCTTGCCGGCAAGGTGGTCATTCTCGACGAAGTGCATACCTACGATGCCTACACCGGTACCTTGCTGGACTCCCTGGTTACCCTGCTGCGGGCGTTGCATTGCACCGTCATTATCCTGAGTGCCACCCTGAGCCGCGAACGGCGCAGTCGGTTGCTGGGGACGCGGTTGGAAGCCCGGGCATATCCGTTGATTACCGCCGTGGACAAGGATGGCGACGTACGTGAGCTGCCGGTGGCGGCAGAAAGATCGAGTCATGTGGCCATCCACATGGAACGTGACGAGCGGATCGCTGTGCAGGAGGCGCTTGATCGTGCCGCTGAGGGGCAGCAAGTGCTGTGGATCGAGAACACGGTCAAGGATGCGCAGCAGCGCTATCTCGACCTCGCAGCCCGCGCGGCCGAGGTCGGCGCGCCATGCGGTCTGCTGCATTCGCGCTACACCATGATCGACCGGCAACGTATTGAAGATCGCTGGGTGGATTTGTTCGCTGCGGATTGCCCTCAGCGCGGTGAGTGCGGGCGCATCCTGGTTGGTACCCAGGTGCTGGAGCAGTCACTGGACATCGACGCGGATTTTCTCGTCAGTCGGTTTGCGCCCACCGACATGCTGCTGCAACGAATGGGACGGCTGTGGCGTCATGCGGGTACGTCGCGGCCCGTCACCGCACGCTGTGAAACTTGGTTGCTGGCACCGGCACTGGATGCCGCCGTCGAGGCGCCGCTGACCGCGTTCGGTTCAAGTGCCCACGTTTACAGTCCCTACGTGCTTTGCCGCAGTCTGCAAGTCTGGTTCGGGCGCGATGCGGTGAGCCTGCCGCAGGATATTCGCGCGCTGATCGAAGCAACCTACATCGACCGCGAGGAAACCGGTGCAATGGCACGCTGGTTGCACGAACTGGACAACGGCACACCTCGGCGCAAGGGCCGCATCGCCTTGCAGCAATTGGCGCGGATCGGCCTTGCCATGGACGGAAAGACGCTGCCTGAAAGCCAGGCCCAGACCCGTTACAGCGAAGCGGACAACTTTGACCTACTGCTGTTGCGTGATTTGCAGCAACTGGTTGACCAACAGGCAAGCCGGCTGGTGCTGCTCGATGGCAGTGAACTGACCCTTCCGTGGCGGCGGTACAAGTTGACGAAGCCGCAGTGGAAGGCGCTTACCGCCCGCCTGATGCGCGAGATCGTGCCAGTGCGAGTTGGTGATGCACCCAAGGCGGTGGCTTGCGACGTATTGGAAAAATACGGCCTGCAGCATTGCTTCTACCTGGGCGACAGCAACTGGGCGGACGATGAAAGCCTGCTGCGCGTGGCGCTGGTGAACGAAACCGGCACATTACGTGCCATCCACGGCGGCGCCGCGCACGACAGGCATCCGCTGGAATATCGTGATGACCTTGGTTACCGGGTCATCAAGGACTGACGAGGAGAAGGCATGGACAAGCATTTTAACCTGATCGACGAGCCATGGATTCCGGTAGCCGACAGGGGCCGGGTCAGCTTGCGCCAGGTGTTCAGCGAACCGGACTACCGCGCATTGGGTGGCAACCCGGTCGAGAAGATCGCCTTGATGAAGCTGTTGCTCGCCATTGCGCAGGCGGCGGCGACACCCGAAGACGATGAGGCATGGCGAGCCATGGGGGCGCATGGCATGGCGCGGCGGTGCGTCGAATATCTGGACCTATGGCGAGATCGCTTCGATCTGTATGGCGAGCGACCGTTTCTGCAGATGCCCGCCATTGCCTCCGCTGAACTCAAGAGCTACGGCACCGTGCTGCCCGAGATAGCTACCGGCAATACCACCGTACTCAATCAAGGGCAAGTGGAACGGCCATTGACGGACGCAAAAAAGACTGTGTTGTTGGTCTGCCTGATGGGTTTTGCGTTAGGTGGCAAGAAGGCCGACAACAGCATCATTCTGAGCCCGGGCTACGAAGGCAAACGCAACGACAAGGGCAAACCTTCCACCAGTAAACCTGGCCCGTCCGTGGCACACATGGGCCTGCTCCATACCTTGCTGCAGGGCGGCAACCTTTGGCAAAGCCTATGGCTCAACGTCGTGACCCGTGAGCGAGTCGAACAAAGCCAGCGATATCCGATGGGTGTAGGTACCGTACCGTGGGAGCAGATGCCTGCCGGCGAGGACGATGCTGTCGCGCGCCAGCTCAGACAGTCACTGGTAGGTCGGTTGGTACCGTTGTGCCGCTTCTGTCTGCTGGCCGAGAACGGGCTGCATTACTCCGAAGGCATCGCCCATCCCAATTACAAAGACGGCGTGTGTGATCCGACCGTCGCGGTGAACTGGTCCGGCAAGGATCCCAAAGCTTTGTGGGTCAACCCGGAAAAACGTCCCTGGCGCGAGTTGACCGCGTTGCTCGGCTTCCTGGCGCAACAGCAGGGCGCGGGTTTCCAGTGTCTGCAACTTGCTGCTGGCGTGGGGCGGGCAAGTGAGTGCGTGGAAGCGTTTGCCATCTGGTCGGGTGGCTTGCGCGTCAGCAGCAATGCGGGCGAGCAATACGCCTCCGGTACGGATGATTTCGTCGAGTCCGTCATCTGGCTGCAGAGTGCCGCATTGGGTGATTTCTGGTTTGCCCAGTTGCAGGCGGAGATGGCTGCGCTGGATGAACTCGCCAAAGGTCTGTACGGCCGGGTGCTGGCTTACTTCAAGACCCAACTGGTCGACGGGGGGGATCTCGCGGCGCAAGCAACGCATTTGTTCTGGCAACTCTGCGAGCGTGACTTCCAGTCATTGCTGGAAGCCTGCGATCAAAGCGAAGCCAACTTGGCGACACGTCGCCAGTTACGTCATCGCTTTGCCGACTACGCCCAGCAGGCCTACGACCACTACTGCCCGAAAGACACTGCAAGGCAGCTCGATGCATGGGCGCGCTCCCGGCCCAATCACAGCAAATACCTGCAACAGGAGGTGTGAGTCATGGAAATCGTGGAGGAACAGGTGCCGGTGACGGCGAACCGGGACGACCGTTTCGTTGCCAGCGTCATGGCGCGTTGCCAGCAAGACAAAGGGTTGGCCGCGCGCTTGCGGCGTGCCGACAACCCGGCCACCGAATACCAGAGCTGGGAGCTGCTTGCGGCCTGGGGAATTGATCTCGAACGCGATGCACAGCGCCTGCCATTTGCCACCGTGGCCGCTGCCATTGCCAGGGCCAAGGTCGGAGCCAACGGCAGTCTCACCCTCGGTCGGGCGATTGCGGCCTGCTACGACGATGGCAACCAGAGTGATCAAGCGAAGACGCGCCTGCGTCGGCTGCTTGCTTGTGACGAGCTGGCCGAGTTATGCCGACTGCTGCGCCCCGTGCTCACGCTGGTGGAAAGCCGTGTCGGCAAGCCGCTGGACTACGCGCGCCTGCTGCGGCAGTTGCGCCGGTTTACCATTGCCGACCAAGCGGTCAAGGCGCAGTGGGCGCAGGAATTCTACGGCCGCAAGGTGGATGCCGGGGAGGCCGTATGAGCCTGATCGCCAGTGTTCTGCAATTGGATCGTGCGGCGATCAAGGCGCTGCGCATCACCGACCCGTACTCGCTGCATCGCGTGGTGTACGGCCTCTATCCAGATGTGCGCAGCAGCGATGCCAAGGCCGGTCATCAGGCCAGCGGTATCTTGCATGCGGATCAGGGCGGCGACTTTCACGGCCGGAAAATCCTGCTGCTGGCTGACCGCGAGCCGGCCGGGCACGCCGAGGGTGGCTACGGTGAAGTGCGCAGCAAAGTGATTCCGATCGACTTTCTGAATCACGCGAGCTACCGCTTCAAGGTCATTGTCAACCCCGCCCGACGCGATTCGGCCAGCGGCAAACTGATACCCGTCAAGGGTCGTGATGCGGTTGCAGGTTGGTTTGCCGAGCGCGCGCCGGCCAGCTGGGGTTTTCAGGTGGCGCCTGAGCACTTGCAGGTCGATCGGCTGGACGTGCTCCGTTTCAATGACAAGGCCCAACGTACCGTCACCCTGGCCCAGGCTCACGTACAGGGCCAGCTCAAGGTGACCGACCCCGAGCGGTTTCGCCACAGCTTTGCCAACGGCATCGGCCGCGGGCGCAGCTTCGGCTGCGGCCTCTTGCAGATCGTTCCGCTGATCGACAGCCCCTTTGCTTGAACCTTCCCTTTGAAAAGGATCTTTGCCATGAGCAATGACTTCACCAACACCCGCATCGAGTTCCACATCCTGCAGTCCTTTCCGGTCACCTGCCTCAATCGTGATGACGTCGGCGCACCCAAGACCGCTGTGGTTGGCGGCATCACTCGCGCGCGCGTGAGTTCACAGTGCTGGAAGCGACAGGTGCGTCTGGCGCTTCCAGAATTCGGCATCAAGCTCGCTACGCGTACCAAGCAAGCGCAGAAGCTATTTGTTGCCGCGTGCGAGGCAGCTGGTGCCACCCATGACGCCGCCGATGCTTGCGGTGCAAAAATGGCTGAGGCACTGTCCGATGACACTTTGCTTTTCATCAGCGGCAGCGAGGCCGCCGCCTTCGCCGCCCATGCGCAGGAGCAGGGTTTCGATGCGGACAAACTCAAGGACAAGGAGCTGGCCAAGGTGGCGAAGAAGGCGATCAACCCAGCGGTGGATGCGTTGGACATTGCCCTGTTTGGGCGCATGGTGGCGAAGGCAGCGGACATGAACGTGGAGGCAGCCGCTTCATTCGCACATGCCATTTCCACCCACAAGGTCAGCAACGAGGTGGAGTTCTTTACAGCATTGGATGACTTGGCCGAAGAGCCCGGCTCGGCCCACATGGGTAGTCTCGAATTCAACTCCGCCACTTACTATCGCTACGTCAGTCTCGATCTCGGGCAATTGGCGCAGACGCTCGGCACCGATGACTTGAAGCAGGCCATCGACGCATTCGCCAAGGCCTTGTTCGCAGCCGTGCCCGATGCCCGCCAGACCACCATGTCGGGCGCCAGCAACTGGGACTTCGCACGCGTCTTGGTGCGCAAGGGTCAACGCCTGCAACTGTCGTTCGATGAGCCCGTGAAAGCGCGTGGTGAAGGCTATGCCAAACCCAGCATTGACAAGCTCAAGACCGATCTCGACAAGCGGGAGAAGCTCTCCGGCTGCCTGTTCGGAAAGCTGGGCGGCTACGACTGGGGCGAGCGCGATGATTACAGCATCGACAATCTGATTTCCGATCTGCAAAGCCATGTCGCGTGAAGGGGGGCGGCAATGAACCCTTACCTGTTGCTCTGGCTGGAAGCGCCGCTGCAAGCCTGGGGACACGATTCCAGATTCGGGCGACGCGACAGCCTGGATTTTCCGACCAAGTCCGGCGTGCTCGGGCTGCTCTGTTGTGCGCGCGGCGCCGGTGGCGAAGAACGCGATTGGCTGGCCGCGTGGGCTGACCTGGACATGCAACTGGAAGCGTTCGTGCCCACGGATCGCAAGGGCCAGCCGCTGCCACGCGAGCCATTGTTGCGCGATTTCCACATGGTGGGCAGCGGTTACGACGACCATGACCCATGGCAAAACCTGATGATCCCGAAGACCAGTGAAGGCAAGAAGGCGGTGGGCGGTGGCACCAAGATGACCTACCGCTACTACCTGCAAGACATGGCTTATGCCGTGGCAATGGAGGTGCCGGCTGGGCAGGTGGAAGAGACGGTGGCCGCACTCAAGGCGCCGGTGTGGGATCTGTATCTCGGCCGCAAGAACTGCGCGCCCACCGAGTTCATTTTCCAAGGGGTGCATGACAAAGCCGAAACCGCCTTGGCGGCGGGGCATCGACTGGCGGAAGCCAAGGCGCGAAGCTTCGCGCTGCGTGTGGTGCAGGGCGACCACGATGGCGAGGTGTTGACCCTCACCGATGTGCCGTTGCAGTTCGGTGCACATAAACATTACCGCGACCGCCATGTCACCGTGCAACGGCGGGAGCCTGGTGATGGCGG
>CAJCJD010000078.1 GCA_903970555.1 Vulcanimicrobiota bacterium
GACGTTCATCGAAGCAATGCAGAGTACTTCGGTCGATTTGGGCGTTCTGCTGCCGGATGTGCCCGACGCTAAGGGTGTGCGCGTCATCATTGCGCGCAGCAAGTGGCTCACAGGCAGTTAGGACTTTCGTTCGTTCACTTCGGCCCCGTTACGACTCACTCGGTCGTGCGGGGCTGGTGTCGCTGCGCCGCCTCCCCCGTCCCCAAGCGATCAGGGCGGCAACCTGGATTGCTGTATTGATGAATTGCAGTGCAATCAAGGCAAATTGCTTGGTCTCCAAGTAGACGAACACCAGTCCGATGTTACCGGCGATCCAAGCGAGATAGCCGCGCGGATCCTTCCTCGCAATAAGGAGCTGACCGGTCAAGCCGGCCAGGATGACGAAGAGTTGCAGTGCGTTCACGGTAAGCACCCGGTGAACCCGTCTTGCCAGCTAGGTGGCGCTGGGCGTCCAGCGATGCGGGAGCAGTTCGGCGATGTCGGCCGCCTTGTGGGTCGGCAGTCGCGTGAGGACGTCTTTCAGATAGGCGTAGGGATCGTGCCCGTTGAGCTTGGCCGATTGGATCAGGCTCATGACGGCAGCCGCGCGTTGACCGGCGCGCAGTGAGCCTGCAAACAACCAATTGGAGCGACCCAGGGCAACCGGCCGGATCTGTCGCTCGACGTGGTTGTTGTCGATGGGCACCGTCGGGTCGTCGAGGTAACGCACGAGAGCCGGCCACCGCTTGAGGCTGTAGTCAATGGCCCGCGCGATCGCCGAGCCGTCTGGGACGCGGCGTCGCTGTTCCTCGAGCCAGGCGTGCAGCCGCTCTAGAATCGGGCCAGCCCTTTGTTGCCGCGCTGCCAGGCGCTGGTCTGGCTCAGCATCCCGCACTTGCGCCTCGATCTCGTACAAGCTCACCATGTAGCGCAGTGCCTGGCCCGCCAATTCGCTCTTGTGCTTGTCGTGCAGTTCAAAGAACTTGCGCCGCGAATGGGCCATGCAACCGATCTCAGTGACGCCACCGTCGAAGCTGGCCTTGTAGCCGGCGAAGTCATCACATACCAGCTTGCCTTGCCACTGCCCCAGGAACGCGCGAGCGTGCTCGCCGCTGCGGCTGGGCGCAAACTGGTAAATCACCGCGCGCATCTTCTCGAACTCGCTCGGCGCATAGGCCCACAGGTAGGCGCGGTGCGTCTTGCCATTGCCGGGCGCGAGCATCTGCACTGGCGTTTCGTCGGCGTGCAGAACACCGTGGCTCAGAACCTCTTCTTGCAGGGCGTCCACCAGCGGTTGCAGACGCACGCCACAGATGCCCACCCACGCGCCCAGTGTCGATTGCGGGATGGCCAGACCGGCGCGCGCATAGATGCGCTCCTGCCGATACAGGGGAAGGTGGTCGCCGAACTTGGACACCAGCGTATGTGCCAGCAGTCCGGCCGTCGGGATGCCTTTGTCGATGACGTGGGGTGGCACCGGCGTCTGCACCAGCGTCTCACACTGATCGCACACCCATTTGCCGCGGATGTGACGCTCCACGGTGAACGTGCCCGGCGTGTAGTCCAGCTTCTCGCTGATGTCTTCGCCAATGCGCTTGAGCGCACACCCACAGGTGCAGGTCTCTGCGTCCGGCTCGTGGTGGATGTCGGTGCGCGGCAACTGCGGCGGCAATGCCTGGCGCTTGGGCTTGCTCTTGGCTTCAGATTTGGACGACGGCAGGAGCGCTTCCAGTTCGGTCTCAATCGCCTCGAGGTCTGCGTCAATGGCTTCGTCCAGCAGACTCGCCTGTTCAGATGTCAGTTGCTCGCTGCGCTTGCCGAACTTCCAGCGCTTGTGGATGGCCAGCTCGTGTGTGAGCTGGTCGATCTTGGCTTGCCGGTACCGCAACTCCCGGTCCTTCTCGCCGACCTGGGCCATCAACTGCGCAGCCAGTGTGCGCAGTTCGTCCGGACTCAGGGCATCGAGGTTGGTGGGCAGGTTCATGCGGCGAGTCTGCCAGAACCCCAAGTGCGGCGGAAGCGAAGCCAGTTTACGGCTTTGGGGGTATTACACGACCGTGATCGCGTGGTCGTGGGTGAGCGTCTGCCAAGGCAGCCCCGTCACCAGCGCACGCAATTGCTCGGGATTGAGCGCCGTGGCGATCGCCTGGTCGCCGTTCGTCCAGATGAAGCGCCCCTTGTTGAGGCGCCGCGCGGCCAGCCAGATGCCGAAGCCGTCGTAGACCAGCACCTTCATGCGCGTCGAACTCTTATTGGCAAACAGGTAGGCGTGGTGGGGGCGTGCCGCGCCGAACACCTTGACGACCCGCGCGAGGATCGTTTCGGTACCGGCGCGCATGTCCAGCGGCTCCACGGCCAACCAGATCGCGTCCACCCGAATCAACGCAACCACCCTTGCAGCCACTGGGCGCACTGCGCTGCGGCCGATCCCGGCCAGCGAAGACTGATCGTCGTCGCGCCACGGCGGACTTCGATCTGGATGTCCGGCACGGCAGTGGTCGGCTCGCCGATCCGCAACGGGATGAACTCGCCTTGCGGCACCCTCATCAACTCGCGGTCCTCAGGCGCGCCATTCTTTGCTTCCTGCTCGGCGACCCAGCGCCGCAGCAGATTCGCATTGAGGCGATGGTGCAGGGCTATCGCCGCGATCGAAACACCCGGCTGCATGCACTCCTGCACTGCCTTGGCCTTGAACTCGGCGCTATGCCGACGTCGGCGCCGTATTGGCGCGCTCTCTTCGATAGTGTCCACGTGTCCACCTAGAACTAGATGGACACGATGCTCCTTGCTACGCGGGTCCCCTTCAAGACGGGTTCACCGGGTGCTTA
>CAJCJD010000079.1 GCA_903970555.1 Vulcanimicrobiota bacterium
GACCGTTCATCGCCACGCCGAGCTGGGTCTGCAGGTATTCGGTGATGCGCGGGCCGCGGAAACCGCCATAGCTTTCGCCGACCAGGTATTTGCGCGATTCCATCCGGCCGTTTTTCACCAGCCAGTCGTAGACCATGCGCGAGAGATACTTGATGTCGTTGTCGGTGCTGTAGAACAGCTTGGTGGCCTTGTCGTCCGGCACCAGCGCGCGGCTGTAGCCAGTGCCGATCGGGTCGATGAACACCAAATCGGTGAAGCCGAGCCAGGTGCCCGGGTTGTCATGCAACACGGCCGGATCGGAAGGATTGTCGCCGTCCACGCCGAAGTTCACGCGCTTGGGACCAATGGCGCCGAAATTGAGATACACCGAAGACGCACCCGGCCCTCCATTGAGCGCGAAAGTGACCGGGCGGTCCTTGCCGGGCATCGTGTACGCGGTAAACACCACCTGGCCGGTGATGTTGCCCTTGTCGTCGCGCACCGGCAGCGTGCCGACGGTAACGGTGTACTTCAAGGTACGGCCATCGACCTGCACCGACTGGCTGGCATGGGCGTCGGCGGGAAACGGCGGCAGGTGGAATCCGTCGGCGTTGGGGCCATCCTGGGCGGCGGGCGTCTTGGCGTCATCGCTGGCATGGGTAGGCGGACAGGCGGCGACGATCAGGGTGGCGAGCAGGGCGGATTGCAGGATCTTGCGCACAACGATTCCTCAGGACATACGAATCGCAAGACTAACCAAGCAGGGTGCTGGTGCACTGTGCCCAAAGGCATGGGTATGGACCTGCGTCCCATCCTTTGTACCGCGGCGTTGAACGTCTTGCTGCGCTGCATTAGATTCGGTCATGTTTAGCAGGGGGATTCCAACAATGAAACGTTTTTTGGTTATCGGCGCCGCTGTGGCGCTACTCAGTGCGTGTGGCGGGCAGGATGTGCATGCGCCTGTGTCTATCGGCAATTTGGTAAAACCGGGTACTGCACCCTGGCTGACCGTGGCTGGCGGTACGGACAAGCTCGAGGTGCGTGGCCTCGATCACAAGCTGACTTTGGAGCCGTCGCCTGATGTCTCGGCGGCTGTGCAGTCCCAGCTCGGCACGCAGTTGCAGGCCGACTATTTCCAGGATCTGGTGGTGACGTGTACGTCGCTGACGACTACGATGCGCGTGGATCAGGACAAGTCACCCGGTAGCGTAGCGATGGACCTGGGGCTGCACTGTTCCGTGTGGTCGAGGGGATTCGACACCAACCACGATTACAAATCCCAGGTGTCCGCAAGCGTGGCGGGCGGCGATGGCGATCAGGCCTATGCGCAGGCATTGCCGAAGCTGCTGGCCGACGGCACCAGCGACATCGCGGGCCAGTTGCGTGGTGATCTGCACAAGCTTGCGCATTCGGCGCGCTAAACGCGCCCTTCGTCCGGAATAGTCTTCGTTCAGATCGTCGTCCCGGCCTTGGTCGGGACGACGGCGCGCCGCCAGCTGCCCTCCCCGCAGAGAGGCCGGCACCGTATTGGCGCGGCCCGCGGCCCAACATCGGCGCGGCGATCCACGCTATCTTGTTAGCTGGATAGTTTGGGGAGACCGCCCGTGAATGCAGTACCTGGACCCGACGCCGCACCGCGCGCCGAACTGACCCTCCGAGGCCTGATCATCGGCATCGTGATCACACTCGTGTTCACGGCGGCCAATGTGTTCTTCGGCCTGAAGGCCGGCCTGACTTTCGCCACGTCGATTCCGGCGGCGGTGATCTCGATGGCCATCCTGCGCGCGATGAAGAACGCGACGATCCAGGAAAACAACATCGTGCAAACGGTGGCGTCGGCGGCCGGTACGTTGTCGTCGATCATCTTCGTGCTGCCGGGCTTGATCATCGTCGGATGGTGGACGGGATTCCCGTTCTGGATCTCATTCGGGATCTGCGCTGCGGGCGGCATTCTGGGCGTGATGTACACCATCCCGCTGCGCCGCGCGCTGGTCACCGATTCCGACCTGCCGTATCCGGAAGGCGTGGCTTGCGCCGAGGTATTGAAGGTAGGCGCGGGTGACGTAGCCAAGGGGGCCGATGCGGTCGAGGCGGGCAGCAGCGGGCTGATGGCGGTGGTGGTCGGTTCGATCGTCTCGGCGGTGTTCTACATCGTTGTGCAGACCAAGATCTTCGCCAGCGACCTGGCGCAGTATTTCCACATCGGCAACCGTGGTTCTGCCAGCGGCTACGACTTCAGCTTGTCGTTTGCATTGTTCGCCGTGGGTCATCTGGTTGGCCTGTGGGTTGGCATTGCCATGTTGTTCGGTGCTTTTATCGGCTGGGGCTGGGCCGTGCCGCATTTCACCGCGCTGCATCCGGTAGCGGGCGATGTCGCAGACGTGGCGCAGGGCGCCTGGAACCACTACGTCCGCTTCGTCGGCGCCGGCACCATCGGTGTGGCGGCGATCTGGACGCTGGCCAAGCTGGTCAAGCCGGTTGTCAGCGGCCTGGCCTCCGCGATGGCGGCTTCACGCGTGCGTAAGGCAGGCAAAGCCGACACGCTGCCGCGCACCGAGCAGGACATGCCGATCGGCATCGTTGGCTTGATCGTGCTGATTTGCATGTTGCCGATCGCTTGGCTGCTGGGGCATTTCAGTATTGTCAGCGGTCTCGGGTCGCACACCACGTTGTTGGTGGTGGGCGGCGTGTTGTTCGTGCTGATTCTGAGCTTCCTGGTGTCGACGGTATGTGGCTACATGGCCGGACTGATCGGTTCGTCCAACAGCCCGCTCTCGGGCATCGGCATTCTGGTCGTGATCATTGCCGCGCTGTTGCTGGTGGCAGGCGTGAAGTCCGATCTGCCGGTGGATTCGGGCAAGGCGCTGGTGGCGTTTGCGTTGTTCATCACCTCGGTAGTGTTTGCGGTGGCGGCTATCGCCAACAACAACCTGCAGGATCTCAAGACTGGTCAGTTGGTGGATGCCACGCCGTGGCGCCAGCAGGTGGCCCTGGTGATTGGTGTGATCGCCGGTGCGATCGTCATTCCGCCGGTGCTGGATCTGCTCAACCACGCATACGGGTTCCTGGGCGCACCTGGTGTTGATCCGGCACATGCGCTGCCCGCGCCGCAGGCCGGCCTCATTTCCGCGCTGGCGCAGGGTGTGATCCAGAACAATATCGATTGGAGCCTGATCACCACCGGTGCGCTGATCGGTGTGGGCATCATCATTCTTGATGCGATTCTTGGCAGGACCACCAAATCCGTGCGGTTGCCGCCGTTGGCCGTGGGCTTGGGTATTTACCTGCCGACGTCCACCACGCTGATGATCGTGGTGGGTGCGATCGTCGGCTGGTATTTCGACAAGCGAGCCGACCGCACGCCGCGGGCTGAGTCGACTAAGCAGCTGGGCGTGTTGCTAGCATCCGGCATGATCGTGGGCGAAAGCATCATCGGCGTGATCGTGGCGGCTATCGTGGTGTTCTCCGGCAAGCCTTCGCCGTTGGCGTTGGTGGGTGACAGTTTCGACAACGCTGCGATCTGGATCGGCACCATTGCCTTCGCCGCGGTGACCTTTGCGATGTATCGCTGGATCACCCGTCTGGGTCAGAAGAGCTGATAAATGCGGCTGTGGTGACTGCATCGGCTACCGCTTCTAGGGCTGGTGTTGCGTAAGCATGGGGCTAGGCCGCGTACAATACGCGCGGTCAGTTCACCGGAAGCATCCGCTTGACGATGGTCGGTATCCATGCGTCCACGCCCGATGCGGTGCTGGACGCTCTGTTTCTGCCTTTTTCGGATGGCTGCCTACGCTTGCCTGGCGACGGCAGCGTGTTGTTCTTGCGCGCGCGCGACGGTTATCGTTTGCGTGAAGTTGCGCAACCCGGTTGGTTGTGCGAACAGAGCTTCAAGCCATTTGCCGATGCGCTGGCGCGCAGTGGTTTTACGGTGGGCGAGGCGACAGCCGATGCACGATTTGCGTTGGTGTTGGTGTTGCCGCCGCGACAGCGTGAGGAAGCCCGAGCGTTGTTTGCACGCGCGGCGCGTCATGCGGAAGGCGGCGGCACCGTGTTGGCATGCGTGCCCAATGCCGAAGGCGCGAAATCCGCGCAGGCCGATCTGGCCGCGTTGCTCGGATCGATCAGTCATCTGTCCAAGCACAAATGCCGGGTGTTTTGGGGTGTTTCCGAAGCATCGTCTTGCGATCTGCCGCTACGCGAATCATGGCTCGCACTCGATGCATCGCAAATCAATGCGGCGGGTTATCTGAGTCGTCCAGGTTTGTTTGCATGGGATCGTGCGGATACGGCCTCTGCGCTTCTTGCTGCACATCTGCCGGATGATTTGCATGGCCACGTCGCCGATTTCGGTGCGGGGTACGGCTATCTCTCCGCACAAGTCGTTGCGCGCTGCCCGCATATCACGGCGATCGATCTTTACGAGGCAGAAGCGCGCGCTTTGGAACCGGCGCAACTCAATCTTGAACGTGCGATTCAAGAAAGCGCACGCAAAGTGGACTTCGGCGTGCACTGGCACGACATCACCACAGGTATTGACGGCCAGTACGACGCTATTGTCAGCAATCCGCCGTTTCATCAGGGCAGGGCGGATCTGCCCGATCTTGGCCGCGCTTTCATCGCGCGCGCAGCGGCTGCACTGGTTCCGCAAGGGCGCCTCTGGCTGGTCGCCAATCGCCATCTGCCGTACGAGTCGACGCTTGCCGCACATTTTGAACAGGTTCGTACAGTGACAACGCAAGATGGTTTTAAAGTGATTGAAGCAAAAGGTGTACGCAAATGAGGTTGGTTCGACTGATCGCGAATCTCGGTTATGGCAGCCGCAAGGACGTCGCGTGGATGTTTCGCGAAGGGCGCATCACCGATCCGGACGGCGAGGTGCTCTATGCCGATGACAAGGTGGAGCATGCGCAAGTTCGCATCGACGGCGAGCCGCTCGATCCACCTACCGGCCTGGTGCTGATGATGAACAAGCCGCTGGGCGTTACGTGCTCGCGCAAAGACCAAGGTCGTGTGGTTTACGACTTGCTACCACCGCGCTATCGCGTGCGCGATCCTGCGCTGTCCACTGTGGGCAGGTTGGATCGTGAGACATCCGGCTTGCTGTTGTTCACCGACGATGGCGCTTTGCTGCACCGTATCATTTCGCCGCGTGCGGAAGTCGCCAAGATCTATGAGGCAACCTTGGCGCAGGATTTGCGCGGTGACGAGCAGGCGCTGTTCGCCAGCGGCAGCTTGATGTTGGAATCGGAAACAACGCCTCTGCTGCCGGCGAAATTAGACGTGCTTGCACCACGGCGCGCACGACTATGCATTACCGAAGGTCGTTATCATCAGGTGCGCAGGATGTTCGCCGCGACAGGCAATCACGTTGAAACGCTACAACGCACGGCCGTCGGCGGCTTGCAGCTCGATGGATTACAAGCAGGCGAGTGGCGTCAGCTTGATGCGGGCGACGTAGCGCGAATCTTTGAACCGGCAAGTCTGTAATGGCTTGCCGGAGGCATCATCATGGTTCGGTAGATATCTGACGACTTCGTGCCATTTCGTCTTCACGCCGCGAATGCGCACCAGATGTCCAGGAGACAAGCTTGAACTCTGCAGTGTTGGTTCGTTCGGTTCCAGCGTCCTGCATGGTTACGTTTGAAAGCATCCCTGCGACCAGCTGCATTCCGCGCATCATGGCGGAACGAGCGAGAAGCATGTGCATGTTGTTCACTCCGTCGATTGCCCCTGTGCAACCGCAAGCAAACTCTAGCAAGGTTTTATTGTGAATGTATAGATAACGTGAAGATGAATGTGTACGCCCCTAAACCAGCCTTGCGCCAACCTTGCATCGCCCGAATATCGTGAGCTATGACTCTTACTTCCCTGCAGTTCGATAACGCTTTCATCCGTGATTTGCCTGGCGATCCCGATCAAGGTCGCGGCGCTCGTCAGGTGCAGGGCGCGATGTATTCGCGGGTGGCTCCAAATCCTGTTTCTGCGCCGCGCACGATCGCTTGGTCTCGTGAGGTAGCGGCGTCCCTTGGCTTGACGGAGTCCGACATTGTCAGCCCGTTTTTCGCCCAAGTATTCGGCGGGAACGGATTGATGACCGGCATGCAGCCTTGGGCCTCCAACTACGGCGGACATCAGTTCGGCGCGTGGGCAGGGCAGCTCGGAGACGGGCGCGCGATTTCGCTAGGCGAGGTACTGACGACACAGGGCGAGCGAATGGAACTTCAACTCAAAGGTGCCGGCGCCACGCCGTACTCGCGCGGCGCGGATGGTCGCGCTGTGCTGCGCTCATCCGTTCGCGAATTCCTTTGCAGCGAAGCTATGCATCATCTCGGTGTTCCCACAACGCGTGCACTCAGTCTGGTGTTGACTGGCGACATGGTGGAGCGCGACATGTTCTACGACGGCCATCCGCAAGACGAGCCGGGCGCTATCGTTTGTCGTGTCGCGCCGTCATTCATCCGCTTCGGCCATTTCGAACTGCCCACGTCACGTGGTGATATCAATTTGTTGCATCAGTTGGCCGATTTCACGATACGTCGGGATTTTCCGGAACTCACCGGCACCAGCGAAACGCTCTACGGCGATTGGTTTTCCGAAGTGTGCGTACGTACGGCGCGGATGATTGCGCATTGGATGCGCGTAGGTTTCGTTCATGGCGTGATGAATACCGACAACATGTCGATTCTCGGCCTCACTATCGACTACGGTCCGTATGGCTGGATCGACGATTTCGATCCGGACTGGACACCCAACACCACCGATGCAATGCGCCGCCGCTATCGCTTCGGTCAGCAACCGAATGTGGCGTGGTGGAATTTGAGTCGGCTGGCCGCCGCGCTGGCGCCGCTGTTTGGCGATGTAGCGCCGCTGCAAGCTGGGCTGGATCGTTACGCGGCCGAATACGCCGCGCAGGATCGTCACAATGTTGCGAGCAAATTGGGATTGGCCCAATGCCGTGACGATGACCTGGCGCGCATGGAAACGCTGCAACAATGGATGCAGCAAGCGGAAGTCGACATGACGCTGTTCTTTCGCGCGTTGAGCGATGCCGATTCGAATGAGCCTCAGCTACTTCCATTCCGACACGCTTTTTACGATGACGCCAAGCGTGATGCCGCGGAGCCGGAACTCCTTTGCTGGCTGACGGATTACGCCGCGCGTTTGCAGGAAGATCCACTGACACCGGAGCAACGCCGGCTTCGCATGCGAGCGGCCAATCCCCGCTACGTGCTGCGCAATTACCTCGCGCAAGAAGCGATCGACCGCGCGACCCAGGGCGACTACGAAGGCATCAACACCTTGCTCGATGTACTACGGCGACCCTACGACGATCAGCCGGGTCGCGAGCATTTTGCGCAGAAGCGGCCTGACTGGGCGAAGTCCCGCGCGGGTTGCTCGATGCTTTCCTGCAGTTCCTAAGCCGTTCAAAGCAACGAGGCCCTGATCTGGAAACGATCAGGGCCCCAGGTGGCTAACGGGCTTGCCAACTCGAAAACTCAGTTGCCGTTGTTCCCGTTATTCCCCTGCTCGGGTTTGGGCTTCGGCGCTGGCCGCGTGTTTTGAGCGGGCCGGTTGCCGCCCGGCGAGGGCTGAGGGCGATTGCCGCCAGCTGGAGGTTGTGGCCGGTTCCCGCCTGGGGGCTGGGGTCGATTGCCGCCACTCGGAGGTTGCGGACGATTCCCACCCGGAGGCTGCGGCCGGTTGCCGCCCGGGGGCTGGGGACGATTCCCGCCACCGGGCGGTTGCGGGCGATTTCCACCCGGCGGTTGTGGCCGGTTCCCGCCCGGAGGCTGGGGCCGATTGCCACCACCGGGAGGTTGTGGCCGGTTACCACCGGGTGGACGAATCGGCGGCCTGGGCCGCGCCGGAGGCCGGATCGGAATGGGCCGCGAATACCAGCGTGTGCGATCGCGATAGAACGGTCGTCCCGAGTAGTAGTTGGCCCAATACGTACCAATCACGAACGAAACGATCGGAATACCGATCTGCGAGCCATAGTCGGTCACGACCACCGGCTGGTTGTTGTAGGTGTACTGCAGATACGTTCCGGCCACCCAGCCGCGGTTACCAACGGCAACGACATCGCACCATTCCCATCCTGTCGTACAGCCTTGGATGGATACAGGCGTTCCGGTTGCCAGGGTGAGGATCAGCGGATATTGCACATCAGGGCCCGCGCGCATATTGACGTTGGCGACGGTGTAGCCGTCCGCGGCAAACGCCATGGCGGGAACCATCATCATCAGCGCGGTCACCATCGACCAGAACATTCGTTTCATCGGGTAATCCTCCAGCAGTTCGTGCGGTGGTGGACGTACGACGTTAATGCCGGGCCATCATGGCCCAATTGCCCGGAAACTGTATAGCCGTGGTTCGCCAAGCCCCTCAGCGCACCTCGAGTAACTCGATGTCGAACACCAGTGCGCTGTTGGGTGGGATATCGCTGCCGGCTCCCGTGCGACCGTAGCCCAAGCTGGAAGGGATGATCAGCGTGCGCTTGCCGCCGACGCGCATGCCTTTGATCCCGCTATCCATGCCGGGTATCACCTCTTCGGCACCCACGGAAAACCTGAGCGGACGGCCGCTATCGTAAGAACTATCGAACTTCGCGCCGTGATGATCGGGAGCTTTCGCGTCGTACAGCCAGCCTGTGTAGTTGATACGCACTTCCGTGTCGTCGCGCGCCTGCGCCCCCGTGCCCACTTTCTGGTCCGTGATCACCATCTTGGTGACGTCATCGGCATGCGCCAAGCGCGGGCCGAAGGCCCCCACGGCAAGCAGGACGGTGGCGAATAGGGCGAGCAGGCGGCGCATGGGGCAACTCCGAAAGGTTGATAAGCCGCAGGACGTTAGCGCATTGCCGACGTTGCCGCAGCAGTTTGCATCGGCGTTGTGATGTGGTATCACTTATCCCATGATCATCGCCTCCCACCGCTATTACTTTTGGTTTTATGGCTATCCGAAGCCGGCGGCGGAGCATGGTGCGCGATCGTAACTAAGTAAGATCACCCACTTTCCTCGAAAAAGCCGCCAGCCACCCTGGCGGCTTTTTTGTTGGTCGCCGGGTCCCCAAATCAAAAGGAGTTGGCCCGTGACCAGCCTTACCGACGATCTACGCATCCGCGAGATCAAAGAACTTGCCACCCCCGCCGACGTGATGCGGGATTGCCTGCCCAGCGAGCAGGCACTTGCCACAGTTGCAACATCGCGCAGCGCGTTGCACCGCATCTTGCACGGCCAGGACGATCGCCTCGCCGTGGTGATCGGCCCCTGCTCGATTCACGATACGAAAGCGGCGATGGAGTACGCCAAGCGCTTGCTCGCCGAGCGCGAGCGCCACGCGGACGAGTTGGAAATCGTGATGCGCGTGTATTTTGAAAAACCACGCACCACGGTGGGCTGGAAAGGGTTGATCAACGATCCAGATCTGGACGAGAGCTATCACATCGACAAGGGGCTGCATCTGGCGCGCCGCCTGCTGTGCGATATCAATGCACTCGGCCTTCCTGCAGGTTGCGAGTTCCTGGACCTGATCACGCCGCAGTACATTGCCGACCTGGTGGCATGGGGCGCCATTGGCGCGCGCACCACCGAAAGCCAATCCCATCGCGAACTCGCTTCCGGCCTATCGTGCCCCGTCGGCTTCAAGAACGGCACCGATGGCAACATCAAGATCGCGGTGGACGCGGTGCTGGCTGCGGCACAGCCGCACCATTTCATGGCGGTGACCAAGCGTGGGCATACCGCGATCGCCTCCACACGTGGCAATGAGGATTGTCATGTGATCCTGCGCGGCGGCAAATTGCCCAACTACGACGCGGCCAGTGTCGACGGCGCATGCGCTGCCTTGGCCAAAGCGGGTCTCGTCGAGCGCTTGATGGTCGACGCCAGCCACGCCAACAGCGGCAAGCAACCCGAGAATCAGCCTCGTGTAGTCGCGGATATCGCCGCACAGCTGGAAGCTGGCGAAACGCGCATTCATGGCGTGATGGTCGAAAGCCATCTGGTCGCTGGGCGGCAGGATCTGGTGCCGGGCTGTGAGCTAACGTACGGGCAGAGCATCACCGATGGGTGCATCGGCTGGGATACCTCGGTGCAGGTGCTGGAACGCTTGGCCAACGCGGTGCGTCAGCGCAGGGAGCGAAAGACGTCGCAAGTGGCGGCTTGAGAGAGGATATTCGGCGGCGGCAGCTAAGTCGTTTTATGCTTGCCTCCTCTACGACTCGCAGGATCGCATCATGAGTTTGGATATCCAGCACCTGAGTGCGGCCCATCGCTTTGAAACCACCGTCGATGGCGTTACCTGCGAACTGAACTACAGCTTGCAGGATCGAATCATGACCATCACGCACACCGGCGTGCCCGAAGCCGTAGGCGGTCGCGGTATTGCGGGTGAACTGGTGCGTGCAGCCTTCGAGACTGCTCGTAAAGAAGGATGGAAGGTGGTGCCGGCATGCAGCTATGCCCGCGTCTGGAGCGAGCGGCATCCGGAATACGCGGAGCTGCGCGCATGAATCAAGCTTCGCAAGCCGGCCAGAGGAAGGCGTATGGGCGTGCCGGCTGAAGGTAAGCGCGCGACGCGAGCCGCGCGCCGGCGCTGGGCGCCGGTACGCTTCGTGCGTGCGCGGCCGTGGCTGGCGCTTTCCAGCGTTGTCTTCGTGGTGGCAGTTGTCGCGCTGACAATCTCCGGCGTGAAGCCAGCTTCCGCTTTGTTACTCAGCTTCGACCTAGGCGCGTTGCTTTATCTGGTGATGTTGACGCGCATGTTCAATCGCGCCAATGCGGAACATATGTGCCGTCAGGCGCATGCCCAGGATACCGGGCGTCGCGGCACGCTCTGGATCGCCGTGGCGCTCTCGGCCGTTGTGTTGGTTGCCTTGTCGACAGAGTTGCACGCTGCCAGGAGTGGCGGTGCGAAAGCGATGGGTATGGCGGCACTCAGCATCATATTGTCATGGTTGTTCATGAATACGATGTTCGCGTTGCACTATGCGCATGGCTATTACGGCGACTTCGGCAAGCAGCACGAAGGGTTGGAATTTCCAGGCACGAAACAGCCCGATTACTGGGATTTCGTTTATTTCGCCTTTGTCATCGGCATGTGCTTTCAGGTGTCCGACGTGCAGATCACCAGTCACACCTTGCGCCGCACTGCGCTGCTGCACAGTGTGGTCGCGTTCTTCTTCAATGTGTTCATCATTGCGATCAGCGTGAACATTGCTGCCGGGCTTGCCTAGCCGCGACGCGTTTAATCGCGGAAGTTGTCGAACTGCAACGGCAGTTCCACTTCGGCCTTGCGCAGTACCGCCATGGCAAGCTGCAAATCGTCGCGTTTCTTGCCGGTGACGCGCAGCTTGTCGCCATTGATCTGCGCTTCCACCTTTAGCTTGGCCTCTTTCAGCGTGGCCACAATCTTCTTGGCGACGGGCTGCTCGATACCTTGCTTCACGGTGATCTTCTGCCGTGCGCCAGCGAGGTTCACCTCTGGATCGGCGATATCCAGCGCGCGAGTGTCGATCTTTCGCGCGGCCAGACGGCCACGCAGAATGTCCAGCATCTGCTGCAGCTGGAATTCATTCGGCGCGCTCTGGGTAATGATGAATTTGTCCAGCTCGAACTTCGCATCCGAGCCCTTGAAGTCGAACCGGGTAGAAAGCTCGCGGTTGGCCTGGTCGACCGCATTGGTCAATTCGTGCTTGTCGACTTCGGAGATCACGTCGAAGGAGGGCATGGCAAGGTTCCATAGGGGCAGGTAATAAGTGTAAGCCAAGCATCTGTTGGATAATGCACACATGTGCAGTCCGGCAGGCAAGAGAACGGTGATCGCGTGAAAATGGATGTCCTGGTCATCGGTGCCGGTGCCGCCGGCTTGATGTGCGCCATCACGGCCGGTCAGCGCGGCAGGCGGGTGCTTGTGCTCGACCACGCCAACAAGGTCGGCAAGAAGATCCTGATGTCCGGCGGGGGGCGGTGCAATTTCACCAATCTGGGCGTGACGCCGGCCCAGTACCTATCGGCCAATCCGCATTTTGCCAAATCGGCGTTGGCGCGTTACACGCCTACGGACTTCATCGCACTGGTGGAAAAACATCGCATTGCTTATCACGAGAAGGAGCTTGGACAGCTGTTTTGCGACGAGTCCTCCAAGCTGATCGTGCGCATGTTGCTGGATGAATGCGCGGCGGCGGATGTTCGTATCGAAACCGATTGTGCGGTACGGCAGGTCCGCAAAACCAATGAAGGCTTCACCGTGCTGACGGGAAAGGGCGAGGTTCACGCCGATTCGCTGGTAGTCGCCAGCGGCGGCCTTTCCATTCCAAGCATGGGCGCGACCGGTTTCGGTTACGAGTTGGCGCGTCAGTTTGGCCATAACGTGTTGGCGACTCGTGCGGGTTTGGTGCCGCTGACCTTGAGCGGCAAGCATCAGGAGCACTATCAGGACCTGGCAGGTGTCGCGTTGCCGGTGGCCGAAGCGCGGGTTGGTAAACGCAGCTTTCGCGCAGGCCTTCTGATTACGCACCGTGGCATCAGTGGTCCGTCGATTCTGCAAATTTCATCGTACTGGCAGCCTGGTGACGATCTGCGCATCGATCTGTCACCGGAGCAAGATATTGGCGAATGGTTGGTTGCCCAGCGCGCTGCGCGTCCGGCGGCAGAATTGCGCAATGTGTTGGGCGACTTGCTGCCAAAGCGTTTGGCGCAACGTTTGTGCGAACTATGGCTGCACAGCCGCCCCATGCGTCAATACCGCGACGCGGAGTTGCGCGACATGGGCGCGTCGTTGCACGACTGGCCGATCGTCGCCAGCGGCACCGAAGGCTACCGCACGGCGGAAGTGACCTTGGGTGGCGTAGATACCGATGGTCTTTCGTCCAGCACCATGCAATCGAAACACGTGCCAGGTTTGTATTTCATCGGCGAAGTGGTCGACGTGACCGGTTGGCTCGGTGGTTACAACTTCCAGTGGGCGTGGGCTTCCGGCCGTGCGGCGGGCGAGGCTGTCTAATTCGCGACCGCTGAACATCGATCGTGCTGAACTTACGCATCTGTAACGTGGAGATGTCTCATGAAAGTAGGCTTTATAGGACTCGGCGCCATGGGTGCTGCCATGGCTAGCAATCTGGTGGCGGCTGGGCACGCGGTGACAGTGTGGAATCGATCGCAAGCGGCGACGGAAAAGCTCGCATCGCTGGGCGCCAAGGTTGCCAGCACGCCCGATCGCGCCGCGCAGGTCGAGGTGCTGCACAGCATGCTGTCCAACGATCAAGCAGTGCGTGAGATTTTCATCGATGGCGGTTTACTCGACGTGATGAGCCCGGGTACCGTGCATGTCAATCACGCGACGATTTCCGTGGCGCTGGCCAAGCAATTGGCTGAGGAACACGCCAAGCGTGGGATCGGCTACGTGGCCGCCCCGGTATTTGGTCGGCCTGATGTCGCTGCGGCGGGAAAGCTCAACATCTTGGTGGCAGGGCAGGCGAGTGTGATCGAAAAGGTCAAGCCGTTGCTTGAGGTGCTAGGTGCGAAACTCTGGCCGATGGGCGACGCTCCGGAGCGCGCCAATGTGGTGAAGCTGGCTGGCAATTTCATGCTCGTTACGGCGATCGAAAGCATGGCAGAGGCCTCCGTGCTCACACGTGCCTATGGCGTCAGCACTGCGGACTTCCTTGAGCTGATGACCAGCACGCTGTTCGCGTCGCCCGTCTACCAGATCTACGGCAAATCGATGGCGGAACAGCGCTTCACGCCGCCCGGGTTTGCGCTGCCGCTGGGGCTGAAGGATGTGATGCTGGCGCAAGATGCAGGCTACGCAGCGCAGGTGTCGATGCCACTGGCCGGCGTACTGCGCGATAGTCTGCTAGAGGCGATCGCGGACGGTGCCGAATCGATGGACTTATCCGCGCTGGCGCGTGTTTCCGAGCGCCGTGCAAACCTGGATCGGCGCAAGAAAGATTAGCGTTGCGTCGGCACGCGTTGCGCCAGCCAGCGGTCGAGCTGGTTGGCGAACGCCTGCTTGTCGCGCGGATGTAGCGCTGCGGGGCCACCCGTATCCACGCCTGCACCGCGCAGCTCTTCCATGAAATTACGCATGCTCAATCGCTGTTTGATGGTGTCCGTGGTGTACAGCTCGCCGCGCGGGTGAATGGCTAGCGCGCCTTTCTCGATCACTGCGGCGGCCAGCGGAATGTCTTGCGTCACCACCAGGTCGCCGGGTGTTACCTGTGCAGCGATTTCGTTATCCGCCACGTCGAATCCGCCCGGTACCTGGATGCTGCGGATATAGGGCGAGGGCGGTGTTCGCAGCGCGTGGTTCGCCACCAGTGTCACGTGCACCTGCGTGCGTTGCGCAGCACGAAACAAAATCTCTTTGATCGCCACTGGGCAGGCGTCGGCGTCCACCCAGATACGAGGCGCTTCGGTCACGTGCCCTGCCAATGCAAGGTACCGTCGATTACGGTGTTTGTATGGCCACCGATCCAGATCGTGCCATCGGCGATGTGTGCAATCAGCAGCGCATCGTGGCCCATCTCGCGTCCCTGGCTGACGGAATAGCCGCGTGCCAACGAACCGTTGGATTCGGCATGCAACAGGTAAGCGGCAATGAGGCCATTGGCCGCACCGGAAGCGGGGTCTTCGACGATGCCCACGCCGGATGGAAACGCGCGCACGACCAGTTGGTAATCGGGGTGTGTGCTGCGGGCAAACGCGCACAATCCCATGCTGCCGCTGGCAACAGCCAGCGCACCGATGGCGCTGTGGTCCGGGCGCCATGCACGCAGGCTCGCTTCATCTGCGCATTCGGCAAGCCACCAGCGGCGGCCGCCATCGACCAGTGCCGGCGGCAACACGCCAAGATCAATGCCATCGAGCGTGGGAGCGAGCAAAGGATGGGCGTGCAACCCGGTTTTTACTACGCGAGCAGGGGGCGATTGCAGCAGAAGCTTTCGCTGCGGGCCGGTGCCTTCCACGCGGATGGGCAGCACTCCGGCACCACATTCCTGCCACAACAAACCATCCTTCGGTGCGGCTAGACCACACTCAAGAACGGCATGCGCACTGCCAACGCTGGGGTGGCCGGCGAAGGCGATCTCTTTTTGCGGCGTAAAGATGCGCACGCGATAACTGGCCTTGGGATCGCTCGGTGGCAGGAGAAATGTGGTTTCCACCAGATCGGTCCAGCGCGCGTAGCGCTGCATTTGCGCGTCGCTCCAGCCGGTCGCATCCGTCACGACGCCAAGGTGATTGCCGCCGCCGGGGCTAGCGGCGAAGACATCCAGGTGCATATAGCGGATCGGGTTCATACGGTTTGGCGGACTGCGAGCGAGGCTTGATCGTGCATTCTAGCCGTCGACAACTTGGCCCGTGAACGTCAAGATGGCGAAATTCCAAAACATTGTCAGATTCGTCATATGCCGATTACGCTGCTTATCATCCTCGCCGCCACGTGCATTGTCTCGTTCATGGCGTTCAACAACCGACGCCTGATCGACGATTTGATCCTCTGGCCGCCGGCGATCGAGCGCAAGAAGGAGTATTACCGGCTGGTCACCTATGGGTTGATTCACGCCGATGGCATGCACCTTTTGTTCAACATGATGACCTTGTTCTTCTTCGGTCGGATCATGGAGCCGTTTTACAACGATGCGCTGGGCGTGTTCGGATTTGGGCTGTTTTACTTGGGCGGCCTGTTGATCTCGATTCTGCCCACCTATCTCAAGAATCGGCACAACAACAGCTACCGTAGTCTTGGGGCATCGGGCGCGGTGTCCGCTGTGCTGTTTGGTTACGTCCTGCTATCGCCGTGGTCGCGGATCATCGTCTGGTTTTTGCCGGTGCCAGCGATCATTTATGCCGTGCTGTACGTGGGCTACTCCATTTACATGGATCAGCGCGGGCAGGGCAATATCAATCACAGCGCACACTTGTGGGGCGCGGCTTATGGCGTGGTGTTTACGGTGTTGGTGAACCCCTTGGTGTTGCCGCATTTCCTAGACTCGCTGTCGCAGCCGGGCATGTGATTTCCGGCACTTGCTCATTTCGCGTACATCTTGATGATGACATTGTCACCACTACCGAAAACCGCTGGAGTACCCACGCATGGCAACGACCCGCAAGTCTGCCGCGAAGAAGTCCGCGGCCCGAAAGGCATCCAAACGCGCTAGCTCGACCAAGAAGAAAGCGGTCAAGAAGCCAGCTGCAGCCGCTAAAAAGCCGGTAAAAAAGGCTGCGGCGAGCAAGAAGTCGGTGAAGAAGTCTCCTCGCAAGGTCGCGAAGAAAACCGCTAAAAAACCAGCCAGCAAAAAGACGGCAACCAGCAAGGCTGCGAAGAAAGCGGTAAAGAAATCGGCCGTGCGCAAGACCGCATCTTCGAAATCGGCCGCGCGCGGAACAGCCAAAAAGTCGCCGGCCAAGAAGGCCGTCCGCAAAGTTGCGCCCAGTTCGGCTCCCACTGCGGTGGTGAAGGCAGCAAAGAAGCCCTCCGCGCCCAAGCGAACGGCCAAACCGAAGGCACCTAAAAAGACTGTCACAGCCGCACCTGCGGCGCCGGCTCATATCAGCCCCGAAGAGGCCGTGGCGCATATCCAGGCATTGCTGCAGGCCAAGCAGGAACGTGTCAAACAAGGGCCTACATGGCCTGGTGCGACGTCCGCGCCTCACTCCGACAACGGCGATTTGCACAGTCATGGGTCGAACCACGCTGGCGACGCGGTACACAACCACGTTGCTCACGCTCGCGGTGATCAGAGCAAAAACGGGAAAAGCTGAGCGAAATCCGCATTGTCGTTTGCCAAACCACTAAGAGGGCCGGCTGGCGCTTAAACGCCAGTCGGCCTTTTCGTAATGGCTCAGGGCTTATTTATCGGATTAGGAGTACGGTGTGGTTGTTGAAGGCGATGGAGTCCCCACCATGAAGCCCACGATCAAACGCTTGCTTTCCGCTCTCATCTTGATTGTCCTGATGAGCTTGCTTTCCGGCTGCTATGTCGCGCCGGGTTACAGCTACGTGCGCGGGGGCGGCTATGGGGGTGATGCCTATTACGGCAGTGGCCCTGCCGTCGTCTATAACGGCTACTACCCTTATGGTTACGGCTACGGTTATGGCGGGTACCCGTACGGGTATTACGGTGGCTATTACGGTTGCTGCTATGGACCGGGCGTCATCATCGGTGGCGGATGGTATGGCCGAGGTTATTACGGTCGTGGCTACTACGGCCGTGGCGGATATGGGCACGGTGGCTATGGGCACGGCGGAGGCGGCGGTCATACCGCATCGCACGGGTCCTCGTCAGGCGGCGGACATTACGGCGGCCACTGACCTGTGCTGAGTCTTAGGTCAGAATGCGGGGAATGACACGACTTCGCATTCTTATCCCCGGCGCCAGGTTGATCAGCTGCATCGTGGTGGCTATCGTGCTCGGTGCCTGCGCCAATCTTCGCTACTACGCACACGTAACGCATGGCGAAAGCGCTTTGCTGTTGCAACGACGTTCGGTCGAGAAGGTTATCGCCGATCCGGCTACCGACCCCAAGCTGGCGAGACGTTTGCAACTTTCGCAGCAAGCTCGCCAGTTCGCCTCCAAGCAATTGGGTCTGCCGGATAACCGCAGTTACACGTACTACGTCGAGCTGCATCGACCCTATGTGGTGTGGAATGTCTACGCCACGCCGCGCTTCTCGGTGGAGGCCGTGCCGCAGTGTTTTCCGATCGCCGGTTGCGTAGCGTATCGCGGCTGGTTCGATGAGAAGAAAGCCAAGGAAAGCGCCCTGAGATTGCGTGCACAAGGCAACGATGTCTACCTAGGCGGAGTCCCCGCTTATTCCACCTTGGGATGGTTCGCCGATCCCATTCTCAGCAGCATGATGCGTTGGGACGACGACGAATTGGTCGGCACGATTTTCCATGAACTTGCGCACCAACTTATCTACGTAAAGGGTGACACGGCCTTCAACGAAAGCTATGCGATGTTTGTGGAAAATCAAGGCTTGCGCGAATGGCACTCTTCGCGCGGCGAACCGGCTGGTGATGATAGCGACCAGGAGATGGACGACGGCTTCACGCAATTGGCGTTGGATCTGCGCGAGCGACTAAAAAAACTTTACGCGAGCGGTGTAGACGACACAGCGATGGCGGCCGGCAAGGAGCGTGCGATTGCAGATTTTCGCGTGAGCTACGCAGCGTGGCGCGACAAGCATTGGCCGAACGACCATCGCTACGACGCTTGGGTAGCGGCGCCCATCAACAATGCGACCTTGCTGCCCTTTGGTCTCTACGATCAATGGACCCAGGCTTTCGCCACGCTGTTCAAGCAAGCGGATGGTCAATGGCCTGCGTTTTATGCGCGCGTACGCGCACTGGCGCGGGAGCCCGTAACGGAGCGGGAAAACGCCTTGCAAGAACTGCTAAAAGATTCGAATACGCCCAAAGCTGCGGCGTCGGCGCCATAAGCGTTTCTTACGGCGTGACCTTGTGTTGCGCCATGTAACTCAGATACGTGAGAACAGCGTCCAAGTCCGCATCCGAGAGTGAAGCCTTGGTCGGAAAGCCAAACATTTTCCCTTCTGGCCAGCGGCGCAGCGACTGCGGGTTGCGAATAAACGCGCGCAGCATATCGGGGCTCAGATATTCGATGGGATTGTGCGGGATATTCAGATCCGGCCCCATGTGCGCGTCGCCTTGACCATTGAGGGTGTGGCAGGCGAAGCATGTGCGTTGAAAGACCGCATAGCCGCG
>CAJCJD010000080.1 GCA_903970555.1 Vulcanimicrobiota bacterium
AATGCAGTCTGGCAACGTTCAACGCCGCAAGCACTGACACGCACGACGCTACACAGAGGACAACATGATGACCAGCGAAAGCCTGAAAGCTCAAGGCAAGAGCATCAAGCGGGCGGCGTTGACGGGAAGTCTCTTACGGAATTTGTTAGGTACCATTTTTTGAAAACTGTTTTTAAATGGAAAGCCACAGAAATAGCACCCTTGGACCGCCCAAAAAAAACCAAAAAAGCAGACCACAGATGCTCGCGACGATTTGAGAAGAAAAGAGTTGGAGAGACGGCCACTCCTCCAATTGACCGTTTACTGTGTACCAAAAATTGCCCGCCTTTTTTTGCAGATGATTGCCGTCTTGAAACTGCCAGTCGCCTGGGGAGACCCAGCCTTCAATAACATCCTTTTCGCCAGACGTACGCTCAACGACGTAAACATTGTCGCAGCGGTTGTTGAGAGGCTGCTCGCACTCCTGATGCTGCGAAATGATTACGAAATCTCCGGATGTGCTCCAAAAATCAACTATGTACCAGATGCTGGTACATAAGAAAATCAGACTTAAAACTAATACGAGAGCCAAGGGCGCGAACGTATAAGGTCGAAGAGGAGTTTGAAGCACGAATAGATCCCCCCGATGATACCTAACTAATGAATATACGGACCCGTGGGTCCGGTTATACATCTTGCGCAACGCACCACGAATGGTTAAGCAACCCCATGTTTTACAAACGACTTCGCCGCGTTCGGTCCTGCTATTCGGCTGCAGTATAGCCGGACCCAGCAGACGCGCGAATTTCGCTATCTTGACGCTATTCCCACCAGCTGGAGTGACCGTTAGAGGGTGAACTGCCCGGTACCCCCACGTCACCTGGATCAGGTGTCCGCGCGCTGCCGCCGGCGCCATCGTCGTTGAAGATTCCGAGCGCAGAACGACCGCTATCGGGCGACCCGACTGATTCACCGACTGGCTCTTGTTGGCCGGTCAGCGACCTTTGGTTAGAGGGCGCCGACTGGTCGGTTGGCGGCTCTTTCCCGGTGGTCGCTTGTCGACCCGAAGCGGACGCTACTCAACGCTCTTGAACCAAAGGGATTCTCATGGGTAGGCCACCGCTGAACGAGGAAGAGCAAGAGGCTCGGCAACAGTTGGCTTATCTGTTGCGCTTAGTGCTGAGTGGCCGTTGCTCCTACCTAGAGGCGGCGCCGCGGGTCGTCCATCTGCGCAGTCGGGTGGGAGGCGTTGGCGATTTCGACGATGACTTCAGGGCATTTGTTGGGATTATTTCCGAAACCGATCACTTACCCACACGGGCGACGAGATACCTTTGGGCGGAACATGCGATCCAGGCTCTTGAGCCCGAGATCGCGAAGCTGGAGGCGTGGGCGGCTGGCCTTGCAAGAGGTTCGTGCGAGGCTCTACTGACTCGTTTTGCCGAAACAGGTGCCTAGGGAGAGGCTCGCTTTCGACCAACGCGGTCACTTCTTGTCTGCAGGCAGTAATCAGCCTCGGCAATATGACTGAGCCTTCGCGTTAAACGTCCAAACGGCTGAGGTCTGCCGTCGTATGACCGTGTCTTCACTTTGATGAAAAAGTGACCACCAGTGGTCATTGCGACCCTTTACGTCCATTTCACGGCTCATCTCAGGCCGAAAAGCCAGAACGTAAAGCAAAGAAAAAACCTAAATTCAATGTGATACGGCAAGACGGCAACTTGGCAGGGCCTATGCATTCCCCCTTTCGACCCCAGAAGCGCAGGGTCGGTAAGGGAAGCGATTAAAGAAAAGGGAACCGATTGACGAAAAAGGGAAATGGTTTCCGGCACCCGACATCAGTAGATCGTTAAGGATCAGGCGGTTGCGGAATCCCAGATCTGCCGTTAAATTAAGATTAATCTAAGCGTCTTCATGAGCCTGTAGAATAAAGCCTCGTAAAAAATTTAGAAATTTAACCTAACTAGCTGTTTTAGAAGAACATGACCATCCTGACCCTCACTCTTCTTGTCGCACTACTCGCCCTGGCGGCGGTTGCGGTGAAGCGTGTGCCGGCAGGACAGGTTCACAGCCTCTATCGCCACGGCAAGCCGGTACGCCTGTTGCAGCCGGGTACGCACGTGGTGTTGCCCTTGCTGGATCGCGTTGGACATCGCATCGATCTGGGTGGCCGCACGCTGCGCTTCGATGCCTCAATGGCCGAAACGCATCCGATGCACGGCACGGTTTACTGGCAGGTGCTTGAGCCCGAGCGCGCGGACGCCGTGATCGAACAGGCCGACCAGCTGATTCGCACTGGTGTCATCGATGCGCTGCACGCCGAAGCGCAAGCGGATCAGGAAGAGCGCCGTGAAGTGGCCGCGCGCCTGAAGCGCAGCCTCAACAAGCACCTACGCGAACGCGGTGTGATGGTGACCCGCGTGGAGTTGGAAGCCGCCTAATTCAAAGGAAATACTGGCCAGGTCGCCCGAAGAAGCACCGGCACAGGGGAATCCTGAAAGTATCGACCCGCTACGGCGGGTCTTCTTTTGTCGGGTCCAGCGCTGGCGTCTGAGGCATTGGGCCCGGATACTGACCGACCTTCTTGTCCACGGAACGCCGATGACCACCCGCGCCGCCCTGCAAACCAAGCTTGAACAGGGCATCGATGCGCTGGGTCTGCAGTTGCCTGCCGATGCGGTCACGCGCCTGCTCGATTACCTGGCGTTGCTGGAGCGCTGGAACGCGGCCTATAACCTCACCGCCATCCGCGATCCGGCGGAGATGGTTACCCGCCATCTGCTCGACGCGCTGGCGATCCTGCCGTACGTGCAGGGCGAAACGCTGGCCGACCTGGGCACCGGCCCCGGTCTTCCGGGCATTCCGCTGGCCATCGCCGCACCCGGTCGCCAGGTGCTTTTGGTCGATTCCAACGGCAAAAAGGTGCGCTTTCTGCGCGAAGCGATCCGAGCCTTGAAGCTGGAAGGCGTGCGTGCGGTGCAATCGCGGGTGGAAGATGTGGAAGGCCAGTTCGACTGCATCACCGCGCGCGCCTTTGCCAGCCTTGCCGACATGCTGGGCTGGGGTGGTCACCTGCTGGCGCCGCAAGGAATCTGGCTGGCAATGAAGGGTAAGGCGCCGGATGAAGAACTTCCCGGCGTACCGTCTGCCTTCGAAGTTCGTGCGATTCACACCTTAGCTGTGCCCGGTTTGGAGGCGGCCGAGCGTCATCTCGTCGTGCTCGGACGGGCAGGCTGCTAATCTAGCCGTCCTTTCGAACACGCACGGTACCGGACGAGACATGGCCCGTATCATCGCTGTCGCCAACCAGAAGGGTGGCGTCGGCAAAACCACGACTGCTGTCAACCTCGCTGCGGCCCTAGCCGCGGCGAAGCGCAAAGTGCTGCTGGTCGATCTCGATCCGCAGGGCAACGCGACCATGGCGTCGGGCGTGGACAAGCACGAGGCCACGCCCAACGGCTGCGAAGTGTTGCTGGGTGAAGCGGCGATCGAGCAAACCATCGTCAGCACCGAAGCGCACTACGATCTGTTGCCTGGCAACGGCGATCTCACTGCCGCCGAACTCAAGCTGATGGACGCGCTGGCGCGCGAAAACCGGCTGAAGGAACAACTTGCGAAAGTTACCGGCAAGTACGACACCATCCTGATCGATTGTCCGCCGACGCTGCACTTGCTTACCGTCAACGCGCTCACCGCCGCGAACAGTTTGCTGATTCCCGTGCAGTGCGAGTACTTCGCGTTGGAAGGTCTTTCCAGTTTGCTCGACACGGTCAAAGCCGTGCGCCAGCATCTGAATCCGCAGCTGGAAATCGAAGGCCTGCTGCGCACCATGTACGACGTGCGCAACAACCTCGGCAACGAAGTGTCCGCACAGCTCACCCAACATTTCGGCGACAAGGTGTTGCGCTCGATCATCCCGCGCAACGTGCGCCTGGCCGAAGCGCCAAGCCACGGCCAGCCGATCCATCTTTACGACCGCAGCTCGCGCGGCGCCATCGCCTACATCGGGCTCGCTGGCGAAATCATTCGCCGCGAACGCGGCTCGCAAGCCGCGGTGGCCGCACTGCACGCGATGCACGGCGACAGTCCCGAGGAATCCGTGGAAGCCTCGGCACATCTTGATCAGGAGTAAGCATGGCAGCCCCGAAAAAACGTGGACTTGGACGCGGGCTTGACGCCCTGCTCGGTGGCGGCGATAGCGGCACTCCCTCGGTGATCGAACAGGAAGGCGAGCTGCGCTCGCTGCCGATCCAATACATCCAACCCGGCAAATACCAGCCGCGCCGCCACTGGAACGATGAAGCGCTGGACGAACTGGCCGCTTCGATCAAGGCGCAGGGTCTGATCCAGCCGGTGGTGGTTCGTGCCATCGGCAAGAACAGCTACGAGTTGATCGCCGGCGAACGTCGCTGGCGTGCGGCGCAACGCGCACAGATGAGTGAAATCCCGGCGCTCGTGAAAGATGTGCCCGAAATCGCCGTGCCGGCGATGGCGCTGATCGAAAACATCCAGCGCCAGGATCTCACACCGCTGGAGGAAGCCGATGCCGTCAAGCGCCTGATTGACGACTTCGACCTCACCCACCAGCAAGCCGCCGACGCGGTGGGCCGCTCGCGCGCCGCCGTGTCCAACATGTTGCGTCTGATCGACCTGCCGGCTTCCATCAAGCGCCTGCTCGACGACGGCAAGTTGGAAATGGGCCACGCCCGTTGCCTGTTGACGCTGCCGGAACGCGATGCCGAAGCGCTGGCGCTGGAAGCCGCGCGCAGCAACTGGAGCGTGCGCGAACTCGAAGACGCCGCGCGCAAGGCGCAGACCGCGCCCAAAGGCAAAGCCAAGAGCGCACCGCCCCGCGACCCGAATATCGACGCGCTGGAGCGCGAACTGGCCGAACGCTTCGCCACCAAGGTGGAAGTGGCGCACGGCCGCGGCGGGCGCGGCAAGCTGGTGATCCATTACCACAGCAACGATGAGCTGGAAGGGATTCTGGGCAAGATGCGCTAACGCGCCTTTGCTCGTCATTCCGGCCTTCGCTGAGATGACGAGCAAAAAGACTGCCGTTCAAATTCCCGTCTTTACACGCAGTTAGAATCGCCGCCACACCGCTTCTGCAAGACTTAAGGCCAGTCCCATGCCGCAACTTTCCGTCGTCGTGCCCGTCTTCAACGAACGCGACAACATCCCGCCCCTGCTGGCGGAAATCGCTGCTGCGCTGCGCGGCAAGGTGGCGTTCGAAATCGTCTATGTCGACGACGATTCCAGCGACGATAGCCGCGCGGTCTTGAACGCACAGAAAGCCACCTATCCAGAATTGCGCGTGCTGCACCACGTCAGCCGCAGCGGGCAAAGCACGGCTGTGTGGAATGGCGTGTATGCAGCGCGTTCGCCGTGGGTCGCCACGCTGGACGGCGATGGGCAGAACGACCCGGCCGATATTCCCAAATTGCTCGCCGCGCGCGATGCGGCCGATGCGGATATCAAACTCTTCGCCGGCTGGCGCACCACGCGCCGCGACAGCTTCAACAAGCGCATTTCTTCCAAGGTCGCCAACGCGGTGCGTTCGCGCATGCTGCGCGATAACACGCCGGACACCGGCTGCGGCCTCAAGCTGTTCGAGCGCGATGTCTTCCTGCGTCTGCCGTATTTCGATCACATGCACCGCTATCTGCCGGCGCTGGTCAAACGCGCGGGTTTCCGCAGCCAGAGCGTGCCGGTCGGACATCGCCCGCGTACCGCTGGTACTTCCAAGTACGGCATGCTCGATCGCCTATGGGTGGGCGTAGCCGACTTGCGCGGCGTGGCGTGGCTGATGCGTCGCGCCAAGGTCACGCGCGTCGAAGAAAGCTGATCGGCATCACGCCAGCTAGATGGCCGCGGCGTATGCTTAAGTGTCGTGATCCCTTAAGGGAGGCC
This sequence comes from Vulcanimicrobiota bacterium, assembly GCA_903970555.1. GTDB lineage: Bacteria > Pseudomonadota > Gammaproteobacteria > Xanthomonadales > Rhodanobacteraceae > Dyella_B. Next base: position 5,893 of record CAJCJD010000080.1, read on the forward strand.
GCGAGTGAGCATCGTCGTCAAACGCATCTACGAACCGGCCAGCAAGACCGATGGTTATCGCGTGCTGGTCGATCGACTTTGGCCGCGCGGCGTGAAGAAGGAAGACGCCGCGCTCGATGTCTGGGCCAAAGAGTTGGCACCCTCGACCGCGCTACGTAACTGGTTTGGGCACGATCCGGCGCGCTGGGAAGGTTTCCGTCACCGATATGCGGGCGAGCTGGATGAGCTCGCCTCTTTCTGGCGGCCGTTGGTCGTGCATGCCGAACGGCACCGCGTCACGCTGCTGTATGGCGCGCGCGATGAGGAGCACAACCAGGCCTTGGCGCTGAAGATGTATCTGGACAATTGGATCAAGGCGAACGGATTGCCTTAACGCGGCCCTGGATTCCACGACTCCAATGCAGCGCGCATGCGTTCGCGGCCCAACTCGATCAATTCGCGCGCGCGATAAAACTCGTACGCACTCGAAACATTTCGCGCCAGCTGCACCAGCAGATCCGGTTGATACGCGGCCAGACGCAAGCGCGAGAGATTGGCCTGCATCAAATCCATCGACGAGTTGAGCAGGTCCAGCGCGCTACGCTCGTGGGTCTTCGTATCGGCAGCCTTCGTATCGCCGCCGCCGGGAAGCAACCGCCCCAGCAATCGGCCGATGCCACGTTTGGAGGGGGTTTCGCCGGCGGAAATCTCCACCGGCACGTTGTTTTCGGGGGGGCCGTCGATACTGACGGCAATCACGTAATCGGCAGCATCGCGGATCAAGGGCGTCACCGGCACGGGATTGAGCAGTGCGCCGTCCACCAGCAATCGGCCGTCGATGTTATGCGGGCGGAAAAGCGTCGGTATCGCAATCGACGCGCGTATGGCATCGAAGAGCGAACCGCGCGTTAGCCACACTTCGCGCTCGCGTTCGATATCCGTGGCAACGGCGGTAAATGCGATCGGCAAATCTTCGATGCTGGTGTCGCCGAACAAATCGAGCATCGTGCCGATGATCTTTTCGCCCTTGATGAACCCACCGCCGGCAAACGAAAACGACCAATCCACCAGCTTCAGCACATCGAATTTATCGAGCGAGCAAACCCAGTCGCGATAGACATCAAGCTTGCCCATGGCGTGAACGCCGCCGATCAGTGCGCCCATCGAGCAACCGGCGATGGCGACTATCTGAAAACCTTGCGCCTCGAGTTCTTCGATGGCGCCGATATGCGCCAGTCCCTTCGCGCCGCCAGCGCCAAGCGCTAGTGCTACGGTGGGCTTGCGAGAATTTTCCGTCGCGGCGACGACGTTTACGCGGGTATCGGTGTCAGCCATCACCGATATGGTAGCGCGGGAGCCCGCGCGATGGAGAACTACTGATACCCGCCCAGCGCCAGCTGCAGCATGATCTTCATTTCCTCGCGCAGCGGCAGCGGCGCCACGATCTCGGCATCGGGGCCGTACTTGAGCACATCCATCAGCAATTCGCGCGAGTTGGAATAGGGTAGCTGCAACTCGTAGCGCCCGTCGGAGAGCCAGTTGCCTTTCTGCTGCGAATGCCAGTGTTCATCGGCAACCCAGCGTGCGGCGTGCGCGGAAAAGCGAATCGTGGCCCACGCCTTGGGCTTGCCGGCGAAGATGCCGTAGCTGGAAGCGAGCAGGTCGTTGAGATCGTTTTCCGCCACGTCGACCGCCGCCGCTTCCAGCGTATGCGGATCGGTGATGCGATCCACCGCGAAGCTGCGCAGCGCTTCGCGATCGTGATCCCACGCATCCAGGTACCAGTTGTCGCGATAGTGCGTCAGGCGTTGCGGTGACACGGTGCGCCGGTTTTCGCTGTTGGTGGTGCGTGCGCGGTACAGAAAACGCAGCTGGCGTCGATCCAGCACCGCACCGGCGGTGATGCGAAACGCTTGCTGATCGAGTTTGCGTTCGCCCCAGGGAATCACGCGAATGCGTTCAACCGGTAGCGCTTTGCCGCTGGCGCGATCCGACAGCAGATGTTCGATGCGTGCCTTGAACGGCGCGAGCGCGCCGGCCAGCACACCGGGGCCGCTGCGTCCGATCAGCTCGTTCAACGCCAGCAACGCGGCCAGTTCGTCCGATGTCAGCCACAAGCCGGGCAATTCGAAGCGCTGGCCTTCGGCAGCCTCGTAGCGGAATGCCGCGTGTTCGCCGCCGGCGCTCTCGATTGGCGCTCCCAACGCATCGCGCAGAAAGGCGATATCGCGATACAGCGTGGCTCGCGAGCATTCAAGCTCGTCCATCAGTCTGGGCAGCGGCACCGGGTAATGGGCCGACTTCAACAGACGGTGCAAGGTAAGAATGCGCTCGTAGCGATCCATGTCGACGTTCGGCCAGAGGTTTTGTGTAGCATGAGCATGCTACGTGACGCCCGCAAGCGTGCGTGCGGACTTTCCCCGGTCCTCATGGATATATCTTCGAACCCATCGCAATCGGTTGGCGGCGATCTGGAAACCCGGCAAGTCGGGTGGGCGCCCATGCTTTTGGAGGTCCTGGCCCTGTGTGGCTATGGGCTATGGATGCTGCTTAGCCTCGCGTTGGCCCTGGGGATCTACAGCACGGGGCGGGGTGAAGCCTTGGTTCCGCTGGCGTTGGGGTGCTTGTTCGTCAGTGTTGCCCTGATTGCGGCCTGCCTGCGATTGCCCACGGTGTCCGAATGGCACGGCTGGCGCATCGGCAGGGCGCACCGGCCCACGCGCGAGGCGCTGCTGGCGCTGGCCACGTATCTGCCGATGATGGCCCTGGCCGGCCTGGCGCGGGGCAATGAGGGCTTCTGGGCCACCCGGCTGGTCGGCATTGCGCTGATGATTTGCAGCCTTTCCTGCCTGATCAGCAGTGCCTACGGTTATCGCGCCCGCCGCCTCGCGGGTCACGCGGCTGTGGCTATGCAGCTGCCGCTGAGCCGCGTGTTGTCGGCGTGCTACGGCGGTGGCCTGTGGTTGTGGGTATGCGTGATCTTTCAGGCCAACCTCAGCGGACCAGACTTAGAGCCCTGGCCATGGGGCGTCGGCCTGCTGTTGTTAGCCCTTTTACTAGGGCTGGCCGGTGGTTTGGGCTGGCAGCAGTCACTGCGCGAACCTAGCCCTGGCGAGCGTCGGCAGCATGCCAGCAACCTGTTTTCCCAGCGATTTCTGGCCGCCGTGCTCATCTGCGCAGTGCCTTGCGTAAGCGTGTTGCTAGTGCCGATTTTCGCCGAGGGGCGCTGGCTGGCGCTTTGCGCGGCCGCGGCTTACGTGATCGGCAAGACCATCGAGCTGAAGCTCTACGACGCGGCCGTCGTCCGATCGTTAGAGCCCGATCCACCCTGGCCGCCAAACCGCAGCTGACCCTGGCCGTTCATATTCACCGGGTATTCAAGCCGTGCCGCTAAAGTGGCGCGCTCAACGGCTTTTTAACAAAAGGACGACCCCCAGCGATGAAAAAGATTCTGATGACCGGTCTGGCGTTTGCCACCCTGGCCACGTTCGCTGCCCAGGCCCAAGATACTAGCTCCACCAGCTCAGGCACCCAGACAAACACCAGCGATTGGACCGGTTCAGGCGAACTAGGCTTCGCCTCCACCACCGGCAATTCGCGTTCGCAAAACCTGAACGCCAAGCTGAACCTGAACCAGGAAACGGATCAGTGGAAGAACACCTTCTTCTTTGATGCGCTGCGTTCCAAGGGCCAGGTAAACGTGGTCGACGCCGCTGGCGCAACCGTCAAGCAATTCGACACCACCGCCAACCGCTACGACGGTGGCGCTTCGGTCGGCTACAAGCTCGATCCACGCAGCTACATCGTGACCGCCGCACGTTATGACCATGACGACTTCGGCGCCAACGTGTGGCAAGGCACGGTGTCGGTCGGCTACGGCTACATCGCACTGAAGAACGACCGCACCCAGCTCTCCTTCGAAATCGGTCCCGGTTACACCGAATACCAGCCGGCGCCCGGTACCGTCACGATCAATGGCGTCGCGGTGGCATCGACCGAATCGCGCCAGAGCGAAGTCGTCGCGCGTGGATTGGTGAACTACAAATACCGCCTCACCGACAACACGTCGTTCGAAGATACCTTCCTGACGGAAGCGGGCAGCAAGAACACCTATCTGCAGAACGATACGGGCCTTGCCGTCAGCATGACCAAGAAGCTGTCGATCAAGGTCGGCTTCCAGCTGCGTCACAACACCTTCGTGCTGCCGGGCATCCGCAAGACGGATACGCTAGCCACCACCAATATCGTCTACAACATCTGATCGGGCGACATCGCCTTATCGCCTATGCAGCCCCTCTGTGCGAATGGAGGGGCTTTTTTATGGGCAAACGTCAGGATTTCAGAAAAGCGGCGGCACCTTGCGCGAACAGTGATTGCGCGACACCGTTGCCCAGATCTACGGCATCGTCGCCAACGCCTGCCGCCTCGGCAACCAGCAAGCGGCCGCTGGATACTTCGCCGACCAAGCCACGTAGATGCAAGCCGCGCTCGGTGACCGTGCACCAGGCGCCTACCGGCACCGTGCAGCTGCCGCCCAGCGCTTGATTCATTGCGCGCTCTGCGGTCACGGCCAGTCGTGTATCGGCATCGTCCAACACTGCTAGGGCTTCGAGTACGGCCGGTTGATCGGAGCGTGCCTCGATGGCAATGGCGCCCTGTCCCGGTGCTGGCAACCACGCCGGAGCGGCGAGACGGGAACGAATTCGGGCGTGCAGACCAAGACGCTCGAGCCCTGCGCAGGCGAGCACGATCGCGTCGTAGTGGCCCGAATCAAGCTTTTGCAGTCGTGTGCCGACGTTGCCGCGCAGGTCGAGCAATTCCAGATCCGGCCGCACCGCGCGCAGCTGCGCCTGACGTCGCAACGAGGAGGTGCCCACACGCGCGCCCCGCGGCAGCGCCGCCAAATCGGCGTAGTCGTTGCTGACAAACGCATCGGCAGCATCCGCGCGCGGCAGAATCGCCGGCAGCGCGAAGCCGGGTTCCAGCTCCGACGGCACATCTTTGAGCGAATGCACCGCCAGGTCGGCGCGGCCTTCCAGCATCGCCAATTCAAGCTCCTTCAGGAACAGGCCCTTGCCACCGATCGTCGCCAACGGCATATCAAGGATCTCGTCGCCGCGCGTGGACAGTGGCACCAGTTCCACGCGCAAGCCGGGATGCGTCGTGCGCAGCAGTCCGGCCACGTGTTCGGCCTGCCACAGCGCCAGGGCGCTCTTGCGGGTGGCGATGCGCAATACAGCGGGGGTCATGACAGTTCCGGAGGCGATGGCAGCGGCCATTGTCGCGCACCCGTCAACCCATGCGTAGCAGTTTGCGCAAAGTAGGCAGGTTGCGGCGGCTCACTTCGGGACTGAAATCGGTGCCGGCCAGCCGCGCCAGCACGCGGCCATCGGCAAGCGTTTTCAGGCCGATCAATCGATGCGCCGGCACCAGGCAATTGCGATGCAGCCGAATCAGCTGGTCGGGATAGGTCTCTTCCAGCTGGCGCAACGAATCATCCAGCAACAGCTGATCGCCGCTGCGGTGCGCGATCACGTATTTCTCTTCCGCGACCAGGCACACCACTTCATCCAACGCCATTCGCACGGGTTCGCCGCGCACCCGCGCATGCAGCCAGCCCACCGGTTCGCGCGGATGTGCATCGAGCCGTTGTTGCACGCGCTTGAGTGCATCGCGCAAGCGTTCCAGTCGCACTGGCTTGAGCAGATAGTCGACTGCACCAAGATCGAAGGCGTGTACTGCATGCGCTTCGTAAGCCGTGCAGAACACGATCTGCGGACGCGCGCGATTGGCGAGTCGCGCGGCGAGCGTTTTGCCATCCATGCCCGGCATGTTGATGTCGAGCAGCAATACGTCGGGTTGCACGTTGGCGAGCACAGCGAGTGCTGCTTCGCCGTCGCCCACGCTGCCGGCGACTTCGACGCCGTCGCACTCCGTCAATAGTGCGGCAAGGCGTGCGCGTGCGAGCGGTTCGTCATCGACGATCAGCACGCGCATGGCGAACCTCAAAAGGCAGGCGTAGCTTCACCACAAAACGATCCCCTTGCGGTCCGGCCTCCACGCTGGCGCGCGGACCGTAGTGATACACGACACGCTGACGAACATTGTTCAAGCCATGGCCGCTGCCGCCCTTAGCGGGGCTCTCGGCAAGCGGATTGCTGACTTCGATCAGCAGCATGTCATGCTCGCGCCGACCGCGCAAAATCACCTCGCCACCTTCGCGCAGCGGTTGTATGCCGTGGCGCACGGCGTTTTCAACCAGGGGTTGCAGCAGTAGCACCGGAAGCGCCGTATCCAAGGGCAAATCGTCCAGTTCTCGTTGCACGCGCAAACGCTCGCCCAGGCGCAATTGTTCGATAGCAAGATAGCGATCGACCAACTGCAACTCCTCGCCGAGCGTGCCGTTGTGCGTATCGCTTTGTCCCAATGCAGCGCGGAACAATTCGGAGAGATCTTCCACCGTGCGCTCGGCCGCCGTCGGATCGACGCGGATCAAAGCCGCCACCGTGTTCATGCTGTTGAAGAGGAAGTGCGGGCGTATGCGCGCTTGCAGTGCTTCGACTTTTGCGTGAGCCACCGCGGCCAATCGCGCCTGCCATTCGGCCAGCATGTAGAAGTAACGCAGCATGGCCGCGCCGAGCAGCGCAGCGATCGCTGCGTTGTCGCGCACGAAAGTCCCCGGCACGGAATTGATCAATTGCATTTCCAGCAAGCGATCCATCCATTGCGCCAGCATGCTGGCTAGCGTCACGATCAACACCATCACCAGCCAGACGCCGGCATAGGGCAGCAACCCCGGCAGGCGAAGCAGCCAAGGACGCAACTTACATAACGCGACCGCAACCAGCATCGCCGTCCATTCCACAAACAGCATGCCAACGCTGTAGCCGCGCCAGCCGCGGGTGCTTTCCGGTGCCAGCCACGCCAATGTCACGCACAAAGCACCGACAACCAGCAACGCGGAGATTGCAGGCAGATCACAAAAGTCCGGCAACGGACTATGCGATTGAGCGGGTGCCTTGGGGGCGGAATCGGGCATGCACGCAGTATGCCCGCAAGCGTTGCCGCTTTCAGCGCAGCCGTTCGCCCATCCACTGGCGCAGATCGGCGATTTCCTCCGGGCACACGAAGTGCGGCATCGGGTAGGTGTGCCAATCCACCTTGTAACCGAGTGCCTCCAGCGCGGCACGCGAATCGATCCCGCGCTGCAGGATCACCACCGGATCGAGCGTGCCATGGCCCCAGAAAATCGGCACGTTGGCATTCTCTGCACTACGTTCGTCGGCGAGCGTGGCGGCGATCGGCAAATAGGTGGAAAGTGCAATGATGCCGGCAAGCTTTTGCGGATGACGCAGCCCCCCTGCCAACGCTATGGCGCCTCCTTGCGAAAAGCCGGCCAGAAAAATACGTTCGCTGGGAACGCCGCGTTCCTGCTCGCGAGCGATCAGAGCGTCCACCTGCGCGATGGATTGCCGCGTGCCCGCTTCATCCTGCTTCGACAGCAAATCGAAGCCAAAAATGTCGTACCAGGCACGCATCGGCATGCCGCCATTGATCGTTACCGGCCGCACCGGTGCGTGCGGAAACACGAAGCGCAGCGCCGGCCATTGCGGCGACACCAGGTCGGGCACGATCGGCGCAAAGTCGTGACCATCGGCGCCCAGGCCGTGCAGCCAGATAACGCTATGGGTGGGATGGTCGGCGGTTTCGATTTCGACGGCGGAAAGCAGGCTCATAGGGCATCAACAGAAGGAACCAGGGCGGCATCGTAACAGCCGTCCGGTTCCATCGTTTCGTCCCGTCGCGCCAATTCAACGGAGCGCCGATGCCGTGTCCGGTGCTCATCCGCATGAGGTTGGGGCAGTCGCACGGACATACGACCGGTCACCCAGCCTACCCTGCACGTCGCCCCCGCGAAACGGGACCCTTGGCGCTTGCCTGCCACCGCCGCTTAGCTATGCTGGCCCGTTTCGACTTTGGAGAATTCCATGCGCCGACTGCTGCTCGCCGGCCTCGTAGCCCTCGCCGTACTGCCTGCCATGGCGGCGACGGAGCCCGGTTCGGGGTCGTTGGATCTGGAAACCATCATGGCCAACCCGGACTGGGTGGGTCAGGCGGTCGAGAATCCGTATTGGAGCGTGGACGGGCGCAGCCTTTATTACAGCCTCAAGCGTGACGGCAATACCGTGCACGATTTGTATCGCGTCAACCCGGCCAACGGCCAAAGCACCAAATTGGATGCGACGGCGATGGCGCAAGCCGAAGGCCCTGCGGTGTACGACCGCGCGCATCGGCACGCTGCATACATCCTGCACGGCGATGTTTTCCTGGTTGATCTAGGCAGTGGGCGCCGCGTGCAAGTCACGCGCAGCGCGCAGCCCGAGTCGGCACCGCAGTTTTCCGCCGATGGACGTGCGTTGCAGTACCGCGAAGCCAATAACTGGTACAGCTACGACATCACCAGCGGCGTTACCGCGCCGGCGGCAGTGTTGAAATTCACCGACGATCCGCAAGCCAAGAAACCCGACGAATTGGCCCAGCAACAGCTCGACTTGTTCAAGGGGCTGCGCGAAAACAAAGCGGACAAGGATGCCTTGCACGCCAATCAACAAGATCTCGCCGCGGCCGATCCCACGCGCGCGCCGCTGCCGTTCTATCTCGGTGACAAGATCCAGCTGATGGATACGGAACTGTCGCCGGATGGACACTGGATGCTGGTGGTCACCCAGGCCGCGCACCACGACGACGGCAAAATATCCGACGTGATCCACTACGTCACCGATTCGGGCTACACCGAGCCGGAAGACGCACGCACGTATGTCGGCCGCAACGATCCGGCACCGCAGTCGCTGCTGTTGCTCGACCTCGTCGCACACAAGCAATACGACATCGCCACCGACAACTTGCCCGGTATCAAGGATGACCCGCTCAAGGCAATCCGCGCGCAGACCGTCGCCGCGTTGGAAAAAGCCGGCAAAAGTGATGACGCGAAAGCGCTGAAAGCACCCGATGTGCGCCCGGTGACTCTGTACAGCATGGACAGCGGATCGGCTGGCATCGCGTGGAGCGACGACGGTCGCAACGCGGCAGTGGAATTGATCGCGATCGACAACAAGGATCGTTGGATCGCCACGCTCGACTTCAACAAGCACGTGCTTGTACCGCAGCATCGCCTGCACGACGACGCCTGGATCAACTGGATCTTCAACGATTTCGGATGGCTCAAGGATGACCGCACGCTGTGGTATCTCAGCGAGCAGAGCGGTTATTCGCAGCTCTACGTGAAACCGCTCGACGGCTCGGAGAAAGCGCTGACTACCGGCAAGTTCGAAGTAAACCAACCCCAGCTCTCAACCGACGGCAAATCGTTTTACGTGCGCGCGAATCAAGTCGCGCCGTACAGCTACGATGTTTATCGCGTGCCGGTGAGTGGTGGTGCATTGACGCGCGTCACGCAGTACGGCGGCATGGATCAGTTCGTGCTATCACCCAACGACAGCCAGCTCGCGGTGCTTCATTCGTCGGCCTATGTGTTGCCGCAACTCGCCGTGCAGAGTGCGCAGGGCGGGACGCCGAGCGAACTCACCAACACCATGAAACCCGCATTCACCGCGCATGCGTGGATTGCACCGAAGATTGTCGAAGTGTCGTCCTCGCATGGCGCCGGCGTGATCTACGGTAAGTACTACGGGCCGGCCGACGAAGGCGATGCGCCATCCTCGCGTCCTGCGGTGATTTTCGTGCACGGTGCCGGCTATCTGCAGGATGTCAGCGAATCGGCCACGTATTACCAGCACGAACAGCTGTTCAATAACCTGCTAGTGCAGCAAGGTTATGTCGTGCTCGATCTCGACTACCGCGCTTCGCAGGGTTACGGCCGCGACTGGCGCACGGCGATCTATCGCCATATGGGCCATCCGGAACTTGAAGACCTACTCGACGGCAAAGCGTGGCTGGTGAAAAACCATGGCGTCGACCCCAAGCGCGTTGGCATCTACGGCGGCAGCTACGGCGGCTTCATGACCGAAATGGCGCTGCTGCGCGCGCCAGGTGAATTCGCTGCCGGTGCTGCACAACGGCCACCGTCGGACTGGGTCACTTACAACCACGGATACACCGCCGACATCCTCAACGACCCGCAACTCGATCCGGAGGCGTACAAGACCAGTTCACCGATCGAGTACGCAGAGAACCTTCGCGATCCGCTGCTCATCAATCACGGCTTGATCGATGACAACGTGATGGCCAGCGATTCGATCCGGCTTTATCAGCGCTTTGTCGAATTGCACAAGAAGAACTTCTGGATCTCGCTATATCCGCTGGAGCGCCACGAGTTCGAACACGCCGATTCGTGGTACGACGAATATCGTCGTATCGATGAGTTGTTTGACACGTGGGTGAAGCCGGCTGCAGCGCGCTAATCGCAAAACATCAACCCGTCATTCCGGCGCAGGCCGGAATGACGGCACGGCGCTCAATCCTCTTCATCCTCCGCGCCATCGGCTTGCCAATAGCCGGTGGCACGTATCCATTCCTTCGGAATGTTTTGCTCTTCCGCCAGATACCGCCGCATGCCTCGGGCGCGGCGCGACTCGGTGGCGATCCAATAGAACGTGTCGCCTGGCAGTTGGGGCAACGCGCGCAACGCACGCTCCAGCAAATCACTTTGCGCGCCATCTACACCATCGCGCTCCAGCCACACCACTTCGAATTCGGCTTGTGAACCCAGCGGCTGGCGATCGGCTTTCTCGGGGATTTCCACCAGCACATATGCGCGTGCGCCAGCGGGCAGCTCATCAAGGCGACGCGCGATGGCAGGCAATGCCGTTTCGTCGCCCACTAACACGAGCTGATCAAAATCATCGGCAACGATGAACGATCCACGTGGGCCGCCCAATCCAATCTTTTGCCCAGGCGTTGCTTGTTCCGCCCATGTGGATGCAGGGCCATCGCCGTGCAAGACAAAATCGACGATAAGCTCACCGCGTGTCGCGTCGTACTCGCGCGGTGTGTAATCGCGCATCGGGGAAGGCGTTACACCTGCCGGAAATTCCGGCCCGTTGGCCCCCATGGTCGGCAACACCAGATCGCCTTCCGGATTGGGGAAAAACAACTTCACGTGGTCGTCCGGCGCGGCGCTTACAAAGCCGCGAAGCTGCGCGCCGCCGAAAACGATGCGCTGCATATGCGGGGTGATGCGCTTGGTGCTGAGCACCTCGATCACCCTTCGCTCCAGCGCGTGGCGAACCATGCTGTGTGCGTGCTTGGTCATATCTGAACCTATATCGAAAAATGCGGAATCACGCCGTGTGGCGCTGTCCTGGCAACAAGCGGTAGCCCAGGCGAAGCGCGATGTCGCGCAATACCGCGAGTGTGTGGTTGTTATCCGTTTGCGGATCGGGCGAGGAAGCAGACGGCGTGGCGACGTGTTCGGCAAGGCCCAGCTGCTCCAACGTGCGCAGGAAATCCTGCACTTGGGCGACCATGTGCTGCATATCGCTTGCAACGGCTGTAGTACCCGGCAGCGCCGGCTTTCTAAGTTGCCAACGTGTGCGTCCATGCGGCTGCGCAAAGGCGTCGATCAATCCACGTTGATCGAGCTCACGCAAAAAGCGATACACCGTGCCGATGCTGGTTGCCGGGTGATATGTCTGCGCAGTCTGGAGCAACGACACCGCGTCGCGGCAATCCGATTGATCCAGCAACGCACTAAGAATGGCGTTGCGCGGAGGTGTCAGCACTAGTCCCTGTGTCTTGCAGCGTTGCTGCAAGACATGCAGGGCTTCATGTACGTCAGCCTTCATCCGAGCGGCCTGCCGCGATCTCGGCGGCAGCGCGCTCAAGAATCGTGGCGACGCGCTGTGCTTCGGCCTTGTTCCAATCCGCACCGCGCATCAGTACTGCATGCTTGAGGGCGTGCATGGCTTTGCGAACCGACATCGGTAGCGATAGCTTGGCGATCAAACGTGCGCTATGGCGGTTGCGTTCGGTCATCGCGTCGACAGCGGCGCGGTTGGCGTTGAGAAACGCACGACCCTCATCAGTGATCGCGTACAACTTGCGCCCACCTTGCTCGTTTTCCACCGAGGCGTGGCCCATTTCTTCCAACATGGTCAGCGTGGGATAAACCGCGCCGGGGCTGGGCGAGTAGTGGCCGTGGAACATCTCCTCGATGGTGCGGATCAGCTCGTAGCCATGGCGGGGCTGTTGTTCGATCAGCGCCAGCAGCAGCAGCTTCAGATCGCCGTGGCCGAGCACCCGCCCGCCACCGCGCCGGCCGCCGCCCTGCAGGCCGTCCCAATCATTGAAAACGTCGCCATCGTGGTGGTGCCCAAAGGGCCCGTGCCGACCGCGCCGGCCGTGGAATTCGTGCGCCTCGCCGCCGAAGCGGCCCTCGCACCGATCGTCACCGCCAGCCGCCCAGCGGCCCTCGTGATGGCGCTGCATAAAGCGTTGGAACAGGAAATGCCTGTGCATGATGTAACTCCGATATATCTAAATGTGCCGGGAAAAGATATATCGAAACTGTATCGATAGCAAGCCAACCCCTGGGCGGGCCATGTGGCCCTTTCAGCCCTGGGGCTAGACCTCAGTAAGCGGCGCGCCCCGGCGGCGGCGATAGGCCTGATGAAAGCCCGCGGTGTGATGGAGCTGGGCGCCCTCCGCCCAGCTTTCGTCGGAAGTGATGCGGCCGACGAAAAACGTATGCAAGCCGATCTCCTGGCTATGCACGATGGTCAATTCCCGAACGCGCAACGCCACCGCAACGGCGGAGATGCCCGATTCCTGCGACGGGCGAACAGGAAGCGGAAGCGCATGCCAATCCGTCAGCGGCTGCTTGTGATGCTCGCTGAGTTTGTAAACAACCGCCTTCATCGTCGCCGGCATGCTGGACACGGCAACCCGACGCACGTCGCGCATGGTGGGTATGGAAACGTTGGTGCTGCGTAGCGCGAGCGAAAAAAATCCACTGCGCGTCAGCGGGCCAATCAAATCCATCGGAAAGATATTCCCTTGGCTTGGCGTATCGACAGAGACAAGCACAACCGGCCGCGGACACAAGTAGGCGATCATCAGCTGCTGTACCGCGGCAGGATCCGTGTTCAAGTGATTCGACGAGCGGTTTTTCAGCATCAAGCGATTCTGCAGCCACGCGTTCCACGAACGTCGTGGCCAGCTCAAGCAGTAATGTTCGCCACCGGCAACGCGGTAAAGAGTGAGGGATGTCTGTTCGATAGCGATGGACGTCATCCGCGCAAGATGCAAAACGCCGAGAAGTTTTCCCGTCGCGCTATCGCTGTATTTCATGATCGGACTTGGGCCGGCCTCGAGACTGGTCGCGATCACCAGCGGATTGAGCGAAGCCACGGTATGGTCCGCCGTGACATCAGCCGATTGATCGTTCCAATGCAAGCTAGCGGTAACCACGCGCTGCGGAGCATCAACGGCAACCGCAGACCATTGCGGCAGCGGGCGCAGAAACGGCCTTAGCCAATCCTTCCACATCTCATATCCGCCGAAACAGCAAAAACATATAGAGATCGGTGGCCAACCCAAAACCGTGCGGGATGAGGCGTTCCAGCCGAAAATGCGGCGCCGCCGCGCGCGCCACCACGCGCGGCCGAAAGCGATGGATACGGCTTTCGCTGGCGATGGCGTAGCGCCCCTTCAGCAGAAGATTGATGATGTTCGACCGCCACCAGCCGTAACGCGCATCGCCGAGGTAATAGGGATTGAGCATGCTGGCCAGGACAAAACCGCCCGGCTGAACCACGCGCGACATCTCTTCAAAAAGCAGAGTGTGATCTGCGAAATGATTGAGGACCGCAAAATTCGCGGTGACTGCTTGCACCCTGCAAGCTAGCGGCGACGGAACCGATACGATCGTCTTGCTTGTGATTTCGTCGTGACAATAGTGCGTCAAGTGCGCGCGCATGGATTCCGACGGTTCGTAGACAAATGTCAGATGTCCGCGCGCGGCGTATGCTTTTGCATCGATGCCGGTTCCGGCACCAAAATCGAGCACGTCCGCGCCTTCGGGTAGTAGATCCAGCACCAAGTTCTGAAACCTGTCGCGCACAGCGCGATCCGGCGGCGAAGTCAGAAAGAATTGGTGGTACTGCTCTCCCGTGTGCATGTCGTCCACTACCTTCCGAAGCCCTGTCACCGAAGCCCCGGCGTGTCACATGCCCGCTTTCAAGCGCAGACTGAGAGGGTCTCGTCCGTATGAGTGCCGGCTATGTCGCGGAAGGTTGCGCCGTGCGGTGTATCCGCGCAGCTTGCGATGGCGCGTCTGATCGGGACCTGGCTGTACAGCGCGCTAGCGGTAGCGCGCTCGTGCGTCGCCGAGCGCATCTTTGAGCGCATCTAGCCAAGGCTCGTATTTCGTCCACTGATCGAGCCCATCGCGGAAAATCGGCTGGCGTACCTGTTCCGAGCTCGCCGTGCGCACGCTGCGCGCTGTCTTGTAGAACTCAAGGCAGGATGCTTCGAACGGCAGCCCACAGAAATTCAGGATTCGGCGCACATTACTTTCAAGATCATCGACCACATCCTCATGATGGACGCGCAGCACGCGACCGGGCAATACGTCATCCCACTGCTGCATCAGTTCCAGATAGGAGCGGTAATAGCGCGCGATATCCTCAACGCTATAGGTGAATTCCTGGCCGGTAGCGAACAACTGCTTCACATTGCTGAAGCAGCAAGCCAGAGGTTCGCGTCGAGCATCGATGATCTTCGCGTTGGGCAGCATCAGATGGATCAGCCCGATGTGCCGGAAGTTGTTCGGCATCTTGTCGATGAAGTACGGCTTGCCGCTGCGATAAATGCGCGTATCGCTCAGGTACTTTTCGCCAAGCTTTAAAAAATCCTCAGGTGCCAGTTCGGCAAGTACGCCCGGATAGCGTGGATTGTCGAAGTCCAGATCGCGCCCCTGCAGATCGAGCACCATGCGTGGGATCTCACCTAGCTCATGCGTACCTTCCACCTGCGAGTGAGATGCGAGAATCTGTTCGATCAAGGTAGAACCTGCGCGCGGCAAGCCGACGATAAAAATCGGATCGGGTTGCGAGGCACCGACACCGTTGCGGCTGGCGAAAAAGTCGCGCGTGCACACCTCGGCCTGTTTGCGCGCGTTGATCTCGATGATCTCGGGGCGATAGCGACTCTCGGATCGCTTGAGCGCATTGCCCTGGCTGTAATAACGCCACGATTTGGCGTAATCGCCGCGATCTTCCAGCGCCTTGCCGAGCGCAAAGCACAGGTGATACCGATCGACTACAGGCGTAGCGGGCGCCGCCTCCTGCACACGCATGCGGGTGATTTCATCATCGGTGAAGCGATAGGTCTTGAGGTTGGCCAGGCTCCAGTACGCATCGCCGAAGTTAGGACGCGCCGCCGTGGCAGCGCGATACGCTTCGATGGCTTCGGCCTGTTTGCCTTGCGTCTTCAACGAATGCGCAAGCGACAGATGCAAATCGGCCGCATCAGGCACCTCATGTACGAGCCTCCGATACAGCATGATGGCGCGGTCGTGCTCCCCCAGACCGACGCTGGCGCTCGCGTATAGCGCCCGATAATCGAGGTGATCGGGCTCAAGGGCGAGAAGCTTCTCGGCTTCCTCGCAAGCACGCTTGTACAGGTGCCGCTCAAGCAATACGCACGCATAGTCGTAGCGTGCCGCGCGATAGTCGGGCGCAAGTTTCAACACGGCTTCGAGCAATGTTTCGGCATCGTCCAGCACGTCGCGCGCCAGGCCAATGCGCGCGAGCAGACGCATCGCCTCGATATCGTTGCCTGTTTTGAGCAGATACGCGCGGATGACCTGCTCCGCAGGATCAAATTCGCCGTCAGAGAAATGACTGGTCGCGCGCACGACCTCCGGCGCCAGGCGCTTCAGCGTGGCGACATGCGAGGCGGCGGTGGCGGCGTTCGTCGCATCGCCGGTCATCCTGTACAGGCCTTCGAGAAGATTCCAGCTCGAAGGCAATGCCGGGTTGATGTTGACGGCACGCAGCAGTGCGTCGATCGCACGAGGAGCATCGCGCAACACCACATAACAGTGGCCGCGCTCCTCATGCAAACGACTGTAGTGAGGATGTGTCTGTTCGATACGCGCCAGCGTTTGCAACGCGGCGTCAGTCTGTCCCAGGTAACGCTGGCTGCGGGCGACCAGATAAAGCACGTCATGCCGATCGGCCGCGTCGACCAGCAGCGTCTGCGCGATCTGCAAGGCTTGCGCATGCTGCCCATCCACCTGCAACTGGCGAACGTGCTGGAGTTGAAGCTCCAGTGGCGAGAGAGTGGGGTCGGTGGCCGTGGCGTTCATGGGTACAAAGGAAAACCTTCAAAAATAGGGGCGGGCTTTGTGCCCGCCCCATTCTATGTGCATCGACTTCGCGCAACGCTAGTCGCTTAGAACTTGAAGCCGACCTTCACGCCCACCACGCGCGGACGAATCGGAACCTGCGATTCGATGAACTCGGCCGAGGAGGTAAACACGCTAGCGTGGCTGTTGCCCAGGTTGGTGCCATACAGGGACACGTCCCAATTGTCCTTGGACACGCCCAGCGATGCGTCGTAGGTGGTGTAACCGGCCTGCAGGTAACGCAGTTCCACGGTGGTGATATCGGTCACGCCCGCGCCGCTCGGATAGGTGGCCGGCTGGTTGTACATCGAACCCGTGCGGTTTGCGCCGATCTGCCAGAACGCCTTGAAGTTGCCAGCAAGGGTCCAGTCGTAACGCAGACGCAAGTTGAACTGCGAGCGCGGCGAGAAGGCTGGCGTGCTGCCCACTTCGCCGAACGGATTGGCAAACGACGACACATCGCCAGCGGCGCCGGTTTCGACGATACATGCGTTATAACCAGCCGAGCCCGGAATATTGTTGACCAGGCACGGCGAGTTGGTCTGCTTGGCGTGGTTGAGCGAACCGGCGCCGATGAGCGACAGACCGTCGGTAATGCGCGCCTGAAACTGCAGTTCCAGACCCTGCACCTTGTAGTTCGGCCCGTTGACCGCGAAGGTGGTGTTACCCAGCACCAGCGGGTTGAAGAACTGCATCTGCACGTTGTCCCAACGCATGTCATACAGCGAGCCGTTAAGCAGCACGCGGTCATCGAGGAACGTGGTCTTGAAGCCGATTTCGTTGTTGGTCAGCGTGTCGGGCGCGTAGCTGATCGGCTTCTCGTACTGCGCCACGCCGTCGAGCTTCGCCACGCCCGAGGACGTGCGGTTGAAGCCACCCGGACGGAAGCCCTGCGAGAAGGTGTAGTACACCATCGTGTCCGGCGTGATGTGCCACAACAGGTCGGCGCGGCTCTTAAAGCCGTTGTACGTCTTGTGGTAATTCATCACCGTGTCGTTGCCCACGTAGGTGCCGTTGGGAACGTTGACCTGGGCGCTGGTGGTGTAGAACTCGGTACCCGTCTGCCATTCGGAGTAGTGGTAATAACGCGTGCCGGCCGTCGCGGTCAGTACGTCGGGGATGATGTCGAATGACATCGAACCAAACGCCGCTTCCTGCTTATAGCCACGCTGTTCGACTTCGCCAAAAGCGGTGTTGTCGGGCATCTCCACGCCCGGTGAGGACATCGCGTTGGCCACGCAAGGTGCGCCGCCGGCGAGAGCGTTTGCAAGGTTCGTCGGCGTACAAGACGGAATGGTCTTGTAGTCGAAGTCCATGTGGTCGTTGATGTTGAAGTCTTCGTAGTACAGGCCGCCGATGACGCGGAAGCGATCGTCTTCAGGCGTGCTCAGGCGCAGCTCGTGGCTCTGGTGCGTGCTGTTTACGTGGTCGTTCCAGTAACCGATCGGCGAATAGCAAACCGGCTTGCCCTTGCTGGACAGGCCCGCGGAGGTACCGGTGCAGCTGTAGTACATACCGCCGGCGCTGCGCGAATAGTTGGTGTAGTCCTGCTGTTCGCTGATGTGGCGATTGGTGTAGCCACCGGTGTACACCAGTGAGAGGTCGCCGATTTGGCCGTTCAAGGTCCAGGCGGTGTTGGTGAAATGATCGTCGTTCCAGCCCGGCACGAACGCAGTGATCTGGTCGGTACCAAGCTTCTGGCCGTCCGAACCGATCGGGTACGTTGACGACTGGCCGTCGGCGTCCAGGTTCTGGTAGCTCTCGGCGATCAGGAAGTTCCAGTCGTCGTTGATCTTCCACAGCGCGGACAGGCGCGCGCCCTGGTAATTGACCGGATTCCAGTCGTTACGCGCCACGGAATAGTTGTTGGCAACCGAGGTGCCGCCAGCAGCCACATAAGGCGCCATCGCACCGCCACCGTCGGTGGGCTGGCGCGTGAACGTGCTCGACACGTTGTCGATGTAACCGCCCTGGTGATCGTTGTAGATCACGCCACGTACAGCGAACGTGCCGGGGATGATCGGCAGGTTCAGCACCGCGTTGGCCGAGTTGTTCGGACCGCCGCCAGAGGTGACACCCGTGCTGGCTTCGGCGCTGCCACTCACGCGGTCGAGATTCGGCTTGTTGGTGATGTAACGCACGGCGCCCGCTTCAGCGCCACCGCCGAACAGGGTGCCCTGCGGACCTTCGAGCACTTCCAGGCGTTCCATGTCGACCATGTAGATGTCGAGATTGCGCGCCGGGAACTGCATGGACTGATCGTCCAGATAGACGGCCACGTTCGGGAACGGTGCGATGGACGCGCTGGACTGGTTGCCGAGGAAGCCGGTGCTCAGGCCGCGCATATAGATGTTGCCCTGGCCCGGGCCGTTCGCGGCGAAGGTCACGTTGGGCAAGTATTTGATCACGTCATCGAACGACGTGACGTTCAACTGCTGCAAGGTCTGGCCAGTAAAGGCCTGAATCGTGATCGGCACGTCCTGGATATCCTGGACGGTGTGCTGCGCCGTGACGGTAACCGTCTGCAGCGTGTTGGGCTTGTTCGCGTCGTTGGTCGGCGCGGGCGTTGCCGGCGTCGTAGCGGTGGGTGTCGTCGCGGCAGCGGCGGACGGATTGGTGTCATCCACGGCATACGCCGCACGGCTCGCAACGAGCGCAGTCAACACCGCGAAGGCGATCTTATTGATCTTCAAGGGACTCTCCAGATGGGCGGTAGCGAATGTCTTAACGAGGCTGCGTCAGTGACGAACGCCGCGGGCGATGTCGCTGGCGGCATAAGTGATGGCGAAGGGATTGGCTTGCGCGAGCAACGGCACAACGGCGAGCGGCGCAAGGCATAGCGGAGCGCGGAGCGAGGTCATAGAGCAGCAGCCTTAAGGTGGATGGGAATGTGCAGGCGTGCCCCCTAGGTACGCTCTGCGAATGACGGCACGTTCCATTACACCCGGCGCTAGTTGCACGGAGGTTGTGCGGGGATTGCGTCTTGCCTTCGTGAAGGCGACATCTACGACTGCTTGTCTAGACCAACTTGTCTAAGCGCCTGTCTGTTCCGGCCGCACCTTAGATAGCTCGCTCCCTTGTTTACAGGGGAGGGCTGGGGTGGGGTTGTATAATCTTGCGTCGCGGCAAGTGCGAGCGACCCCCTTCCAGCCTCCCCCTGCTAGCAGGGGGAGGAGCGTGCGGTTTGAGGCAGAAAGAATCAGAACGAACGCTGTCCGTTCACCCAGACGTTGCGCACGATGGGCAGGCCATTCATCTCGCGCATGCGCACTACGTCAGCACGCATGCCCGGCTTGAGCTGCCCGCGATCGCTGAAACCCAGCGCTTTCGCGGGGTTTTTGCTTACCGTCGCCATCGCGCGCGGCATCGACCAGCCCGCTTGCGTGTGCAACAGGAAAGCGCCGTGCAACAGACTTGCCGGCACATAGTCGGACGACAACATGTCCAGACGATCGCTGTGCGCCAGTTCGACCGCAGCGACATTGCCCGAGTGCGACCCGCCACGCACCATATTGGGCGCGCCCATCACCGTCGTAAGGCCATGCGCGTGCGCGGCATCGGCTGCCTCTTGCGTCGTGGGAAATTCCGAAATTGTTACACCAATGCGTCGCGCATGGTCCACCTGCTGCGCATCCGTATCGTCGTGGCTGGCCAGCACCATATTTCTGCCATGTGACATGCTGAGCACGGCACTCTCGTGCTTGGCGCTATAGGTGGCCTGCTGCTCGGTACGACGCTTCACCACATCGGCGAATTCCTCTTCGGTCCAGGTCATGTGGTTCTTGCTGTAATACTTACGGTACTGCTGCAGATCGCGGTACTGGCGTTGCCCCGGCGTGTGATCCATCAGCGAGATCAAGCGCACGCTGCCGTGATCCATCAAGGGTTCAAGCGCTTCCATCAAGCGCGGATAGGCCAACTCGCAGCGCAGGTGGATCCAATGATCCGCGCGCAACGCGCCGCTGGCCTGGCCTTCGAGGATCGCGTCGTAGGTGCTGCGCAAGGTTTCGATGCGCACGCTTTCCTCTTCCAGATCGCCCACGGACAAGGCATCGAAGACGGTGGTGATGCCGGCTGCAACGATCTGAGCATCGTGCGTCAGCACGGCCGACAGCGACGGCCAGATCACGCCAGCGCGCGGCATCAGGTGCTTTTCCAGGTTATCCGTATGCAATTCGATCAGGCCGGGGACGATGTAATCGCCCTCGCAATCGATCGCGCCGGGCGCCTGGGTGGAGCCTTCCTCCACCAAACGGATCATGCCGTTGCGGGCGATAAGGGTGCCGTGCAGCACGCCGTTATCCAGGACGATGCGCGCATTGGTCAAAGCTAAATCATTCATGGTCGTCTCAACGGTCAAGGTCAGGCGGCTTCAAGGGCTTGCATCGGGAACAGGCGCGTGGCGACGCGATCGCGCATGTCTTCATCGTGAAAAATGCCGAGTACGGCCGAGCCGGCGGCGCGCGCTTCGGCGAGCAACTCCGCCACCACGGCGCGGTTGTCGGCATCGAGTGACGCGGTCGGTTCGTCCAGCAGCAGCACCGGGCGCGGCACGATCAGGCCGCGCGCAATATTCACACGCTGCTGCTCGCCGCCGGAGAACGTGCCGGGCGGCAATTGCCACAAACGCTCCGGCACGTTCAAACGGTGCAACAGATCGGACGCGCGCTGCCTAGCGTTTTCCGTACTTGCGCCCATCTGCACGGCAGGCTCAGCCACGATATCCAGCGTCGGCACGCGCGGAATCACGCGCAAAAATTGGCTGACGTAACCCAGCGTGCGACGGCGCACATCCAGCACTTCATGCGACGTGGCCTTGGCCAGATCCAGCCAGCGATCGTCATGACGCACGTGCACGGCACCGAAAGTGGGTCGATAGTTGGCGTAGATCACACGCAACAAGGTGCTCTTTCCCGCGCCGGATGGGCCGGACAACACCACGCACTCGCCCGCGTGCAAACGCAGATCCAGGCCGCGCAACACGTTCAGGCGCGCACCGTGCTGGTGGTGCAATTGAAAGGACTTGCTGAGGTCCCGCAGTTCAAGCATCAGGGCGGAGGTCATGTCGTCAATACCGAAGAAACGAGCAATTGCGTGTACGGATGTTGCGGGTCATCAAGTATTTGATCGGTGAGGCCGGTCTCCACCACGCGTCCACCTTGCATCACCATCGTGCGTGCAGCCAGCAGACGCGCGACGGCAAGGTCGTGCGTCACCATCACTGCGGCCAGGCCCAATTCGTTTACCAGGCGGCGCAATAGATCGAGAATGCGTGCCTGCACCGATACATCGAGGCCGGCGGTCGGTTCGTCCATAAAGACCAAACGCGGCTGCGTCACCAACGTGCGCGCGATTTGCAAGCGCTGCTGCATGCCGCCGGAAAAACCAGTCGGCGCATCGTCGATGCGCGAGGCATCGATCTCTACTCGCTCCAGCCAGCTGCGCGCGATACCGCGCAATTGGCTGTAATTGCGCATGCCAAGCGCCATCAAGCGTTCGGCGACGTTGGCGCCAGCGCTTACATTGAGACGCAAGCCATCACGTGGATTCTGCGTCACGAAGCCCCATTCCTCACGCGCCAAGCGGCGGCGATCCGCTTCGCTCAACGTGCCAAGCTCTAGCCACTCGCCATCGCGTTGGCGATAGCGCACCGAGCCGGCAGTCGGCGCGAGTTGAGCGGCGACGGTATTGAGCAACGTCGATTTGCCCGAGCCCGATTCGCCGACGACGCACAACAGCTCGCCGGGATGCAGATCGAAGCTCACATCTTCGCAGCCGACGCGTTGACCGTAGTGGCGACTAAGCCCGCGTACCTGCAGCAGGGCGCTCATGCAAACCTCCGCGCACGCAAAATCCGTCGCCCCGGCGTACGCCGGTGTCCAGTGTCTTTGGTGCGCCCAAGGCGCTGGGTCCCGGCGTTCGCCGGGACGACGATGAGGGAAGCACGCATCATGCTCATGCCTGCGCCTCCGCACGGCGTTGGCCGCAGAAATCGGTATCGGAGCACACAAACATGCGCGTACCGCGATCGTCCACCACCACCTCATCCAGATAACTTTCGCCCGAGCCGCACAGTTCGCAGCGATGCTCCCAGCGTTGGATTTCGAACGGATGATCCTCGAAAGCCAGGCTTTCCACGCGCGTGTAAGGCGGAATTGCATACAAGCGCTTTTCGCGGCCCGCGCCGAACAGCATCAGCGCCGGCGAGTGATCCATCTTGGGGTTGTCGAACTTCGGAATAGGCGAGGGCGAGGTAAGGAATCGTCCGTCGACCAAAACCGGGTAGTCGTAACTGGTGGCAATGTGCCCGTACTGGGCGATGTCTTCGTACAACTTCACGTGCATAAGTCCGTAATCGGCCAGGGCGTGCAGGGTGCGCGTCTCGGCTTCGCGGGGTTCCAGGGTGCGTAGCGGTTCGGGCTCCGGTACCTGAAACACCAGGATCTGATCTTCGCGCAAGGATGTTTCAGGAATACGGTGGCGCGTCTGGATCAACGTGGCATCGGCGGTGTGCTCAGTGGTGGCCACCCCGGCCACTCGGGCGAAAAAGCGGCGGATATTTACCGCATTGGTGGTGTCGTCCGCGCCCTGGTCGATCACTTTCAGTACGTCGTCAGGCCCAAGCAAGGCAGCGGTGACCTGGATACCGCCGGTGCCCCAGCCGTAAGGCAGCGGCATTTCACGGCTGCCGAACGGCACCTGGTAACCCGGGATCGCCACCGCTTTCAACAGCGCGCGGCGCAGCATGCGCTTGGTGTCTTCGTCGAGAAAGGCAAAGTTGTAGCTCGGCGTCATGGCGCTTCGCCTCCGGCCACACTCAGCGGCTGTTCGTCGGTGGCTGCCGCGTGTTGCGCAGCCAAGGTGCGCAGCAGCGACAGCTCCGCCTGGAAATCCACGTAATGCGGCAGCTTCAAATGCTGGACAAAGCCCGAGGCCTCCACGCTATCGGAATGCGACAGCACGAACTCCTGATTCTGCGCCGGCGCGTAGTTCGCCTCGGCCAATTCATCGCAACGCAGCGCGCGATCGACCAACGCCATCGACATCGCCTTGCGCTCGCCTTCGCCCATGCTCAAGCCGTAGCCACGCGTGAATTGCGGTGGTACGCCGTTGCCGCCATGAAACTGGTTGATCATCTGGCACTCGGTGAGCGTGATCGAGCCGATCTCGATGGCGAAGCCCAATTCTTCCGGGCACACCACCACATCCACTTCGCCCATGCGGATCTCGCCGGCGAACGGATGGCTCTCCGCATAACCGCGTTGTGTGGAATACGCCATGCTGAGCAGAAAACCTTCGTCGCCGCGCGAGAGATTCTGCAAGCGCGTCGCGCGATCGGCGGGAAACATCAGCGGTTCGCGGGTCAGATCCATCGGTTCCGGATCGCTGCCCGCATCGATGCGTTCGATCAACGCTTCCGCATCCAGCAGATCGAGCACGCGCGGCATGTTGGATGGCAGCGGCGTTTCGGCAGGTTTAACGACGACAGGCGTTGTGGTGTCGAACTCCAGTAAGCGCTGCGTATAGTCGTAAGTGGGCCCGAGCACCTGGCCGCCCGGAACATCCTTGAACGTACCCGACACGCGTCGACGCACGCGCATCGCGGTGGTATCCAGCGGCTGCGTATAGCCAAAGCGCGGCAACGTCGTGCGATACGCGCGCAGCAGAAAGATCGCCTCCAGCATGTCGCCTGCAGCTTGGCGAATCGCTAGCGCGGCGAGTTCTTCGTCGTAGAGCGAACCTTCCTGCATCACGCGCGCCACGCCCAGGCGCAGCTGCTCGCGAATCTGCGCAAGCTCAAGCTCCGGCACCGCCGCGTCGCCACGGCGCGCCTCGGCCAACAATTCCAACGAACGAGCGATCGCCTGCTCGCCGCCTTTCACGGCAACGTACATTCAGCTCTCCAGCAAACGGGTCGTGCGCGGCAACGCAACGACGTGTTGCGCAGCGACGAAATACAGGTCGATACCCAGCGGAAGCTGCACGGCCAACGCCGCGCGCTGCTGCCAGAAATCCCAAGGCAGGCCATCGATCGCCAAGCTCTCGGTCTCGCGGATGCCAGGGCCGGCAAAGTGCGCGCCGCCTTCACTGCGAAAACCGGCCACCTGCACGATCAAACTCGCAGAACGATCGGGATAACGCATATCGCCCCGCGCAAACGATGTCAGCGGCGGCATCGAGGCCGCATCGGTAATTAACGCGAAATCCGCATCCTGCGGCTGTTCCACCAGACGCAAGCCAGCATGAAACCGCAGATGCTCCACCGCCTCCCGCTGCGGTTGCTGCAACCATACCGACGTGGTGGCGTCGCACAGCGTCAGCAGAATCGCCATCGCCGCCGGTGCAATGGGTGCCGGCGACGGCGGCAAAATCGGCAGCGCACGGGGCGAAGCAGGGCGAGCCATCGCCTGCAGCAGCTCACGGAAGGTGCGCTGGCTATCGAACACCGGGTTGGCAAAGGCGGCCAGCATCATTCGCCTCGCACCACGGTAAAAAACTCCACCTTGCTTGCCGCGGCCTTGCGGCTGGCGTCGTCGCGGCGCTGGTCCAGCGAACGGCGCAGAGGCTCGATCACCTGCTGGCGCAGGGAGTCGCGTTGCGCGTCGTCCTGCAGCAGCGCATCGGCCAGCGCCGCCAACTCGGCGTGGCGCGCCTGGCTGCCGCGTACCCAGGCGTGGCCGATATGGCCGCCCGCCTGCACGCTGCAGCGGGTCACCGTGATCTCCCCGAAATTGAATTGCGGGCCGGTGCCGCCGACGCGCCCGCGCAACATGTATAGACCAGTCTGCGCCGGGCGCAGCCAGGCCGTGTCGGCCGGCGGCGCAAAGCCATCCATCGCCGCAGCCAGCTCGGCCGGATCGGCCTGTGCCAGCAGCGACATCCATTGCGCGCGCGCCAAGTTGGGGGAGGTGTCCATGGGCATTCCTAGGCTTGTCACAAATGTCTAGTTATCTAGACAGACCCAGGCGTGAGGGGACGCCTGGCGAAACCCATTGCAGCAGGCCCGCGTGCCGCTGCCATGACGGTCAATAGACAGGCTAAGGAAGTGGTATGAACGAGATCGAACGAGGACGGGGTGTGGCGCTGTGGAGCCAGATCAGCGGCATCTTGGCCGCCGACATCCTCAAGGGCCAGCTGCGCCAGGGCGAGCAACTGCCTTCCGCGCAGGAGTTGGCCGTGCGCTTCAACGTCA
Source organism: Vulcanimicrobiota bacterium (assembly GCA_903970555.1). GTDB lineage: Bacteria > Pseudomonadota > Gammaproteobacteria > Xanthomonadales > Rhodanobacteraceae > Dyella_B. Next base: position 31,434 of record CAJCJD010000080.1, read on the forward strand.
ATCGCCACACCGTGCGCAGGGCCATCGCCGCCCTGGAACAGCGCAACCTGGTGCGCACCGAACAGGGCCGCGGCACCTTCGTGCAAGAGCACACCCTGGACTACCCCATCAGCCGGCGTACCCGCTTCACCCAGAACATGCGCAACCTCAACGTCGAGGCCGACATGGAGTTTCTGGAAGACGCCCGCGAAATTCCGCCACCTCAGGTCGCGCAATCGCTGGGCCTGGATCGTCACGAATACACTTACCGCATCGAAACCGTCGACCGGGCCGACGGACACGTCGTCGACTACAGCACCGCCTACTTCCCCGCCGCACGCTTCTCAGGTCTACCCGCCGTGTATCGGCGCTTGCTGTCGGTAACGCGCACGCTCAGCGAATTTGGCGTCACCGACTACGAACGCAAATACACCCGTGTCTCCGCGCGCCTGCCCGACGCCAACACCGCGCGCCTGATGAAGCAGCCTGCCAATCGCCCTGTGCTCTACGTGCAATCCATCAACGTCGATACGCGCGGCGTGCCGGTGCAATATGGCATCACGCGCTTCTCCGGCGATTGGGTGCAACTCGTGCTGATGAACGACTGACCATGCGATACGCCGTCTACTTCTGCCCCGCCGAAGGCAGCGGGCTGCACGCCTTCGGCCGCGATTGGCTCGCCACCGAAACCATTCCTGGCATTGCGCCGGAACGGTTGCGCGAATTGCTAATCAACGTGCGCCGCTACGGCTGGCATGCCACGCTCACCGCGCCCTTCGCACTGGCGACAAATGCGAGCTATGACGACTTGCATCAAAAACTTATTCCCATCGCGCAACATGTCGAACCCTTCGAGCTACCACTCGCACTCGACACACTCGGTGGCTTTCTCGCCTTGCGCCCCAGCGGCGATCAAACCGCCATCAACAACTTGGCCGAACGCTGCGTGCGCGAACTCAATCCGCTACGTGCGCCACTCACCGATGCCGCATGGCAACGTCGCGCCAACGGACTCGACGAAGTGGAACTTGCTCTGTTTCGCGATTACGGCTATCCGTACGTCATCCAGCGCTATCGCTTCCACATGACCTTGTCCGCGCGCACCAACAACGCAGAAGAACAAGCGTTGCGCGAATGGCTAACCGAACATGGCGCAGATCATTGCTCCGCACACATCGACGCACTCACCATTTCTCGCGAGCCCGCCGCCGGCCAACCCTACGAACCCATCGCACGCATCCCGCTAGGACAGCCCGCATGAGCGGTCATCTGTACTACGTCATGGGCCCATCCGGCGCCGGCAAAGACAGCGTGCTCGCGTGGGTACGAGAACACGGCGCAGCACACGGCGTGCTCTGCGCACACCGTTACATCACGCGACCCGCGCACGCGGGCGGCGAAAACCACGTCGCACTAAGCGAGCAGGAATTTCTGTCGCGTGAACAACGCGGTCTGTTTGCACTAACGTGGCAAGCGCACGGCTTGCACTACGGCATCGGCAACGAAGTAGCGCATTGGCTGGCGCGCGGCGCCGATGTATTAGTCAACGGCTCACGCGGCGCTCTCGATACCGCGCGCGAACGCTTCCCCGGCCTACGCCCTGTGTTGATCACCGCCAGCACGCAATCCATCGCCAAACGACTTGCCGCACGCGGACGCGAAACCGAAGCCGACATCGCCAAACGTCTCGCACGCATTGATGCCTACCCCACACCACCCGAAAGCGTCGTCATCCACAACGACGGCTGCCTGGCAGAAGCAGGTGCTGCGCTCCTGCACGCCATAACTTCCGCCCACTAACGCTTTAAGCTCTGGCATCTACGCCAATGCCACCAGAGGAAAGGCCGGCGCGTAGACATTTGAACTTTCCGAGGGGAGGGAGCGAGATGAGCGGGCAAGATCAATATGCATTCCCACTAAGCATTTTCGTCCATGGACCATAACGCTCGGCTTAGGAAATGGCCTGTGCTGGTGGCATTGATGCTGGTCGTACTCTTTGCGCTTATTGGTGTGTGGACAGCTGGCTCGCTTCTCGTTAGTCCCACCCAAATTTCCATCGGGCCACCACCGCCCGATTTTCCTGCTCAAATAGTGATGTTTCCCGATGCAGCAGGTGAATCAATTCACGGTTGGTTTGTCAGCGGCACGGATGGTCAAGGCGCAGTTCTGTTGTTGCATGGTGTTCGTGCGGACCGACGCGCCATGGTTAATCGAGCGAGGTTTCTGCACGCGGCCGGCTATGCTGTGTTACTGATCGATTTTCAGGCGGCGGGGGAAAGTCCCGGCAAAGCGATCACCTTCGGCTATCGCGAAGCTGACGACGTGAAGGCATCGCTACATTATCTCCATCAACGATTGCCGGGCGAGCGCGTGGGCATCATCGGCACATCCATGGGCGGTGCCGCGACGATCCTGGCCGAACCCGATGTGCATGCGGATGCCGTCGTACTGGAACAGGTCTATCCGACGATTCGACAAGCCACAGAGGATCGGCTCGCTATTCACCTCGGGCCCATGGGGCCATGGCTCGCGCCTGTTCTTCTGGCAGGCCTGCATCCTCACTTAGGCATTTACCCCGATCAGCTACGCCCGATTGACCACATTGGCCATTTAGCGATGCCCAAACTGTTGATCGTGGGCGATCGTGATCGCGACACAACAATCGCCGAATCCTATGCGATGTTTCACGCAGCGACCGGGTCGAAGGAACTCTGGGTAGTACATGGAGCCAGGCATGTTGACCTCTACGGCTATGTCGGAACTGTGTACAAAACGCGCGTCCTGGAATTCTTCAACGCCCATCTACGTTCACAGGCAGTAGCCGCAAACTTCAACCACCGCCCGTAAACTTCTGGAAAGATCTACCGGGGGTGCCCATTGCACCCCACGCCTCGAGGTTGATACGTTAGGCCTCGTCCTAGACCACTAGGCGATAATGGAACCATTGCCGAACTTCGTTGCCACAGGGGGCGCGTTGTGGAATTGCTGACAAGGATGACCACGTCCAGGGCTTTTTGCGGCGTGCTGCTTTTGCTGATGGCGCTGCTGCCTTTAAGCGCGCACGCGGATATCTATAAGTGCAGCAAGGGCGGGGCGGTCACTTATCAGGACACGCCCTGCGAGGGTGCCAATGTACAAGCTACCCATATCGAAGACCGAAGCACGAGTTACTTCGTTGGGTGTTTTACCAGTGAGGGAAACCAGCGCGGGCAAACCATCGAGGTGCGCGCCAACGGCGCGGGTACCTATCAAATGATCGATGAGCACAACCCGCTGGCGAACGGAACCGCGCTAAAGCCGGCGACTTCGGAAGAGCTGCAAGCGGTAAGCAATGGATTGCACATACAGATCACCGAAGGGTTGAATCGACAAATCGGTCAATCCACAGGCGTCAATATCTACGTGGCGCGTAACGGCTATCGCTACGTGTCGCGTTCCACCCCTTCTGCGATTGCCATAACACCGGCCAGCTTGTACGGCGTGTACAAGGGAACAAACTCGGAGGGTGAACCTATCACCCTCCTTTACACGGGTGGCGTGCCGCAGGTCATCCTTAAAAGCGATTGTCCTACGTACTAGACATTCCGAGTTTGCACCTGTCCGACTGGCGCGCTTACCCAGTAATGGAAGCGCTGCCGTTCTCCAAATGCCCGGTATAGCGACGAATCCAGCTCGTGTCGCCGCTGATGGTGGCCGTAAAGTCGTACCAGCCTTGCGTGTTGGCGACGGCGGAAAAATAGGTGTTTACGGTTGCGCCTGCCGCTACGGTGTAGGTCCAAGGGCCTGCGGTGGTGTAGTTGTTGGAGGTAATGGTGAAGGTGACGGGTTCGGTGCCGGTGTTGGTCATCGCAAAGTAGATCGCGAGCTGACCCGATACGGGATCAGTGGCATACGACGAGGTGATGCTGCACGTCTTGCCCGAGTTGTTCACGTCACCCGCAAAGCGGCGCAGGAAGCGGTTCGGACCGACGCATGTCAAATCGTAACTACCGCTTCCGTAGCCCGATCCGATGTTGAAGTAATCGGAATACGAACCGTTGGTGCCGTTGCTGTAGGGGCTGATGGTGTATTGCCACGGACCACCGCTGCGATATGCATTCGCGTAAATTGCCAGCGGAACAGCGCGTGTTGCGAGCGTGCCTACATTTAGCATCTCGATCCACACCAGGATCTGGCCGTTGGAGCCATACTGGAATGAAGAAATGTTGGCGTCGGGTTGATAAGGCAGCGCGCGCGCTGTGCGTGTGCCGGCTTCTTGCTGCGGCAGGCTATTGGAGGCGTTGCTGTCGGTCGGATTGGGCAGCGGATCGCAAGTTGTTTCTCGGTTGATATAGGCCGTTGCCGACGGCAAATTGGTCGGCAAGCCTTGCACGGGATTGGCGAAGTTGAACGCGCCGGTGAGGTCACCACTTACCTGGCGTCGCCATGCGCTAATCGACGAGCAAATGGCCGGCTTGCCGATCGCCGTGGTCCACGTCTCAAGAAACTGGATCACCGATGTGTGATCGTAGATCTGCGAATCGACCACGCCGCCGCGCGTCCACGGCGAGCAGATAACCATCGGCACGCGGAAGCCCATGCCGATCGGCTGCGTCTCACCACTAACGGTAATGAATTCGTCCGCTGTCCCGCTCGGCGGAACTGGCGGCGGAACGTGATCGAAGAAACCGTCATTCTCGTCGTAGTTGAGAATAAGCACGGTGGAGTCGAAGGTTGCCTGATTCGAAGCTAGCGCCTGCAGAATCAGGTTAAGGAAATAAGCGCCGTTCTCGGGCGGAGCGTCGGGGTGATCGGAGAAATCCTGACTTGCAACGATCCAGCTGACTTGCGGCAACGTACCGTTTTCGACGTCGCTCTGAATGGCTGCAGCGATGCTGGCGGGTGTGGAGTAATACGCGCCCGAATCGATGATCGGCACCGACGACATGCCCTGCTTATACAAAGAGCTTGTCGTGGATGCATTGGCAAACTGATTGAAAAACGCTAAGCCGTTATCGGTGAAATTGTCGGAAGCCACCTGAAAAACCTGCCAACTCACACCAGCCTCTCCCAGCGCTTCGGCGTAGGTTTGCCACGTGAGGCCGGATTCCGCACCGCCATCATAGGCAGGTCCACCGTTGGCGCCGGTCGGATCGATCATGCCACCCCACAGGTAGGTGCGGTTAGGGCCGGTGGCGCTGAGGATGGAACAAAAATAGTGATCGCAAACGGTGTACGCGTCGGCAAGCGCGTAGTGGAACGGAACATCGGCGCGCGTAAGATAGCCTAGCGTGCGAACGCTCGCCTTGGCGGACACCCATTCGTCCATTTTGCCGTTGTCCCACGCCTGGTGCTGCGTGGCCCACGAGTGATCGAGGCTGCCATCGCACTGCGTGATCACTTCACCGGTTTGACCGGAAGCAGGCGAGGTCGTGTTGAACGCCCACGGGTACTGACGTGCCGTTCCGTTCGGCTGATTGAATACCGAATACCCGCCGGGCAGCGTGATGCCGGCCCTATCGGAAAAGCCACGCACACCTTGCAGTGTTCCGAAGAAGTGATCGAAGCTGCGGTTCTCCTGCATGAAAACGATCACGTGCTTGACGTCGGTGATCGTTCCCGTTGCAGCAGTTGTAGCTGCTTTGGCGGACCTGAATACGCCGCCAAGTGTTGGGCCGGCGACACCTAATGCAGCGGCCTTGACTGACAACGAGAGAAATTTACGGCGGCTAAGCTCGATCATCTTCGTGCCCGTCCATGATTTGGGTCAGCCGAAGATAAGGATGGTCTGTGCCACATTTATGACGCGACGAGGCTAACTCGACGTCATGTCTATGCTCTCGATAGCAAATGACCGATCTGCATCACACATTCACAAGATCTTCGCAAAGTTCAACGCGTGCGAGGATCAACTCCAACTCGTGGTTCGCTCGTCGCAACCGCACCATGAGAATGAATGAGGGTAGGCTGTGCGGCGTTCGGTATGGCTGTCGTATAAAGACGATCTCGTTACAACCTGATGAACGGAAGCATCGTAAGTGCTGAGCATGCGGCGACGAAGACGTTCCGCAATGGATGTCGACGAATCCAATGAAGGCGCATTGCCAGTCACGGTATGGCGATCGACATGATGTTCCAAAGCATGCTTCGGATGCACATGGAAATGGACGTGAGCGACACCGTGATCGGATGTTGCCGAGTTTGATCGCCACACGCTCACGCCATCGCCAGGAAATTCCAAATCGACGACATGCACGGCTCGACGCACTGCCAGAATAAGCGCATCGACCATGGCATCTCTTACGTCGCGCAGGTCATCGACATGAATGCGTGGCGCAACAAGAAGGTGGCCGGTGTGAAACTGGCCAAGATCCAGCAGAGTCATGGTTTTCTCGTCGTGAACAACGACGCTGATGTCGGAGCCACCTTCCGAAGTCTTGCAAAAGACACATTCTCTACTCATGCATACGAGGCTTTCTTGGCATGGGATGGTTTGCGCGTTCATAGGAAAGCACCAATCCTGTTGTTACGACGGTTCAAAATATGTGCATAAAGACGTAAATAAGTACCAATAGACATGCCGGTACACCAAGCAACCAAGCTAATAAATATTTGCGCATGGGTATGCCTCCGTGACGGAAGGCGGCAGCGTGGCCGCCTTCCGTCGTTGCGATCACAGATGCTTGTCGAATTCCTTGATCTGCTTTTCCGCCTCGTCCTTGGCGATGCCGTAGCGCTCCTGCAGCTTGCCGGCGAGATACTCGCTATTGCCTTCAGCTGTCTTGAGATCGTCGTCGGTCAGCTTGCCCCATTTTTCCTTGAGCTTTCCGCTCAATTGTTTCCACTGTCCCTTGATCTTGTCTTCGTTCATAACGCACTCCTAAGCATGTAGTTGGACAAGCATTCGCAAACATCTCAAGCGAAGCGCTTAATTCCTGGACTTAAGTCCAGACGAATCAACCTGCGTGACGCCCTTGACGCTCTTGGTCGCTGCAACCGCCTTCTTTACGGCCAGGTCGTTCGCCAGCACGCCGGTGAGCGTGACGGCGCCATTGACGGTTGTGACTGATACGTCCGAACTCTTCACACCCGCGGTCGATGCCAACTCGCTTTTCACCTTGGTGGTGATCCACGTATCGCTTACCGGTTGGTTCGAGGACATGGAGCTGTCCTGGATCGGAGCGGCGTGTGCTTCATCCATAAAGACGGCCTGACCGCTCAGCGACAGGAGCGTCGTCAAGGCAAGCGCAGGCAGGGTAATAATCGATTTCATGGATATGTCCTTTCGGTGTTGAACGACGTACGCGCGAAGCACTTACTTCTTTTGCGGTGTACGATGTTGACCATCGCGATGATCGTCCCGATCTGGATGGTTGGGCTTGGCATGACTGTGATGTTGCTTGTTATCATCGTGTTGCGGATTCGTCGGCTTATGCTCGGGCGAATGCTGGGGAGAAGGTTTCTGTGTCGAGTTCATCGTGGTCTCCAGGGGATTGGAAGGCCCAACGGTTTGGATGGGCATATCGAGACTAGGAACTGCAGACACTGGCGCACAGAGTAAGCTGCACCGGTTGGCCTAGTGTTTTTGTCGCGCGCCGCAAACGGTCTTACGCTGCTTTAGCAATAAGCGCTAAAAAGAAGGCGTACCGGGGAGGTTCCATGAATGCAACGCCAGCTAAACCGCAAGTCGATCGTCGACAGCTTCAGCAGATTGTCGCGGGCCTTACCGAAGGCGTGGTGCTGATCGACCCGGATTGTTCAATCGCATGGGCAAATGAGCCGGCACTAGCGATGCACGGCGTTCAACAACTAAAAGACCTTGGTGCGGACGCCACGCAATATCGAAAGAACTTCATCCTGAAGTATCGAAATAACCATTTGTTGGACGCCAAGCAATACCCGATCGACCGCGTGCTTGCGGGTCAATCGCTCCGCGATGTTGTCGTCGAAGTGACGAAGCGCGACGACGAAAATTTTCGCCGCATTCATCAGATTCGCAGCCTGCTGCTGACCAACTCGGCCGGCATTGTGGAGTCCATGGTGTTGGTTATCCAGGACGCCACCGATCGCTTCAATGCGGAGGAGCGCTTCGAGCGAACCTTCAATGCAAACCCCGCGCCGGCGGTGATATGCCAACTGTCGGACCTGCGGCACGTGAAGGTAAATCAGGGCTTTCTCGACATGACCGGTTATGACCGGGACAACGTCATCGGCCGATCGCTCTACGAGGTGGACGTACTGGAGCAGGCGGATAACCGCGAAGATGCCATTGATGCGCTTAAAGAAGGGCGCACCATCACGCAAAGAGAAGCACTGCTGCGACTGCCTGATGGCGATAACAAGTTTGTCATCGTGGCCGGCCAACCCATCGAGGTTGGCGAGGAGCCATGCATGCTCTTTACGTTCATTGATCTTGATGCGCGTAAACGCGCTGAGACGTCGTTGCAGTACAGCGAGGAGCGTTTCTCCAAGGCGTTTCGCCTGGCACCTGTGCCGATGATGGTGTGTGCGTTGCCCGAGCTGCGCGTGATCGAGGTCAACGCGGCCTTTGTCGCGGCCACCGGATATGCCGCCGATGAGATGCTCGGAAAGACTACGTCCGACGTCGATGTGTGGAAGGATGCAAAAATCTATCGCGAGCTGCAGGCGAAGCTTGACGAGCGCGATGGCGTGCGCAATTTCGAAATTGCCATGCGCACGCGCGAAGGAGCCGTCATCGACTGCCTGCTTTCCGCCGAACCCGTGATGATTCAGAACGAAGCCTGCGTGCTATGCGTCGTCCAGGACATCACGGAATACAAGCGTTCGGAGATGGATCTCATCGCGGCGATCGAAGCGGTGATGAAAGACACCTCATGGTTCAGCAAGACGGTGATGGAAAAGCTTGCGCAGATTCGCCATCCCAACACGGGACATAAGACCAAGGGTGAGTTGAGCGATTTGACTCCGCGCGAACGCGAAGTGCTGGTGCTGATGTGCAAAGGCCACGGTGACGAGGATATTGCGTCGGCGCTCAAACTCTCGCGCAATACGGTGCGCAACCATGTCGCCACGTTGTACAGCAAGATTGGCGTCAATCGGCGCAGTGCCGCCGTGGTATGGGGGCGTGAGCGTGGAGTGATCAGCTACTAGTTTCGAGCGAATGGGTTGGCGATCCAATACCTGCACACACACGCAAGCCGCGCACGTGCGCAGGTATCTCCATCGCCTCGATGCACACGTTAGCGCTGTTCCGCTATCCGTGTGATGGGTGAATCAGCGCCGCTTTTTTCCCTTCTCGACCGGAAGACGCGGCGGGGGCGAACCGGGGTGACCGGGCTCCCTGCCATTGTGGAAGGTGCGCTGGTACTCGCCGGTAGTTTGCTTACTCGGCGCGGCGCTCTTGATGCCTTGCGAATAGGTGGTATGGATTTCCGCGGCGGACAGCGGCTTGGGCGTGGTGGTCATGACTCTACCTGGGCGGTGATCTGAGCTACGCAGATCGGCAAATCATTGGTCCGATGCCCCAAAGATCGGGGTGCTCACTCAGGCAAATCCTCGATGTATGAGGCACTTGCGGGCTGCGCACTGAAAACCTGGCAGCGCTTGAGGTGTCCGCCCACTGTATGCGCTTTCCTGTAAGGTTTGTGTAACGGGCCAGACGCGGTCCATACGCCGTTCAGCGTTACTCCTGCGTAACAAGCAAGGGTGCAGACTCGGAGAGTGCCCCGGTTCCGTTCGCCGAAGCGATGGGCATCTCAGCCCGCGACTGGCAGTCCTCGCCTCTGAGCCGTCCCGAAACCCTTGGGGTGCGGGGTGTTTTGTCTTGCTCATGAACGCAGGTCCACGCCTGCGTGCTGTCGGAGTTGCATGAACGTCAAAGAGCCGCCCGAAACCCGCCTGCCGCCCAAAGTTGGAGAGGTTGTCAGGCTTGTGCCACGACTGCGCATCGTGCCGCCCTTGCGCAGCGATTTCATGGCTACGGTGCCGTCGATACGGCATTTGGATGTTCCATCGACGATGGCGATAAACCTGCCGCCGGAAAAGAACGTCTAAGCAGTTGCCGTATTGAAGCGCATATTCACGCAGTGATAGGTACGCCGGCAGGAGCGCGCGCGCGTCGTGCTTTCCCGTGGAAATACAGCGCTGACACCAGCGTAATCGCCATGCCGATGCCGGAAAGAGTCATCACCGTGTCGGCGTAGAACGATGCCCACGACAGATGCATGCCGCCGAATTCCTTCACCAGGATCACCGCGACACTGCCCATATAGCCGCTGCTATCGGCGATATACATGATGAATCCCACGTTGCCGCTAACGCGAAACGTCGCCAGCATGCGTTCGAAGAAGGTGGCGTTGTAGGGCACATAGGCCATGTACAAGCCAAAGCCGCTCAAGCCGACCCAACCGACCGGATCGATCATCGCGTGGTTATGCAGCCACGTGGCGAACACGGCGATGGTGAAGCCGCCGAAGATCAGCACATGGTTGAGCATCAGCGCTTTGAGGTTATCGCGCACCACCACGGTGAGCGCGGTGATGATCAACACCGCAATCGCGATCGGCACTTCTGTCTCGGTGAAGACGGATGCATCGCCGCCGCGACCCAAGTCACTCCAGATTTCCGCCGCGAAGTTGTCACGAAAATCGCGCGTCACCGTCAGTGCGACGTAAGCCACCACGATCATGGCGATGCCAGGCAGGAAGCGAGCGAGAAATGCACGTCGCGTGGCGGCATCCATCGGCATGCGTGCATTGCGCGCGGCGATGTCCGATGCGTCGGGTGGGGGTAAATGTTCCAGCACCCATGTCGCCAGGCATAACGGTGCAATGAACACCATGCCGGTGGCGAAAGGCATCCAGAACTCGCTGACATGCCAGCGAACCATCAGCCACATGCCCACCGATTTCACCACGCCCGAACCCACGATAAAGCTGGCGCACATGCATGCACCCATCAGCTCGGTGCCGCGACGGCCTTCGAGATAGCCGAAGATCACGCCCCACACCATGCCCAGCGGCAAGCCGTTGAGAAACAGGAATGGAATGTTCCAGGGTGCCGGAACCAACGCGAAGCCGAGCAGCGCGATCCATGAAAAGCCGATCAATCCCGCCAGCGTTCGTGCGCGACGCGCGCGCTGGATTTCCGCAATCCAGGTAATGCCGCGCACTTTGCTGAGCATGTAGCCCATCACCTGCGCGATCACCAGCCACACTTTGTAGTCGACGCCGGCCAGGTGCATGCCTTCGAACGACGCGGCCGTAAACGGTTTGCGGAAGGCGTACATCGACGCATAGGCCAGGAACGCGGCGCCGCCCGCCAGCAGATTGATCGCCATGGGATGGCGACGG
>CAJCJD010000081.1 GCA_903970555.1 Vulcanimicrobiota bacterium
CAGCACATGCCGCCCGGCTTCACCAAAAGCTTTGCTGAACGGCTCGATCGCCTGTGCCAGATCGACGTGTGCGAAGCGACCTCCGGTCAGCGCGTCACTTCCCCGTCTCAACGCCAGCAAGCGTCGGTACAGCGTAAGCAATGAGCTTTCGTTGCCAGCCTCGGTCGACACGTTCAACGTGTCTACATCCGGGCCAAGACGCAGCCACGGCTGGCCGGAGGTAAAGCCCGCACCCGCATGGCCATCCCAGCGCATTGGCGTACGTTGCGGATCGCGCCCGAGCCCTTTGCCTGGCTCGTTCCGCTCGAACGGATCCTGCACCTCACCGGCCGGGATAACCACGTCCTGCATGCCGATCTCGTCGCCGTAGTACATGGTGGGCGTACCGCGAAGCGTCAGCAGCAACACGGCGGCCACGCGTGCCTGCGCCTGGCCTATGCGGCTGGCGATACGCGGCTTGTCGTGATTCCCGAGAACCCAGTTCGGCCAGCCGCCTGCCGGAAGCGCCGCTTCGTACTCGCGAACGATCCGCGCCAGGTCCGGCGCGTTCCACGATGCGCCGATGAGCAGGAAATTGAACGGCAGGTTGGCGCCATCGAGGTGTGCACCGTAATACGCCATCATCCGGTGTAGAGGAAGATAGATTTCCCCGATCAACACGCGCTGATCGAACTCGTCTACCACCGCGCGCATCTGCGCAACGATATCCTGAACTTCCGGAAGGTCGGCGGTGTAGAGCGGATCGAGTCGGTTCGATGCCTGGTCGATGCCTTCGCGATACGCGGGATTGATCGGGTTGTCGCGAAAAAGGTCGTCTTTGAGCAAGTGGTAGATCACATCGACGCGGAAGCCATCAACGCCGCGACGAAGCCAGAACCGCATCGATTCATACATCGCCGCGCGCACCGCCGGGTTGCGCCAGTTCAGGTCGGGCTGCTTGTCCAGGAACAGATGGCAATAATACTGCCCCGTGGTGTTATCCATCGTCCATGCGCTGCCGCCGAAATTGCTCAACCAGTTGTTCGGCGGGCCACCGTCGGGCGCCGGATCGTGCCAGAGGTACCAGTCGCGATGGGCGCTCGTACGCGAGCTTCGACTATCAACGAACCAGGGGTGCTCGTCGGAGGTATGGTTCGGTACGAAGTCGAGAATGACCTTCAATCCACGCAAATGCGCCTCGGCGACGAGCCGATCGAATTCGACGAGGTTGCCGAACATCGGATCGATGTTGCAGTAATCGCTGACGTCGTAGCCGAAATCGGCCATCGGCGAAGGGTAGATCGGCGATATCCAGAGTGCATCCACGCCCAGCCACGCCAGGTAATCCAGTTTGGCGGTGATGCCGGCGAGGTCACCGATGCCGTCGCCATTGCTGTCGGCGAAAGAGCGCGGATAGACCTGATACACGACGCCATCGCGCCACCACAGCTTGCCGGTCATAACCCAGTCCACGGCTAAACCCCTACGGTGCCCACGCTCGTGTGTAGGTTCGGTCACGCCATCGGCTTCACATCCTTCGCGACACGATGACCCACCCACCGGGAGACACTCATGATCAACGATCTCTGGTACAAGAATGCCGTGGTCTACTGCCTCTCGGTGGAGACCTTCCAGGACTCCAACGGCGACGGTATCGGCGATTTCCAGGGCCTTGCGCGCCGCCTCGACTACCTGCAAGGCCTGGGCATCACCACGGTGTGGCTGATGCCCTTCCAGCCTTCGCCCGGCCGGGACGACGGCTACGACGTCAGCGACTACTACAACGTGGATCCACGTTTCGGCACGCTGGGCGATTTCGTGGAATTCACGCACGCGGCCAAGCAGCGTGGGATGCGCGTACTGATCGACCTGGTGGTGAACCACACCTCCGACAAACATCCCTGGTTCCAGCAGGCGCGCAAGGATCCGACCTCACGATACCGCGACTGGTACGTGTGGGCGGACAAGCGACCGGCGAACGCGGACGATGGCGTGGTTTTTCCCGGTGTGCAGAAATCCACATGGACACACGACACGAAGGCCGGCGCGTGGTACTTCCATCGTTTCTACGAATTCCAGCCCGACCTGAACACCGCCAACCCGTATGTGCAGGCGGAAATCCTGAAGATCATGGGGTTCTGGACTCAGCTCGGTGTATCGGGGTTTCGCATGGATGCCGTGCCTTTCGTTATTGCGAAGAAAGGCGCGGATGTGAAGCGCCCCGCGGAGCAGTTCGACATGCTGCGCACCTTCCGCGAACTGCTGCAGTGGCGCCAGGGCGACGCGATCATTCTTGGTGAGGCGAATATTTTGCCGAAGGACGACCTGCACTACTTCGGCGACGACGGCGAACGCTTGCAGATGATGTTCAACTTCAACGTGAACCAGCATCTTTTTTTCGCGCTCGCCGCGTCGGACACAAGGCCATTGGCCAAATCGCTCGAGCAGACCAAGCCGCGCCCTGCGTCGGGCCAGTGGGCGATGTTCCTGCGTAACCACGATGAGCTCGACCTCGGCCGACTGACCAAGACCCAGCGGGAGAAAGTATTCGCGGCATTCGGCCCTGACAAGGATATGCAGCTTTACGACCGCGGCATTCGCCGCCGGCTGGCGCCGATGCTGCAGAACGACCGTCGCCGGCTGGAACTGGCCTACAGCCTGATGCTGACACTGCCGGGAACCCCGGTGCTGCGCTACGGCGACGAAATCGGTATGGGCGATAACCTCGCCCTGCCCGAGCGCAACTGCGCACGCACGCCCATGCAGTGGTCCACCGAAGCCTTCGGCGGATTCACCGATGCGAAGCGGCCGGTGTCTCCGGTGATATCGAAAGGGCCCTATGGGTTCCAGCATGTAAACGTGGCCGAGCAGCGACGGAACCCCGGCTCACTGTTGAACTGGATGGAACGGGTTATTCGCATGCGTAAGGAAATTCCCGAGATCAGCTGGGGCGATTTCGACATCGAGCCACTGGCCGACCCGGCCATCCTGATGCTGGTATATCGCTGGCGCGGCAATGCCGTGCGCATCGTGCACAACACCTCCGATGCGCCGCGCGAGATCCGTTTCGCGGCGAACGACTATGCAACCATGACCAACCTGCTTTCGGACGACCATAGCGAGGCCGACGAGCATGGCAAACACTGCGTACTGCTCGAGCCCTATGGATATCGCTGGTATCGCGAAGGAGGCCTCGACTACATCCTCAGGCGCAGGGAGGTGGATCTTCAAAAATGAAAACACTCACCGTCGCCACGTTCAACATCAATGGCATCCG
>CAJCJD010000082.1 GCA_903970555.1 Vulcanimicrobiota bacterium
ATCGATCACGATCAGCCCGGCCACGCGAGTCGACTTTTGGCAGTATTTCAGCTGCTGTTCGGCCATGGCGACAAAATGCTGGCGGTTGAAAATGCCGGTCAATCCATCACGCCGCGCCAGCTTCATGAAGCTCATCTGCGACCGCTTGATTCGGTAAGCCCATAGCGCGATCGACGCCAGAACGGTCAGCAGCAGAACGATGTAAAGCCGGTTGGTCTCCATCGCCTTGGTGCTCAGCGCCTGCTGCAGCTGCAGTATCTGATTCTGCTTGTTCAACGTGTCGATTTGCAGCTTTTTCGCGAGCACCTGCTGCGTGACGGTCTGATAGGCCAGCGCTTTCGCGCTTACCTCGTTCAAATAGCCCTTGTCGGCCGCCATATATTTTTCGTGGTAGCTCAGGGCCGCATCCAGATCACCCTGTTTTTTATTGATCAGGTAAAGCAGTTGATAGGCGCTGGTCAGCGACTTGGTGAATTCGTGCTTGACCCCACCATCGATGGCGGCCTGCGCATACTGCTGCGCCAACGCGACCTTGCCCTCGTTCCAGTATGCCTGCGCGAGCAACGCATCGAAGTCTGAAGTCAGCTCCGGGTAACCGATGCGGTGGACCTCGGCGTAATGCTTATGCAAAAGCTCGATCGCCGCCGACGCTTGACCGTGTTGAATATCAAAACTTGCTACATGGAAACGTACAAAATTGGCGAAGAGAAATTCTGCTGCTTTATTGCATGCATCTATCGCCTCGCGTGACTGTTGCTCGAATGTCGAAAACTTGCCGCTCTCATACAGCGACTGAATCTGGAAGAGCCTGCCCTTACAGTCACCATCACCGACCGGGTTTTCCAGCAACATCTGGTTCGCATAGGTCAAGCCGAGATCGTATTGACCCGCATCGTTATAGAGCATCGAAGCGACGCCCAAGGCCTGTATGCGGGCATCCTTGTCGGCAATCTGCGGCAACTGATCCAGCAGCTGGTTTATCCGCGCAAACGCCTCCTCATAGCGGGAGCCGATGACAAGGTTATTCGCCAGGGTCGTACCTGCACGAAATCGCAGCGTGGCATCGGTGGATTGCTCAATGATCGCATTTAGCAGCGGCGTAGCGGTTTCGTAGTCGCCCCGATAACCCACCTCCCAGGCGTGCAGGTAACGCAGATACTGCTGCTGCTGCGAAGACAATCTCGTCGCCTCCGCGCCGAGCCGCTGCATAAGCTGCAGAAACTCTGCATGGTTCGACGTCTTGAGGCTGTCCGCCTGCTGCAGCAGCGGCGCAGGATCTCCCATCGTGGGCACGGCCGCCGCGGCCGCGCCTATCTGCAAAGCCACGAGCCATAGCGCGCCGGCAAGACATGCCCGGCGCTGTCTGCCAAAGAGAAACATCGATTAGGCCGCGGAGATTTCGGCCTGGCGCCCGCTGTGTTCGGGTTTCTCATCCGGCTCCCTCAATGGAGTCTCTTCGTCCTCGTCGCCTTCCCCTTGATCCTCATTGCCTGGCAAATAAGGAGCACATAGCGGAACCAAACCTAGCAGCTTTTCCAGCTGCGCCTTATCCTTGGCGAGTATCGCCCTCTGCAACGCCGGAGCGATTTCCGCGCCAGTCAACGCCTGTTCTACCTCGCCCTGCGAGGCGTGACGCCACTGTGCGTCCTGCCCCATCTTTTCCAGAAAATCGATCACGTCCGTCATTACATCACCCCCTGACAAGTTGCTTGCTTCGATATGGCGCCCCGATCTAAGCCACGACCAGACGCACCGTAAGACCGCTTTCCCCGCCACGTCGGACGTAAGGTCGGAGCCTTGCGCCACCATTATTCACCGCACGATGGCTTGAAACAGCGCAATGCCGTTTCGCCTCATCGCTTGCATCATTGGCCTTTCCGAAAGCCGCATCGGCAAGGCGGCACTCTACCCCGGATTCAGGCTTCACCTGCTTCTTCGCCGACAAGCCACCGCTTTCCCGCCCTCCCAGCGTCGAAAATCTGCTCGACTCGCCGAAACGAATGACACGGCAAAAGTCCTTTTCATCGATGTCTCAAACGCTTCCCACGCCACCCCGTGAACTTATCTGTTTCCACATCAAGCCGCCGAAACCCGCGCCTCGGCCTGATCGAGCGCGGCCAGCCGCGCGCGAATGTCCATATCCGGCTGCATGGCCAGGCACGGCGGAATGACGATGGTATCGGGCACATCGATATCGGCCTGCGGCAACGTACGCAACGCGACCTTCTCGATCCGCGGTGGCTGGATCGGCAGCGTGGCGGCCCGATAGATGATGACCTCGTGCTCGAGCGGATAATCGCGCGCCAGCACATCCACCAGCACCTGCCGATACGCTGCGCCGGTGGAAAAACGCGTCAGCGACTTGTCGCCCGCCAGGCCCACCTGCCACAGCACAAGATAAGCACTGGGATCGATCCGTCGCTTGTAGAACAGCATCTGGCCGGCCTCGAAATGCTGGCAGCCATAGGTGCCCGGATCGATGCCGAGGTCGGCGTAGAGACAGTCTTCCGCCGAAATGCCCGGCTCCATATGCGCGGGATAGCCTTCGCTGCGCGCGATTTCGATCGACTTGTGCGGCGCCCAGGCGAATACGCCGGGATGGCCGTAAAACACGCCGCAGACCTTTTTGCCCGCGCGCACTTCGGCAAGAATCGCGTCGACCATCTGCCGGTACGTCCTCAGGCGCGACTTGCCCTCTCGATAGAACGGCTGCAGGCTGCGTACATCCGGATGCATCCGCGCCAGCCACATTTCGACGATGCCGTCGGACAGGCCGGCAAAAACCACATCCGATTGCTCGATATGGCTGCGCGACAGCGGGCTGATATGCGAGCCCAGCGTCATGCCCAGGCCCACGCATACCAGACTGCCGGAAGACCCGGATGCATTCATTCGACTTTGTCCCCAATCCGCTTCACGTAGAACCGCTCGCAACACGATGCTAGCGTACAAAGAATGACAGTGTCCAAAATTCTCTGTTCTCAACATCACACACGCCGATAACGAGCGCCAATAGTGGGTTTTACGCGCTCCTGGATCCAACGGAGGCTGACGGCCGGACCTGGCAGAGGAAAATCGAGCGCCGTGAAGCGAATGGCGTACAGTGGGGCTGCAGCTGTTCCATCAGCGCGTCCTGGCGCCATCCGCCGTTTCGCTCCCTTTCTTCATGCTCCGTTTCGCAACCCGCGAAAGGAAGCCCTCACGGGAGCTGCCCATGCCGGGCTATACCACCCGCGAGCTTGTGGTCTGCCTTGGCGGCCGCGACTATCGGATTCGCGCCTTGAGCGACCTGCAGCAGTTTGCGGACCC
>CAJCJD010000083.1 GCA_903970555.1 Vulcanimicrobiota bacterium
GCGCTGCCCAAGCTGGATAATCCAGCGCAGATCGTGAGCAAGGATTCGATGCTGGGCAAACCGTATCTGGTGAATGTCTTCGCCAGTTGGTGTTTTGCTTGTGGCGAAGAACATCCCGTACTGATGGCCGAATCCAAGCAGCTTGGTATTGCGGTGATCGGTTACGACTACAAGGACGAAGCGGACGATGCCAAGGCATGGCTCGCGCAGCATGGCAATCCGTACGACATGGTGATTGCCGATCCTTCCGGCCATACCGCCATCGACTTCGGCGTGTATGGCGCACCGGAAACATTCCTGATCGACGGGAAAGGTGTCATCCGCTACAAGCGCATTGGCCCGCTGACGCCGGATGTGATCGCGCAACAACTGATGCCCGCCATCGCTGCCTTGCAGAAGGAAGCGCCGTGATGGGTAAGGTTTTGCGCGCCTGGACCCTGCTGGCGCTGATCGCCTTTACCGGCATCGCAGCAGCGCAGGCGATCGATCCGCTGCCATTTCGCGATCACGCGGAAGAATTGCGCTTTCAGCACCTCACCAGCGAACTTCGCTGCCTCGTTTGTCAGGACGAAGACCTTGCCGACTCCAACGCCGATTTCGCGCGCGATCTGCGCCGCAAGGTGTTCGAGCTGATGCAGCAGGGCAAGAGCGATGCCGAGATCAAGCAATACCTGGTAGATCGCTATTCCGACTTTGTGCTTTACGACCCACCGGTCAATGCGCGTACGTGGCTACTGTGGTTCGGGCCGCTGCTGATTCTGATCGCAGGCGGCATGGTCGTGGGCTACACGATACGCAAACGCGGCCGCACCGGTACGCCCGCTGCACCGACCGACAATGGGGACGATTGGTGAAATCCGTTTTCTACATCACCGCCGCAGTGATGATCGCTGTGGCGCTTGCGCTGCTGTTGCTGCCCCTGCTCCGCCATGGTCGGCAAGCGGGCCGTCCGCGCGGCATCTTCGCGCTGATGCTGTTCCTGGTGGTGACCATTCCACTGGTCACCGCGGGTCTGTACTTGAAAGTGGGCATGCCCACGACGCTCAACGGAGTGTCCACGCCTGCGCAAGCCGGGATGGATATCAACAAGGCGCTGGACGAGCTGCGCGCCCATCTGGCGAGCAACCCTAAGGACTCACAAGGTTGGATGTTGCTGGCGCAAGCCGCCACCGAAATGCAGCAGCCGGATGAAGCGCGCGATGCTTTCGATCACGTGCTGCAGCTGACACCGAACGATACGAATGCGATGGTCGGCTGGGCCCAGGCTGATTCGACTGCACGGCCGGATCATCATATCGAGGGCCGCGCGCGCGACCTGCTGCAACAGGCAGTGAAGCTGCAACCGGACAATCAACGTGGGCTGTGGCTGCTGGGCATCAGCGATTTTCAGCAAGGCCAATTTGCCGATGCCGCGGCGACCTGGCGATTGTTGCAGCCCCAGCTACAGCCGGGATCGACTGTTGCCCAGGCCGTCGCGCAACAGATCGCACTGGCGGATGCACGCGCCGGCGGCGCGCCCGCTTCGGCTTCAAGCACAAGCGCGGCTTCATCCAGCGGCGCTGCCTTGCAAGTCAACGTTGCGGTGGCACCTACGCTGAAGACAAAACTCGCCGCAGGCGACACCTTGTTCGTCTATGCTCGCGCCGAACACGGGCCGCCCATGCCGCTGGCGGTCGCCCGGATCAACGCCGGCCAATTACCCACCACGGTGACGCTGACCGACGCGATGGGCATGACGCCGTCGATGAAGCTATCGTCGGTGCCGCGCGTATTCGTTGGCGCGCGTATCAGTCATAGTGGCGAAGCCGTCGCCCAAGCCGGGGACCTGGAAGGTAATGGCGGCGTGGTTGACGTCCATAGCAAGACGCCGATCAGTATCCTGATCGACAAAGTGCACGACTAAGGATCGGTAATGAGCGATGCACGCCAGTATTTCAAGCTGCCTTCGCCGTTCGCGATGAAGCGCGGAGGTGCGTTGCACGGCGCACACGTCGCTTACGAAACCTGGGGCACGCTGAACGCTGCGCGCGACAACGCTGTGCTGATCTTTACTGGCCTGTCTCCCAGTGCTCACGCCGCTTCCAACTCGGTCGATGCTACGCCGGGCTGGTGGGAAGACCTGCTCGGCCCAGGCAAGGCCATCGATTCCACGCATTGGTATGTGATCTGCGTGAATTCGCTCGGTAGCGACAAGGGCTCCACCTGCCCTGCATCGATCGATCCGGCTACCGGCGAGCCGTATCGCCTCAGCTTTCCCGATCTCTCACTGGAAGATGTGGCCAACGCGACGCACGCGATGGTGGCGAGCCTGGGCATCGAAAAGCTTGCCTGCCTGATTGGTTGCTCAATGGGCGGCATGAGTGCGCTGGCCTACATGCTGCTGCATCCCGGCAGCGTGCGCGCGCATATCAGTGTGGATACAGCCCCGCAGGCGCAACCGTTCGCCATCGCCATTCGCTCGCTGCAACGCGAGGCGATTCGACTCGATCCGCACTGGAATAACGGCCAGTACGACAACGAGCAGTACCCCGATATCGGCATGAGCATCGCGCGCAAGCTCGGCGTCATCACCTATCGCTCGGCGATGGAATGGAACGGCCGCTTCGCACGCATCCGACTCGACCCGGAACAACGCGAGGGTCAGCAGCCCTTCGGTTTTGAATTCCAGGTCGAGTCGTACCTCGAAGGCCACGCGCAACGCTTCGTGCGCACCTTCGATCCGAACAGCTATCTGTACCTCTCGCGCGCTAGCGACTGGTTCGATATCGCCGAATACGGTCAGGGCAGCGTGCTGGAAGGTCTCAAGCGCATTCATATCGAGCAGGCGCTGGTGATCGGTGTCAGCACCGACATCCTGTTTCCGTTGGAGCAGCAGGAGCAGATCGCCGAAGGGCTTAAAGCCGCCGGTGCGCAGGTGGAATTCGTGGCGCTGAATTCACCGC
Organism: Vulcanimicrobiota bacterium; assembly: GCA_903970555.1. Taxonomy (GTDB): domain Bacteria; phylum Pseudomonadota; class Gammaproteobacteria; order Xanthomonadales; family Rhodanobacteraceae; genus Dyella_B. Next base: position 2,943 of record CAJCJD010000083.1, read on the forward strand.
AGGGCCACGATGCGTTTCTGGTGGATATCGAAAATTACAGCCGCGCGATCGGCGGCTTTCTCACGCGCCTTTAAATCACCATCGGCTCGAACTGCGCGAACAGCGTCTCCGCCTCGGCCAATTCGCGCAAGGGCACGTACGTGCAGGCGGCACCGAAACGTTCCCACAACTCCACCACCCGCGGGCTCGAATGGGCGGCTTCGATGGCGCCGTCCTGCCATTCGAAAACTTCTACGATCGTGCCGTCTTTGGCACGCATGGCCTGGGCCGGGCGCTCGGTGACCAGTCCCAACGCCCGCAGGCAAGGCACGTGCTCACGAACCAGCGCCTCCAGCTCGACTTCGAACCCCGCCTTGGGGCGGTAAGCTACAATCACCATTGCACCCATGGACGCCCCCTTCGGGCTGGATCAGGCACCGATCGACAAAGGCTAGCAGAGAAGCCTTATCCAGGCTTCAGCCGATTTGATGTCCACTATGGGTTCTCTGCAACCCGGAATGACCCGAGATCACCATGCTCACCACAGAATTTCCCGGCTGCCAGAAGTTGATCGACGCGATCGACGAAGCGGTTGCCAAAAACTCCACGCCCGCCATCACCGATAGCCTGCGCGATAGCTTGTGCAAGCTGATCCGCAGCAAGGAAATCATTCTCCCGGAGTGCGTGTTCGAAACCGCCGAGAATCGCTATGCCCGCCGCGAGCTGTACCACAGCGACGACCACGGCTACTGCGTGGTGGCCATGACCTGGGGCCCCGGCCAGGGCACCCCCATCCACGACCACTGCGGCATGTGGTGCGTCGAAGGCGTATGGAGCGGCGCACTGGAAGTGGTGCAGTACGAGCGGTTGGCGGACAAAGGCGACCTGTGCCAATTCCAGCCCGTCGGCTCGATCCAGGCCGGCCCCGGTTCCGCCGGCAGCCTGATCCCGCCCCACGAGTACCACACCATCCGCAACCCCAGCGACGATACGGTCGCCGTGAGCCTGCACATCTACTCCGGCAACATGACCCACTGCGCCGTGTTCCAGCCCAAAGGCCAGGATCACGGCTATGAGCGCTCCGATCGCAAGCTAAGTCTCGACCCGGTGAATTGAACCCGGCATAATAGGCGTTCGTTCCCTGCCGGTGTGGCGGAATGGTAGACGCGGTGGACTCAAAATCCACTGGCAGCGATGTCGTGTAGGTTCGAGTCCTATCACCGGTACCAATTGCACGTTTCAGCTAGTAGCAGCACATCTCAAAAACACAAAAAAGCCCGCATAAAGCGGGCTTTTTTGTGTTTGTAGAGTCTCAGGAAATCTCATCCCGTACCGCTCAAGCTCCCGTCGATGGGGGTATTTACGGGGGTACTTGTCCAGGCTAGGCTCCGCAAGAATTTGCTGATACCCCCCCCCCATGCCGGGTATCAGAGCGATCCTGCCTCGGATATCTCTCATGCTTACTGACACAGCTATACGTAAAGCCAAACCAATCGACAAAGCCTACAAACTCTCTGACAGCGGCGGCCTGTACTTATTGATCAAACCGAATGGCGCCCGCTACTGGAGAATGAAATACCGGCATGCAGGAAAGGAGAAGTTACTTTCATTTGGCGTATACCCCGCAATTTCGCTAGCAGACGCCCGAGAACGTCGAGAGCAGGCGCGCAGGTTAATTGCAAATGACATTGATCCAGGTGAAGCAAAAAGGGCCGCCAAGGAAGAAAAGGCACAGCAAGGCATCATGGTCGTGGACACCTTTAAGAGAGTCGCATGCGATTGGATGGCTTGGCGATCAGCACGCGGCGAAACAGCCACGACCACAGCCAACAAAGATCGGTGGCGCCTTGAATCTTATTTGTTTCCTTATATTGGTCACCGTCCCATTGCTGAAATCACACCGCTTGAGCTGCGAGATGTTTTGAAAAAGGCGGAAGATGCCGGAAAGCGCGAAACCGCGAGCCGTGTAAAAATCACAGCCGGGCAAGTTTTTCGGTGGGCGATGCTAGAAGGCCGCGCGCAAGCCGATATCACCGCGAGCTTGCGTGGCCTATTCACGACCCCGAAACCTACACATCGCGCCACGATTACGGAGCCAGTTCGAATAGGCGAGTTGTTACGAGCCATCGATGCCTTCAGCGGCCAGTTCGTAACCTTGTGTGCATTGAGGCTAGCACCACTCGTATTCGTTCGACCGGGTGAGCTACGCAAAGCTGAGTGGCAAGAGATCGATCTGGAAGGTGCAGTTTGGCGCATTCCAGGCGAACGTATGAAGATGAAAGCGCCGCATGTGGTGCCCTTATCTACTCAAGCAGTAGGCATTCTTGGCGAGCTTCATGGACTCACCGGAATTGGCCGCTACGTTTTTCCGAGCATTCGCACTCTCACTAGGCCAATGTCCGAAAATACTGTGAATGCCGCACTAAGACGCTTGGGCTATGCGAAGGATGAAATGACCGGCCACGGCTTTCGGAGCATGGCCGCCTCCCGACTAAATGAGTTGGGCTGGAATCCAGACGCAATCGAGCGTCAGTTAGCACATGCAGAATTAAACAAAGTCCGCGCCGCCTACACACATGCCGCGCATTATTTAGAAGAGCGGAAACGCATGATGCAAGCGTGGGCCAACTACCTAGACGAGTTGCGGAATGGTGCAAGCATAGTTTCATTTCATCGAAAGGCCGGCCAGCGAGCATGAGCTGGATACCGTCAACTTCTATCCCGCTGCTCGAGAGCGGCCATGCATCTGTTGTTAGACCCCTTGCGTGAATCTGACATCGCCGCGATCTTGTACGAAGGAACACAAGGGATAACTAGAATGACTACAGCAGCAACACTTCTCACATTGATTGCCCACGCTCAGCACCATGTCGCCGCGTTGGAAAGTTTAGTCGCAGGCATGACCAGCGGCCTTCGCGGAGGCTTGGTTGATGCCGACCATATGTACACCTTGATGGCAACGCAGACGCGAGCCATCAATGCACAACTGGACGAGGTGGCAACGGTAGTGGAGAAGGTGGAACTGCAGAAAGCTACGAGCGATAGCGGCGGTCCACCTTTATATGGTGCCCCAATGGATGGCGTCGTCGGAAAAGGGTAATTTTGGTAATCACGCTGGCAAAGCAGCCTGTTTTGCCAGCGTGGTCATAGAGTTAGGAAGAATCGATAAAGGTAATCAAAAGGTAATTTTGGGTAATCTGATTACCTTTCTAAAAGGTAATTTTTTGAGTTGATACATCCTTTTATATTCAAAGACTTGTAGGGACGGGTGATTTTTATTACCTTGAGATTACCTTTCGCAGTAACCCATCTTTTCCCCAAACAACCAATGGCTTAGGTCCCTTTTAGGCTTCTCGGTTACCTTAATTACCTTCTTCGGAACCGAAATCGGTGTGGGCATTGATCGCCCTCGCTCAAAAAGCCATCCTGCTGCATCAATCCGCGTCACGAACACGCCGCCCCGCAGCCAACCCGAAGCGCTGCATATCGCGACTGACACCGGATGCGTCGGCTGCATCAAAAGCGAGGGGGAAAGCGCGCAGGCGAGGAGGGGGGACGACCGCGCGCGCCGAGCCAAAGCGCCTGACGGTGACACTGACGGCAAATTCTGCCCTGCCCTATCCCCGCCCTTCTGCGCAACAGAGGCTACGAGTCGCGGCAAATCTCGACATTCACATAATCATCACATTCCCGTGAGAGAACATTGATCGCGCATGGACATCCGGGGGCGGGACATGGACTTCACTAGCAAGAAGGTCGGTGCGGCCAGCTATAGAGCGGAGATGGAACTCATGAATAAGATTGCATGGACAGCGATGTCATTGACACTCGCAATATTTACAGCGCCACTCGCAGCGCAGACTGCCAATACCACTACAACCTACGCCTATGACGCTCTGAATCGAGTCACTCAAGTGACCGATCCCAGCGGCTTCAACACGACGTATCAATACGACGGATTATCAGATCCGACCAGCACTACCAGTGCGGACAGTGGAACAAGATCGCTGACTTTTGATGCGGCAGGAGATGTGCTCACTGCTCTTGATGCCAAAGGCAACACGGTCACGTACACCTATGACGTGATGAATCGGCGCAGCACTGCCAGCTATGCCGATAGCACCCAAAACGTCACCTACAAATATGACGAGTCCAACGCCATAACAGGTTGCCCCGTTTCCTATCCAATCACGCGCTTGACGCGCGTGATCGAAAACGCTGTCACCACCGTGCTCTGTTACAACGGCAATGGCTTGGTGATTCAAAAAATGCAAATCGTGAACGGTTCGACCTACACCACGACCTACACGCGTAGTGCTGCGGGGCGACTGTTGGCCATAACTCACCCCAGTGGCAATCAAGTGAATTACAGCCGCGATGGCGATGGGCGAATTAGTGGTGTGTCGGTCACAACCAACAGCGGCACCACGACCGTTGTGAGCAACGTCACCTACGCGCCTTTCGGTCCTGTGACGAGCTACACCTTGGGCAGTGGCCAAACCGTCGCCCGGACCTATGATGCCAACTACCGCTTGACCGATCTGACCAGCCCTGCGTTTGCGTTGCATGTTGCACGCGACGCAATGGGCAATGTTACCGCCATGGGCACGGCACCAGGCGCAAACCCTGCCACCGAAAGTTATGCCTACGATCCGCTCTACCGCCTCACAACCATCACTGAGGCCAACGGCAGCATTTTTGAGAGTGCAACCTACAACCAAGCAGGCGATCGCCTCTCGAAATCGGGCAATGGGTTGGCCACCGGCAACTATGCCTACAACACAGGCACGCACCAGCTGATATCGACGGGTAATGCCGCGCGAACAGTGGATGCCAATGGCAACACCACAGCGATAACGCAAGCAGGTAGCATCTACGGCTTTGGCTTCAACCAGCGCAATCGCATGTCAGTGGCGCAAGTCAATCAAAGCACAGTGGCCACCTATCTCTACAACGCAGCGGGTGAGCGTGTTCAAAAGACAACGGGGGGCGCGACGACGGTCTATAACTACGACATGGGCAGCCATCTGGTGGGCGAATATGGCGCGACTAATCGGGAATACGTCTACATGGACGATATTCCCGTGGCCAACATCGATATCAATGGAACTACCACCAGCGTCGCTTATGTCACAGCTGACCACCAGGGAACGCCACGCGCCATCACGGACAGCAGTGGAAATATCTTGTGGGCCTGGACCTACGAAGGAAATGCGTGGGGTGAAATCGCACCCATCACGAACGGTTACACCTACAACCTGCGCTTTCCGGGTCAGTACTTTGATGCGGAAACGGGCTTGTTGTACAACGCCCATCGTGACTATGACTCATCCTCTGGCCGCGAAACAGAAACCGATCCGATGGGGTTGCGTGGCGGCCTGAATCCGTATGTCTATGCGGCGAATAGTCCGCTGCAAAATTACGATGCAACTGGCCTGTGGGTGTGCAATGGCAGCACATCACAATGCAATTCGTTCGCCCAAGGTTTGCAGCAGTTGCAAAACGCATCGACGAGCAGCGACATCGCCCCGTATATGCAGCAAGATTTAGCCAATATCGTGGCCGCATATGGCGCTGAAGGTGATCCGAATGTGTTGATCAACTTTGCATCCCTTCAACCAGGCGTGAAGGGCAGCACGGGCAAAAATAAGAGTGGATGTGAGTCGATCACTCTGGACAGTAGCAAACTGCTCGATCCAGGAAACGAAGCCAATCAGTGGGGCGCAACAATTGCCCATGAAGGTCAGCATTTGGTCGATGACATCGAGGGGGATGCCACGGGGTATCCAATTCCCACGATGGATTCGGAAGTCAATGCCTATACCAGTCAGGCGTATTTTGACCAAGCAGAGCAGTATCCAGAAATTAGCGGCTTGGGCAATATTTGGACCTACGGCGGCGGCATCAATTACAACGCGATCCAGAACCGAGCAGCGTGGTCCACCAGCGTAGATACTGGGCACTGATTGAGATGAGCAAGCACATGACGTTCGGCGGCACAAAGACAGCTATTTGGTTAACCCTGCTCGTTGCAGTGTTTGCTTGTGTGCCGTGTCAACGGGCTTTTTCGACAGACTTCTCAATTGACGCAGTTTTTTTTAATGAAAAATTGCCTTCAACACAGAGCACCATTGATCAGTCAGTGGTTGATTCCAGTGAGTCATTGCAGGTGCTCAAAAATGATGCCAATGCCATCAATTCATTGAAAGAGCCCTACAAGGTCAAGATTGTGGGCCATACAGACAGCAACGAGTGCACTGGTCACGACTGTGCAGATCTGTCTCTGCGTCGAGCGCAATTGGTTTACAACTGGATGGTTGCCAGCGGTGTTCCGCGAAGCCGCCTATTGTCGCCTGAAGGGCATGGCAGTGATGAGCCCGTGGCCAACAACGCAATACCAAGTGGACGGGCTAGAAATCGATACGTTGAGTTTCAGGTGGTCCCGAACACGGCTCAACCCTAATAGGGGGTGAGCAAGAAGCACCACATTTTCATGGAAGGGAAACCATATCTTGAAGACTAGATTTGTAGCATTGATGCTTACGCTGGCACTCTCACCGTTGTGCGGTCGGGTCAATGCGCAAACGCATGGAACATTGCCCAGGTGCGGCTTAGCAGAAATGATCGTCAATGTATCTATCAAAGAATACGATGCCAAGCGACAAGGCGCCTCTTTCGATCAACAAGAGAAAAGCGTGCAGGTTACGGCCGAAAAGCTGACGCGAGAATACGGAAGCAATGTAGGAAATACATACGCAGAGGTAGAGAGCAATTTCTTGCATTCTCTGTACGAAAGCCCGGAATACGCGAGCCTATCGCCGCAACAGTTCAAGGACACTATGGTGCGCGCGTTCTATCACGACCCTAGCTGTCCACAATCAATATAAGTTGCTCCCATTTGCGCTAACCTGACAACACGCTAGGGGACAATTTGGGGGATGGACATGGCTGCTCGCGAAGATCGTCAGCTCACGCGTAAGTGTTTGACTTGCTTTTTTGCTCTGGTCACTTGCGGCGTCTTGCACGCGCAACAACAAGGGACAGTCACATACGTCTATACCGATCCGCAGGGCACACCTCTTGCGGAGGCAGACGCCAACGGCAACATCACAAAGACCTTCGATTACGCGCCCTACGGGACGTCGGCGTTGGGTACACCGCCCAATGGGCCCGGATACACGGGGCATGTGAACGACCCGGAGACGAATCTCGTCTACATGCAGGCTCGGTACTACGATCCTGCGACCGGGCATTTCCTGAGCGTCGATCCAACCGCGCCGACAGCGGGTAACGCGGCCACGTTCAATCGTTACGCTTACGCCAATAACAACCCCATCATCAATCAAGATCCTAATGGCAAGGATTGCACGCGATCAGGCAGCACATTTACCTGTACGCCTACGATCAACGGGAAGCCATTAAGTTATCTACCTTCGACGCCGCCGCTTCCTGCGCCCTCAAATTGGCCGGACAAAATGGATTCCTCCAGCACCGGCCACCATGCGTACATCTACGAGACGCCCATCGGGAATAAGTCAGAACAAAGCGTCGCCAAAGCCATCGCCCAAGATCCAGTTCCCAACGCCAATGGTAGTCCCGCGACTCCGCAGGGAACGCCCAACAGTGCCGCTCCATCAAGCGGGGCTCGTGCTGTGCTGGCAAGCGCGTCGGCCGCAGTGGGTTTAGGGGATTCAAGTGTCAAGAGCTACACGTTCCAAGACGCCAAAGGAAATACTTGGGAGATGAATGTGACCGAAGATTCGCACACGCTATCGCCTGGTTATGTACTTCGCGGCGTTGCGCAGGGTAACGCCGTTAGCTACGGCGAAGGCACTGCTCTGAAACAAGACCTTGGGCAAGCCTCTGATGTCTTGATGAACAACGTGTGGACTGATCAAAATCAAAAGAACATCGATGAGGCGCACTAATGATGCGCTCCATTTGGATAGGCGGATTAATTGCTCCGCTAGCCGCACCCATTGCATTTAATGTCTTCGTATTCGCGTTAAGCGTGGCGAAAGATGGATGGGTGATCGGCACCCACGATTGGCCTGCCGGCATTGCTGCGGCCCTTGTATTCGTTTTGCCTGTGAGCTATCTCGTAACCTGGCTTCTCGGAATGCCATACATCTATTGGTTGCAACGGAATTTTCGCCTCTCAATACCTACCGTATGCACTGGGGCAGCGTGTTGTGGCGCAATCGGTACTTGGTTGATTCAGAAGCTCGGCAAAAACAGCACCCTTAATGTGGAGACATTCGCACTAGGCACTCTATTTGGCGCCATCCTCGCGGTTTGTGTGGCGCTGACATTCTGCTGGCTAGCGAGAGTGCCCATGTCTGCGGAAACAAAGTAAAGCGCGAGTACATGAATAAGCAGATATTGAGATCAAACCCATACCACTGGGCTGCTCTTTTCGCGGCCTCATTGCTCGCTTATTTGATCCTACCCCAGGGCGAGTACATCCAGCAGTTTGCGGCACTACCGCTTGTTGGATCCCTTGTTGGATTGTTGATACGAATCGCTCTCAACGAAGCGGCGTACCAGCGCGAGCTAATGAAATTGGCGATACAAAACAACTTTTCGCTCGCCGCCACCTCTCACATGGCTGGCGTCGCATTCGACAAGCACGTCGAATTTAGCGAGAGGTATGCTGCGGAAACTTACCGATCGCTAGTAACACTCTTTCGTAAAGGCCCAACCAATCTCGCTCTAGATCACTCTCAAGAGCTTTTTGCCATTCGGCGAGAATTCGCGGTGTGGCTCACAAAAGATATCGACACCAAACTCGAAGGGTTTGAGAGTGCACTACGGGAAGTTGGAGCAAGTGCCGAATACGTCTATAACAACATGGATGCGGAGGACCGCCAAGGAAAGCTAACGGCGATGTATCGCACGTTCGCGCAAGTCATCGGCCTAGCCGAATGGAACAATGAACAGTTAACAGATGAAAGAGCCGCCACAAAAGTGATCCAACAGTTACGCATAATTCTTGGCACAGAAGAATTCACCAGGCTGCGTCTAGCGATTGTGGTCAAGGCAACCGACGATTTAGGGTAACGCAATTCTCAGCGACCCACTTTCGACACATTTAAGGGCTAATACTGAATGGATACGTCCGAGAAGATCGTCAACGACCTTTTGCACCACATCGGGTTTACTAACGTCGTGTATGAGCCAGACGGGAATGTGCCTCCAGATTTTCTGGCAGATAGCCGCGTTGCCGTAGAAGTGCGACGCCTTAACCAAAATTTCGATTCAGGCAATGGGATGCGCGGACTTGAAGAAGCCGCCATACCCCTTTGGCAAAGGGTGGAGAACCTCGCGAAGTCGCTCGGCGCTGCCACTGGCGAAAGCTGGTTCGTCTTTATCCGGTTCAGTCGCCCATTGAAACTATGGAAAGAGATTGAACCAAAAATCAGATCGGCTCTAGTTGCCTTCCAACAAAGAGCCACTAAAACCGGTGGCAGCATTTACTCGACGGACGGCTTTGAGTTGGAAGTGTTTAAAGCCTCGAAAGCTCATCAAACGTACTATCTAATGGGCGGTAGAAGTGACCGTCAATCCGGAGGCTTCATCGTTGCGGAAATGATCAAAAACATTGAGCATTGTTCGGACGAGAAGCTGAAGAAAATCGCTGAATATAGGAGTAGGTATAGCGAATGGTGGCTTGCACTCGTTGATCACATAGGCCTTGGCCTCGATGATTTCGACAAACAGCAGTTTCTTACTACCTACGCCAAGCGCCCTGCGGGCTGGGACAAAATCATTGTTGTAAGTCCCAACGATCCAACCCGCTACTTTGAGTTCTAACAGCTCGTACTGGACTATCTCCAACACAACCTCGCTCGCGAAAAAGCTCTTTAGCTGGATGATCCGCCGGCACTGAAAGTTTTGAACCGAAAGGCGTCAATTCCCAACGCCCTATTCAGACCCAACATCTTTGCCTGAATAGGGGCTACCTCATTCTCCATAAACACAAGCTTAGCTTTCTCCACATCGCCAAAACCGCCCGCATTGGTAGGGATCATGCCAAGCAACTGCGGCGGGACACGATGCGCGGCCAGGATGTCATCTCGGCTCGTATTCTTGATCGATGCAAAGTCGTCCTTCGCTGCCACCTCGCTGATCGGAATAAGCTGCAGGCCATCCTTCTTGCCGTTCGGCGCATACATAAACAGGTTGCGGAAATTGCCCGGCCCCTTGGAGTTTTTCAGCGCATCGCGCAGCGCATCGATGTCGGCGGACTGTTGGGCCGCATCCGTCATATAGAGAATGAAGCCCGCATGTGAACCGTTGTCGTAATACTTGCGCCGGAACAACGTGGCCGATTTGTTGAGCTGCGCCGCGTGCAACGCACTGAGATATTCCGGCACACCGTAGATTTCCTGACTCACATCGGGCGCCAGTAGCTGGCACACGGGATTCTCGAACTGGAAGGCCTCGCCCGTGTAGGGCACGAACCAACACGGCCCACCATTCACGCCCACCCTCGTAAAAAGCGACGGCGAGCGCTTGAGCCGTAGCAGGCGCTTGGACATGGCGGGGATCTGCTCCAGGTACGCATGGGCAAAGACCAGGTAGTCCGTCACGAACGCCTCGAAATCGGCCACGGACAAGTACGGT
>CAJCJD010000084.1 GCA_903970555.1 Vulcanimicrobiota bacterium
AATGAAATCGCTCTCGTACCAGGACTGCTCGATCTGCTCCAGCGCCGGCTTGCCCTTGACGGTGGTCTCGTGCAGATCCGGATACTGGGTAGAGCTGTGGTTGCCCCAGATGGTGACCTTCTTGATGTCGGTCGTGTGCGCGCCGGTCTTTTCGGCCAGCTGGCTCAGCGCACGGTTGTGGTCCAAGCGCACCATCGCGGTGAAGCACTTCGGATCGAGATCCGGCGCGTTCTGCTGGGCGATCAGCGCGTTGGTGTTGGCCGGGTTGCCGACCACCAGCACGCGCACGTCGCGCTTGGCGTGATCGTTCAGCGCCTTGCCCTGCGGGCCGAAGATGGCGCCGTTGGCTTCCAGCAGATCCTTGCGCTCCATGCCTGGTCCGCGCGGACGCGCACCGACCAGCAGCGCGTAATCGACGTCCTTGAAAGCGACATTGACGTCATCGGTGGCGACCACGCCGGCCAGCGTCGGGAACGCGCAGTCGTTGAGCTCCATCACCACGCCCTGCAGGGTCGGCAGCGCCGGCGTGATTTCCAGCAGGTGCAGGATCACCGGCTGATCCGGACCCAGCATGTCGCCAGCGGCAATACGGAACAACAGCGCGTAGCCGATCTGACCAGCGGCGCCGGTAACGGCAACTCGAACGGGTGCTTTCATGGGGTTGGCTCCTTGAGTGAGCGATGAGTGATGCGGGAAAAAGGATGGGATCAAGGCCGACTAAAGCTTTGCAAATCGAAGCGCTCAAACAAGCTCGGCAAAAAACTGCTGGATACGCCGCAGGCCCGGCTCCAGCTGTGCTGTGGGACAGGTATAGGAGATACGCAAGGCGCGCGGCTCGCCAAATGCCGACCCCGGCACGCAGGCAACGCCGGTAGCCTCGAGCAACGCCGCGCAGAACTCCACATCGTTGCCGATCTTTACGCCGTTGTGGCTCTTGCCGAACGCCACCGAAATATCCGGGAACGCGTAGAACGCGCCCTGCGGCCGCGGACAGATCACGCCGGGAATGCCCCGCAAGGCCTCGACCACGATGTCGCGCTTGCCCGCAAATTCCGCGCAACGGGCCTGCGGCACGTCCTGCGGACCGCTGAAGGCGGCAATCGCGGCCGCACTGATCACTTCTGGCAAGCTGGTGATGTGGTTCGAATTGAGCGTCGTCATCGCCTTGGCCACCGACTCCGGCCCGGCAATCAGGCCGACGCGCCAACCCGGCATGCCATAGGTCTTGGATACCGAATCGACAAAAATCAGCCGTTCGCGCAGCTCGGGCCGGGCGTGCACGAAGTTGTGATAGCCGATGCCATCGAACACCATCGAGTTGTAGATATCGTCGGTGACGATCCACGTCTCTGGATAGCTCACCAGCACATCGGCCAGCGCCGCGATTTCGTCGCGCGTGTAGACCATGCCGGTGGGGTTGGATGGGTTATTGAACAGGAACACTTTCGGCTTGCGCTGCAGTGCGGCTTCCAGCTGCGCCGGCGCCAGCTTGTAATTCTGCACGGACGGACAAGGCAGCACATTGACTTTCGCCCCCACGATATCGGCGATATCGTGATAAGTCGTCCAGTACGGCGCCGGGAAACAGATTTCGTCGCCTTCGTCGAGCAAGGCTTCGGCTAGGTTGTAAAGCACGTGTTTCGCACCGATGCCGATCGACACGTTCAGACGACCGTAACCCTTGAGGCCCAACGCCTCGATATGCGCGAGGAAAGCGTCGAGCAAGGGCTCAGAGCCACGATTGCTCCCGTACTGGCCGGAGTCGTGCGAAAGCGCCTCGCGCGCCGCCGCGTATACGTGCTCGCCCGGCAGGAAGTTGGGCACGCCGATCGAGAAGCTGATGATGTCTCGACCGGCCGCCTTGAGCTGCTTCGCCTTCTCGGCAATCACCATGATGGCGCTGGGTTTGGCACGACCGACACGCTGGGCAAGCTGGGGCATGGGCTCTCTACGCGCTTAAGCAAAGGCCGCGATTTTATCACGATGCTGCGCAGCCGCACGGATCGACAAGAGGTCAACTTATGCCATCGTCATTATTAGGAAGGGGTGACCGTAGTCCCTAGGCGCGGGAAGGCAACGAATACGTTTGCGCTATGTACAAACGAAACGTAAGGCCTGAGTCGAACTGAACAGCTTGCCGACCAGTTCTTCGAGCATGCCGGGAGGAACCGCCGCCCTGCCCCGTATACGGCGTCAGATGATCGACCTCGTGCGACCAGACCATTCACGACGCACGCAGGAATGACATCGCTTATACCGCTCATGCCCCGCATATCATCCGCCGCTGCGGTAGCGACCGATATGATGGTGGTCTATCAAAAAAACCGCCGGCTGCAAGCCGACGGCCTTTCATATCATTCAGAGCGCGATGGACTCAGGCGCGCTTGTCGAGGACCGCGTTCCATTCCTTGACGCGATCGGCATTGGCCGCCAGCAAGGCATCCACATCGCCTTCCACCGTGACTTTCTCCACGATGTCGCCCTGCTGGATGGCATCGACCACCTTCTGGTCTTCTGCACCGAGCACTTCGCCAAACACGCTGTGCTTGCCGTCCAACCAGGGCGTGGCGCCATGCGTGATAAAGAACTGGCTGCCGTTGGTACGCGGCCCGGCATTGGCCATCGACAGCACGCCCGGCTTGTCGTGACGAAGGGAGGGGTGGAATTCATCTTCAAAACGGTAACCCGGGCCACCGCGACCGCTACCTTCCGGGCAGCCGCCCTGGATCATGAAATCAGCGATGACGCGATGGAAAGCCAGCCCATCGTAATAACCGCGACGGGCCAGATTGACGAAGCTGGCTACCGTCACCGGCGTCTTGTCTTCATGCAGACGCAAGTGGATCGGACCGCGATTGGTGTTGAGGGTGACGTTGATGGTCATCGGCAAATCCTTGGAATACGAAACGGAGGGCGATACGACGTACCGCAG
>CAJCJD010000085.1 GCA_903970555.1 Vulcanimicrobiota bacterium
CGGCGGGGCGCGTCCAGGCATCTTCGACAAACCGCGCATCGCCATCGATCTGTTCGACGGCCTTGCAGATGCGATCCTGCAGCGCGCGTAAAAATTGCTCGCTTCGTTCAACTTGCTCGCTGCTCATCGTCCTATCCGCCAACGTGGTGCATGCATAGAGCTTAGCAAGGCCGCACCCGTCTGAAGATGCGGTGCGGCGTCGCGCAGCAGCGTGAACGGCAGCTGCCAAGGCCGTAAACAGCATCTAGGCAAGCCCAAAACCGATCGCTAGGCTCATGACATGCGTGCTACGACCCTCCCTCTTGCGGTTACGGCCTATACCGCCACCTCCGCACTGGGCCTCGGCCTGGGCGCTCATCTTGATGCGCTCGATCAACAGCGCAGCGGCCTGCGCGCCAACGATTTCGGCGATGCCCCCTTGCCATGCTGGATCGGCCGCGTCCCCGGCATCGAAAGCACGCCATTGCCCGACGAGTATGCGCAGTGGGATTGCCGCAATAACCGCCTCGCCTGGCTGGGCTTGCATCAAGATGATTTCATGGCAGCGGTCGACACGGCCCGCCAGCGTTATGGAGCCTCGCGCATCGCGCTTCTGCTCGGCACGTCCACGGCCAGCATTGGTGCTACCGAAGAAGGCTACCGGCGCCTGGAGAACGACCGTCGGCTACCCGACGACTTGCATCGCCGGGCCATTCACACGCCGCACTCGCTCACCGCATTCGTCTCTGCCGCATTGGCGATCGGCGGCCCGTGCCTGACCATCTCCACTGCTTGCTCATCCAGCGCCAAGGTATTCGCAGGCGCCGAACGGCTGATCCGCCTTGGCATTGTCGATGCTGCCGTGGTGGGTGGTGTCGATTCGCTCTGCGGCAGCGTGCTGTACGGATTCAACGCACTGGAGCTGGTATCGCCTGAGCCCTGCCGCCCATTCGATGCGGAGCGTCGCGGCATATCCATCGGCGAAGGTGCCGGCTTCGCCTTGCTTGAGCGTATCGGCCCCGATACCAAGGCTGCATCACGATTGCTCGGCTGCGGCGAGTCCAGCGACGCGCACCACATGTCCACACCGGATCCCGAAGGTCTCGGCGCCGAACTCGCGTTGCGCGATGCGCTTGATCGCGCAGCCATCAATGTCACGCAAGTGGACTACATCAACTTGCACGGCACGGCGAGCCAAAAGAACGATGCGATGGAAGCAGCATTGGTCGCACGGCGATTTCCTCCCAGCACGCGGGTCAGTTCCACCAAAGCGTTAACCGGTCACACGCTGGGTGCCGCAGGCATTATCGAAGCCGTGATCACGTTGCTCGCGCTGCGCGAAGGCTTTGTTCCCGGTAACGCAGGTGCGGCGACGCCGGACCCGGCTTGCTCCGTGCATTTCGCGTGGCGCAACGAAGCGCGCGCGGTGCGTATCGCACTTAGTCATTCATTCGGCTTCGGCGGCAGCAACGCATGCCTCGCCTTAGCGTCTGCGAGAGCCGTCGCATGAATACGTTGCGCGTCCAAGTGGAGGGCATCGGTTTGTGGTCGGCCTCATTGACCGATTTCGATGCATTTCGCCGTCTGCTTGCTGGCGAAGCTCTTTCGCAACCCGTCACGCGACCTAGTGCGTCAGCATTGTCGCTCAACGAACGCCGCCGTGCGCCGGAAGGCATCCTTGTCGCGATTGAGGCGGCTTCGCAAGCAGTGTCGATGAGCGGTCGTTCCGCCGACAGCTTGGCCTGCGTCTTTGCATCGGCCTATGGCGACCAAGCCACTACCGATTACATGTGCCGCGTGCTCGCCGGTGTGCCCACTGAACTCTCCCCCACACGCTTCCACAATTCGGTTCACAACGCATCCGCCGGTTACTGGACCATTGCCAATGATTGCCACGCACCTTCCAGTGCTATCTGCGCAGGGCATGCGAGTTTTGGCGCGGGCTTGCTGGAGGCTGCCGTACAGGCCTGCGCGGACAACCGCGCGGTGTTGCTTGTTTGCAGCGATACCGCTGGTGTTGGTCCGCTGGGTGAACTCATTGGTTGTCGGCTTGCGTTCGGTTCTGCGCTGGTAGTGTCCCCATGCGCCGACGCAAGTGTGCCCCGCCTTAGCCTTTCACTTGTCGCAGAAGATCCCCAACACGCTCCGCTACCCGATGTGTGCTTAGCCTGGATGCGCGACAATCCTTCTGCTTCATGCCTGCCACTTCTGGCCTTGCTGGCACATGGCGGCGGCGAGTGTGTATTGGCGGCATCCGAACAGCTAGGGCTGCATGTAAAAATGGAGGTCACTGCGTGAACGATACGCCGCGATGGTGTGTGCTGATTCCATGCCTCAATGAGGAAGCAGCGATCGCTTCGGTCGTGAAGTCGGTATTGCAGCTTGGCGTGCCGGTGATCGTGATCGATGATGGTTCGGATGACCGCACGCCGGACATTGTCAGTGCACTACCCGTGACGCTGCTTCGCCATAAGGAAAGGCGCGGCAAGGGCGAGGCGCTGCGCAAAGGATTTCGCGAAGCCTTGCGACAAGGCTTCGACGCGGTCGTCACCATGGACGGCGACGGGCAGCATCTGGCTATTGATGTACCGCGTCTGGTCAATGTCGCCAAGCGCTTTCCCGATCACATCGTGATCGGCGCGCGGCTACTGCAGCGCGAACAGCAGCCCAAAGCGCGGCGCCGTGCCAATGCCCTAGCGGACTGGGCCATTTCCTGGGCTTGCGCGCAACCGGTGGCCGATACACAAAGTGGTCAACGCTGGTATCCGCGCAGCGCGCTAGATCTGGTGGAATTGAACGCAGATAACTTCGTCTTCGAAGCCGCGGTGCTGATCGCGGCGTCGCGCGAAAAAGGTCTTGGCATCATTTCGGTGCCGATCGCATCGCGTTATCAGGGTACGTTCCGCCTAAGCCACTTCAGTCCCGTGCGCGATGTGATGCGAATCGCCGTATACATACTCGGCCGCTTGATCCATTACGGCGGCATTCGCGCCAGTTATCGCCATTCGCGTGCTGCACCGCTGGTTGTCGACGATACGTATTCCCGTGCTGCGTGAGCGCGTTACGTATCCGTGTGCATCACGGCCGTGCGGCCTGATGCCAGCAGTCGCGCACACTGTTCAACCTTGAATGCGTATTGCGCACCGCGCTCATCGGCAAACAGGCATTCGGCGTGCACGTCCAGGCGACCTTGTGAAAGGTCGACATATTCGACGGCCAACTGCACGTCACGCAGGCTAACTAGCCTGCCCGGCCGCATGCGCGCCTCGCCGCGCGAAACTGCCAGCAAAGCACCGTGCACAGCGGCCGCTTGCGCGCCGTATTCAGCTAAATGCATAGCGTGCAGTCCCGTCTCGTCGCGCAAGGGGTGATCACTCCGTCCGTGACGCTCGCCTATGGCGTGGATCGTGGCCATATTCCAATCGACCACGGCGTCGAGCAAACGCATCGCGCCCGCGTGCGGGATAAGCTCAGCCCACTGGGACGATGCAAGCATGCTTACGCTTCACGCATGGAGCTGGCAGACGTCGGCACGACGTCCACGCAATCGTCCTGCTGCCAGAAATCGTAGAAGTTGAACCAGTTATACGGTTCAAGGCGTGCGTAATGTTCTAACCGCTGCGCATAACGTTGGAGTATGTTGTCGAGCGCGCGAGGACGGTCGTCGCGCGGAATCTCTACACGCTCGGCAAACGTCTCGAAGCTCAGCGCGTAACGTCGACCGCCGCGATACATGCCGAAGCACAGCATCACCGGCACCTGCAGGGTGTTGGCAAGCAGCCACGGCCCGACCGGAAACGGCGCGGGCTCGCCCAGGAAGTCGACACGACGTAGCACTTCACGCGCACGTCCACGATCGGCCAACAACGCCACCATGCCACCGGCCTTGCAAGCTTCGGCCACGGCCAGCGTGATCGCCGCGCCGCCCTGCGACACATCGATCACGGCCTCGCCGATTTCAGGCGCCAAGGCTTCCAAAAACTCGGTCATCGCCGGTGTTTTTTGTTTGTCGAGCAACACCCGCAACGGCACCTCCGGGCATCGCGCGCTGAGCGCGCGCAGCACTTCGAAACTGCCTTGATGCGAACCAATCAGCAGCACACCGCGCCCTTGGGCGACATAGTCCTGCAGTAGCTCCACACCGTTCACTTCGATCTCGAAATCACGTTCGCCATGCGCAAGCAGGTAGATGCGATCGGCCAACGTCACGGCAAAGCAATGCAGATGCTTGAGCACTTCCCAGGGTGTCGCCGGGCGACCGAATACGCGACTCAGGTATTCGTACGAAGCGCGCCGCTCCGATCCGCGTCGAAGAAAGTAGTACAACGTGATCGGATAAAGGCACACACGCATGAACCCACGACCTCCGCGCAGGAATGCGTTGATCAGTAGCCGTATCGAAAGCCGGCCGCCACCTTCCGGTTGATCCTGCCAATGCGCGGTCATGCCTCGCCCTCGATCAGGCCGCGCGCCAACACATGGCTCTCGCGACGGATTTCGAAGCGAATGCGCCCAGCGGCTTCGCCCAATTCCAACTCGGCGTGCTCACCCGGATATAGCGGCGCGAGGAACTTAGCCTCCAGCACACGCACGAGGCGTTTTTGACGCCAATCTCGCAAGGCCTTCGCCACGTGCTGCAGCATCACCACGCCAGGTACCAAGGGATGGCCTGGAAAGTGTCCCGGCAAACACGGATGTTCCGGCGGCACGTGCAGCGCTGCGCGATAGCGTTGGTTGTCTGGCTTGGGCTGATCCACGTGAACCTACCGCTGGGGATACCACATGGATGATGCGGGTCTGACCTGTCACAGGCCTTAACGCGCTTTCAGGCAGTTCGTTCCCGTTCGATATGTTCGGAGAGCGCATGCAAGCTGCTGAAAATGCGTTGGTTGTCCGGATGGTCCGAACGCAGTTGCAAGCCGTAGCGCTTGGATACGGCTAACGCGATTTCCAGGGCATCGATCGAATCCAGACCCAGGTCGCCGCCGAACAAGGGTGCGTTCGGCTCGATCTGCAAGGGATCGACCGTTTCCAGGTTGAGGGCGTCCACAATCAGGACAGCCAGCTCATGTTCGGCTGCGGTCTGCGTGACCATGCGTGTTTCGATACTCCGGATGCACTCTCCAGCTCCCGGCTGGAGCGGCCGACCAGTGTAACATAGGGGTCTTGTCGTTCTCGGTTGCAAGCATGGTTCAAGGAAGCGAAAACCTGCAGGTCCAGCCCGGCCTGTCACGTAGTCCGCGCGTCACTTATCGCATGGCCGATCCACGCTCGGCCC
>CAJCJD010000086.1 GCA_903970555.1 Vulcanimicrobiota bacterium
TGGTCGGTTCCGACCACGTGATCATGACCGTCGAAGCGGTCAAGAAGATCGAGGAGTGGCTGGCATGAACAACGAACGCATTCTGAATACGCTGCGCGCGCCGCACATCTCTGAAAAAGCTGCTCGTCTGGCTGAGAGCAACCAGTACGTATTCGTGGTCGCCCCCGAGGCGACCAAGGCCGATGTCCGCGCGGCGGTGGAGCAGATGTTCGACGTCAAGGTCGAGCAAGTGAACCTCGTCAACGCCAAGGGCAAGGTCAAGTCCTTCCGTTTCCGCGCGGGTAACCGCCAGGGCAAGCGCAAGGCCTACGTTCGTCTCGCCGAAGGCCAGACGATCGACGTGTCGGCCAAGGCCTGAGCCAGGAGTTTTGACAGATGGCACTAATCACTCACAAGCCAACCTCGCCGGGTCGCCGCGACGCAGTTAGCGTCCGCACCGAGGGGCTGCATAAGGGCGCACCGTACGCGCCGCTGACCGAAAGCCAGTCGAAGACGGGTGGTCGCAACCATTTTGGTCGCATCACCACGCGTCATCGCGGCGGTGGTCACAAGCAGGCTTACCGCATCATCGATTTCAAGCGCGACAAAGAAGGCATCGCTGCCAAGGTTGAGCGTCTGGAATACGATCCGAACCGCACCGCGCACATCGCGCTGCTGTGCTACGCCGACGGCGAGCGCCGCTACATCATCGCGCCGGCTGGCGTGTCGGTGGGTGATCGCCTGGTTTCGGGTCACGATGCTCCCATCAAGGTTGGCAACAGCCTGCCGCTGCGCAACATCCCGGTCGGTTCGACGGTGCATTGCGTGGAAATGAAGCCCGGCAAGGGTGCGCAGATCGCGCGTTCGGCCGGTGCCTCGGTGCAGCTGATTGCCCGCGAAACGGGTTATGCCACGCTGCGTCTGCGCTCCGGCGAAATGCGCCGCGTGCCAGTTGATTGCCGCGCCACCATCGGTGAAGTGGGCAATTCCGAGCACAGCCTGCGCAAGCTCGGCAAGGCTGGTGTCAAGCGCTGGCAGGGTATTCGCCCGACCGTTCGCGGTGTGGTGATGAACCCGGTCGACCATCCGCACGGCGGTGGTGAAGGCCGTACCTCTGGCGGCCGTCATCCGGTCAGCCCATGGGGCACGCCGACCAAGGGCTACAAGACCCGTAACAACAAGCGCACGCAGCAGTTCATCGTGCGTCGTCGCAAGTAACTAGGAAACCGTCATGCCGCGTTCATTGAAGAAAGGTCCGTTCGTCGACCTTCACCTCGTGAAGAAGGTGGAAGCTGCGGTTTCCACCAACTCCAAGCGTCCGATCAAAACCTGGTCGCGTCGCTCCATGATCCTGCCGGAAATGGTGGGATTGACCATCGCCATCCATAACGGTCGCCAGCACGTGCCGGTATTGGTTAACGAGAACATGGTCGGGCACAAGCTCGGCGAGTTCGCGGTAACCCGTACTTTCAAGGGCCATGGCGGCGATAAGAAGGGCAAGTGATGAGCACCGAAGCCAAAGCGATCCTGCGCAGCGCTCGCATCTCAGCGCAGAAGGCACGCCTGGTAGCTGACCTGGTCCGCGGTCTCCCCGTGGGTCGCGCCAGCGACGTGCTTCAGTTCACCAACAAGAAAGCCGCGCACATGGTTCGTAAAGTGCTGCTGTCGGCTGTCGCCAACGCCGAGAACAACCTCGGCGCGGACGTCGATGAACTGAAAGTCTCGAAGATCTTCGTTGATGAAGGTCCGGCCATGAAGCGTATGCACGCCCGCGCCAAAGGCCGCGGTTCGCGCATCCTGAAGCGCACCAGCCACATCACTGTGGTCGTTGGTAACTGAGAGGACGTAGACGATGGGTCATAAAGTTCATCCCACCGGTATCCGCCTCGGCATTGCCAAGGACTGGAACTCGAAGTGGTACGCCAATAAGGGCGAGTTTGCCCAGTACCTCGCTGCTGACCTCAAGGTCCGCGAGATGCTGCGCAAGAAGCTGGCTGCCGCCGGTATCTCGAAGATCCTGATCGAGCGTCCGGCCAAGACCGCCCGCGTGACGATTCACACCGCCCGTCCTGGCGTGGTGATCGGCAAGAAGGGTGAGGACATCGAGAAGCTGCGCAAGGAAGTCAGCGACATGATGGGCGTTCCCGCGCACATCAACGTCAACGAAGTGCGCAAGCCCGAGCTCGATGCCCAGCTGGTTGCCGAATCGATCGCGCAGCAGCTCGAGCGCCGCATCATGTTCCGTCGCGCCATGAAGCGCGCCGTGGGCAATGCGATGCGCCTGGGTGCGCTGGGTATCAAGATCAACGTGTCGGGTCGTTTGAACGGCGCCGAGATTGCTCGTTCCGAGTGGAGCCGCGAAGGTCGCGTGCCGCTGCATACCCTGCGTGCGGACATCGACTACGGCACCGCTGAGGCGAAGACCACGTACGGCATCATCGGCATCAAGGTGTGGGTCTACAAGGGCGAGATCTTCGATCTGTCCCAGGTTGGCCAGGAGCCGAAAGAAGAGCAGTCTTCGCAACCGCGTCGTGAGCGCGAGGGTGGCGAAGGTCGTCGTGATGGGCGTCGCGAGGGCGGTGAAGGCCGCCGCGAGCGGACGGCGAAGTAAGGAGAGTTGCCATGTTGCAACCCAAGCGAACCAAATTCCGCAAGCAGTTCAAAGGCCGCAATGACGGCCTGGCTTTCAGCTCCAATCTCGTCAGCTTTGGCGAATACGGTCTGAAAGCCACCACGCACGGTGCTCTCACCGCGCGTCAGATTGAAGCGGCTCGTCGTTGCATCACGCGTTTCGTGAAGCGTGGCGGCAAGCTGTGGATCCGAGTGTTCCCGGACAAGCCGATCACCAAGAAGCCGATCGAAGTCCGAATGGGCGCCGGTAAGGGTGGCGTGGAGTTCTGGGTCGCACCGATCCAGCCAGGCCGCATGCTTTATGAAATCGAGGGTGTCGACGAGGCAACCGCGCGCGAGGCATTCCGCCTGGCCGCTGCCAAGTTGTCGGTGCAGACCCAGTTTGTGACCAGGGCGGTGATGTGATGGCCACCAAAGATCTCAACAACAAGTCGGCCGACGAGTTGAAGCAACACCTGTTGGACCTTCGCAAGGAGCAGTTCAATCTGCGCATGCAGAAGGGCACCGGTCAGCTCAGCCAGCCGCACCAGCTGCGCCGTGTTCGGCGCGATATCGCTCGCACGAAGTTCGTGCTCGGCGACAAGAAGTAAGGGACGGCCGACATGAGCGACAACCAAAAGCAGGCGCGCACCCTCGAGGGTCGCGTTATCAGCAACAAAATGGAAAAGACGGTCACCGTACTGATCGAGCGCCAAGTGCAGCATCCGCTGCTGGGCAAGATCGTGCGCCGTTCCACCAAGCTCCACGCGCAGGATGACATCGGCGCGAACGAGGGCGACGTGGTCCGCATCGCGGAGTGCCGTCCGCTGTCCAAAACCAAACATCACCGCGTGGTCGAAATCGTCACGCGCGCCGAAGCGTAAGGGAGGCTGCAGACATGATTCAGATGCAAAGCACGCTTTCCGCCGCCGACAACAGTGGCGCCAAGGAACTGATGTGCATCAAGGTGCTCGGCGGCTCCAAGCGCCGTTACGCCGCGATCGGTGACGTGATCAAAGTCACCGTGAAGGATGCCATTCCGCGCGGTAAGGTGAAGAAGGGCGAGGTCTACAACGCCGTGGTGGTTCGTACCGCCAAGGGCGTGCGCCGCGCCGACGGTTCGCTGATCCGTTTCGACGGTAACGCGGCCGTTCTCCTCAACAACAAGCTCGAGCCGATCGGCACCCGTATCTTTGGGCCGGTCACTCGCGAGCTGCGCGGCGAGAAGTTCATGAAGATCGTCTCGCTTGCACCCGAAGTGCTCTGAGCGGAGATAGACCCATGAACCGTATCCGCAAAGGTGATCAGGTCATCGTGATCACCGGTAAAAACAAAGGTCAGCGCGGCGACGTGCTGCGCGTTGAAGGCGATCGCGTGTTCGTCTCCAACGTCAACCTGGTCAAGCGTCACACCAAGGCGAATCCGCAGGCCAACCAGCCGGGTGGCATCGTCGAGCGCGAAGCTTCGATCCATATTTCTAATGTGCAGCTGTTCAACCCCGCCACGAACAAGGGTGAACGCGTAGGCTTCAAAGTGCTCGCTGATGAGCGCAAAGTCCGCGTGTACCGTTCTTCGGGCGAGGTCGTGGACGCGTAAGGAACACAAGTCATGACGCGCCTTGAAAACTTTTATAAAGAACAGGTCATCCAGAAGCTCACCGAGCGTTTTGGTTACCAGAACGTGATGCAGGTTCCCCGCATCACCAAGATCACGCTGAACATGGGCGTGGGCGAAGCCGCGGGCAACAAGAAAGTGCTCGAAAATGCCGTGGCGGATATGACCAAGATTGCCGGTCAGAAGCCGATCACGACCAAGGCGCGCGTGTCCGTGGCCTCGTTCAAGATCCGCGACGGCTGGCCGATCGGCTGCAAGGTCACCTTGCGCCGCGCCCAGATGTGGGAATTCCTGGATCGCCTGATCAATATCTCGCTGCCCCGCGTCCGCGACTTCCGCGGCGTTTCGGGTCGCGCCTTCGATGGCCGTGGTAACTACAACTTCGGCATCAAGGAACAGATCATCTTCCCGGAAATCGACTTCGACGCGATCGACGCGATGCGCGGTATGGATATCTCCATCACCACCACCGCCAAGACCGACGAAGAAGCCAAGGCACTGCTCGAAGCCTTCAGCTTCCCGTTCCGTAACTGATACGCGAGAGATTTATGGCAAAGACCTCCATGGTTAACCGCGATATCAAGCGGACCAAAATCGTCAAGAAGTACGCCGCCAAGCGCGCCGAACTGAAGGCGATCGTGCTGAACCCGAAGTCCTCCTACGAGGACAAGATGGAAGCGCAGACTAAGCTGCAGAAGCTGCCGCGCGACGCCAGCCCCAGCCGCCAGCGCAACCGTTGCGAACTGTCGGGTCGCCCGCGTGGCGTGTACCGCAAGTTCGGCCTCGGCCGTAACAAGCTGCGCGAAGCCACCATGCGTGGTGACGTGCCCGGCCTGCGCAAGGCCAGCTGGTAATACTGTTCCACGGCTGCCTTGCCTTCGGGCAGGGCGCCAGACCCGGCGACCTGGGTACAGGACGTCGTTGATGCGACTTTGAAGCATCGCTATTCGCAAAAGCCGGAAAAGGCTGCTATGATTGTCGGTCTGCGTAACGCAGGCTGCCTTTGATGGCGGCTCACAACCTAAAAATTGATTTCCGGTTTTATCGGATATCGGTGCACTCTGAAGGAAGTTTTCATGAGCATGACTGATCCCATCGCCGATCTGTTTACGCGCATCCGCAACGCCCAAGCAACGGGCAAGCAGGCTGTAAGTATTCCGTCGTCGAAGTTGAAGGTGGCTTTGGCCGACCTTCTCAAGAACGAGGGCTACATCCTCGACGCCAAGACCTCCAGTCAGGAGGGCAAGCCGGTGCTCGAGATCAAGCTCAAGTATTTCGAAGGCCGTCCGGCCATCGAGCGCATCGAGCGCGTCAGCCGTTCCGGTCTGCGTGTGTACCGCGGCAAGGGTGAACTGCCGAAGGTGCTTGGCGGCCTGGGTATTTCGATCATTTCGACTTCCGCCGGTCTTTTGACCGACAAGCAGGCTCGCGCTCAAGGCGTGGGCGGCGAAGTCATCGGCTTGGTCGCTTAAGGAGTCTGACGATGTCCCGTGTTGCCAAGAAACCGATTTCGCTGCCGAAGGGCGTTGAGCTCAAGATCGCAGCTGACAATATTGCCGTGAAGGGCCCCAAGGGCACCTTGTCGGTCCACGCGCTTCCGGGCGTGTCGGTGACCAACGAGAACGGCGTGATCAATATCCAGATGGCCGAAGGCGCCGACGACAAGTTCGGTGGCACCGCACGTGCGCTGCTGGCGAACATGATCAAGGGCGTATCCGAAGGTTACGAGCGTAAGCTGGAGCTCGTCGGCGTGGGTTACCGCGCATCGATGGCCGGTAAAGCGCTGAACCTCAGCCTCGGTTATTCCCATCCGGTGGTCTTCAATGCCCCGGAAGGCATCAGCCTCGAAACCCCGACGCAGACCGAAATCCTCATCAAGGGTTCGGACAAGCAGCTGGTGGGTGAGGTTGCCGCCAAGATTCGTGGCTATCGTCCGCCGGAACCCTATAAGGGCAAGGGCGTGCGCTATGCCGGCGAGAAGATCACCCTGAAGGAAGCCAAGAAGGCGTAATAGCGGTTCATTCCGCTAACTAGCCGATCCGCTTTCTGGAGAACAGATATGAACAAGAACGAATCTCGTCTGCGCCGCGCGAAGTCCACGCGCTCTCACATCCGCAAGCTCGCTGTGGCGCGCTTGTCGGTGCATCGCACCGGTCAGCATCTCTACGCCCAGGTGTTCGATGCCTCCGGCGAGAAGGTGGTGGCTGCCGCGTCGACCGTACAGAAGTCGGTTGCAGAAGGCCTGAAGGGCACCAAGAACCTGACTGCTGCCGCTGCGGTGGGTAAGGCTATTGCCGAGCGCGCCAAGGCTGCGGGTATCGAAGCTGTCGCGTTCGACCGCTCCGGTTTTCGCTATCACGGTCGCATCAAGGCGCTTGCCGATGCCGCTCGCGAAGCTGGCCTCAAGTTCTAAAGCAAGACACAACAACAACTCCAAGCGGCCCAGCCGCAAGTAAAAGTCCCGGATGGTCCGGGCATACGGAAAAAATATGTCTTCTAACGATCGCGAAAATTCAGACGGCCTGCTCGAGAAGCTGATTGCCGTCAACCGCGTGGCCAAGACCGTCAAGGGTGGCCGCCAGATGAGTTTTACCGCGCTGACCGTGGTCGGCGACGGCGAGGGCAAGGTTGGCTTTGGCTATGGCAAGGCGCGCGAAGTGCCGGTGGCCATTTCCAAGGCGATGGAACGTGCCCGTCGCAACATGGTGAGCATCGATCTGAACAACGGCACGCTGTGGTACGCCATCAAGGCCAACCACGGTGCGGCTCGCGTGTTCATGCAGCCGGCTTCCGAAGGTACCGGTGTGATCGCCGGTGGCGCCATGCGCGCTGTGCTGGAAGTGGTCGGTGTGAAGAACGTGCTGGCCAAGGCTGTCGGTTCGCGTAACCCAATCAACTTGGTTCGCGCCACCATCAAGGGCCTGCAGGCCGTTGCCTCGCCGAAGCAGATCGCTGCCAAGCGTGGCAAGACCGTGGAAGAGGTGCTGGGTAATGGCTAACAACGATAAGACCGTCCGCGTCCGCCTGGTCAAGGGCCTGCGTGGTGTACAGAGCCGTCATCGCTTGAGCGTCAAAGCGCTCGGCCTGAATAAGCTCAACGACGTCCGTGAATTGAAGGATAGCCCGCAGGTGCGTGGCCTCATCAACACGGTCTATTACCTGGTCCGGGTCGAGGAGTAAGTAACATGCGTCTGAATGACATCAAGCCGGCTGCTGGTTCGCGCAAGACGCGCCTGCGCGTCGGCCGCGGTATCGGTTCGGGCCTGGGCAAGACCGCTGGCCGCGGCCACAAAGGTCAGCATGCTCGCGCCGGCGGTACCCACAAGTTCGGTTTCGAAGGCGGCCAGATGCCGCTGCAGCGCCGCCTGCCCAAGGTCGGCTTCCGTTCGCTGAAGAAGGCTGAGAGCCAGGAAGTGTTCCTGTATCAGCTGGCTTCCCTGAAGGCTGACGTGATCGACGCCGTCGTGTTGCATCAGGCTGGCCTGATCGACAGCCGCGCCAAGAAGGTCAAGGTCGTCGCCAAGGGTGAGATCGGCCGTGCGGTGAAGCTGTCGGGCTTGCTGGCAACCGCTGGCGCCAAGGCTGCCATCGAGGCTGCCGGCGGAAGCGTGGAGTAATCACACGTGGCCGCAGCCAAGGGCACATCGGTCGGATCGCTCGGTAAATTGACCGAGCTGCGTCAGCGCATTTTCTTTGTGATCGGTGCGCTGATCGTGTACCGCCTCGGCTCGTTCATCCCGGTGCCGGGTGTCAACCCGGATGCGATGGCCAGCTTGATCGGCCAGAGCGGCGGCATCCTGGACATGTTCAACATGTTCTCGGGCGGCTCATTGGGACGTTTGTCGGTGTTTGCGCTGGGCGTGGTGCCCTATATCTCTGCATCGATCGTGGTGCAGATGATGGGGCAGGTCATTCCGCAGCTGCAGGCGCTTCGTAAGGAAGGTCAAGCTGGCCAACGTACGCTGACCATGTACACCCGCTTCGGTACTGTCGGACTTTCGGCGTTCCAGGCGTTCGGTATCGCGGTCGCGCTGATGAAGCAGACCAGCGCTGTCGGGCCGGTGGTGTACACGCCAGGTTTGGGATTCATCATGTCGTCGGTCGTGGGTTTGACCGCAGGCTCGATGTTCCTGATGTGGTTGGGCGAGCAGATGACCGAGCGTGGTATCGGTAACGGTATTTCGCTGCTGATTTTCGCCGGTATCGTGGCCGGTTTGCCGAATGCCGTGGCGCATACCCTGTCGATGTCGAGCAATGGCGAGCTGAGCACGATCAAGCTGGTCATGGTGGTTGCGGTGGTGTTGGCGGTGACGGCGTTCGTAGTGTTCATGGAGCGTGCGCAGCGGCGCATCACCGTGAATTACGCGCGGCGATCGGGTGGTCAGCGTTCTTATATGAACCAGACCTCGCACCTGCCGCTCAAGATCAACATGTCCGGCGTGATTCCGCCGATCTTCGCGAACAGTATCTTGATGTTCCCGGCGATGGCGGCAACCTGGGGCAATGCGAGCCATCAGGCACGCTGGCTGCAGGACGTGGTGCAGGCGCTGACCCCGGGTGAGCCGCTGTACGACATTATTTACGCAGTGCTGGTGATCACGTTTGCCTTCTTTTATACGGCGATCGTTTTCAACTCGCAGGACACGGCCGACAACCTCAAGCGTTCTGGCGCATTGATTCCGGGTATCCGCCCGGGTCGCTCGACAGCTGAGTACATCGATTCCGTGATGAGCCGTCTGACTGGCGTGGGCGCTATCTACCTCGTGCTGGTCTGTCTGGTGCCAACGTTCTTGCAGAACGCCTGGCATGTCCCGTTCTACTTCGGTGGCACGTCGCTACTGATCGTGGTGGTCGTGGTGATGGACTTCACCGCTCAGGTGCAGGCGCACCTGGTTAGCCACCAGTACGAAGGTTTGCTTAAAAAGGCCAATCTGCGCCGCGGCTGAGGCGGCAGGTCGGTTTCAGGTGGAAGGTGGCGGCACGCGGTGCCGCAGGGCTTTCCTGACAGTTTGATTCAGGTTAGAATTGCGCGTTTACCGCGCAAGAAAGCATCGGAGAAAGTACATCATGGCGCGCATTGCGGGTGTCAATTTGCCGGTCCAGAAACACGTCTGGGTTGGCCTGCAGAGCATCTATGGCATCGGCCGCAGCCGGGCCAAGAAGGTCTGCGCGGACGCGGGTGTGGTTCCCACCACACAGATCAAGTCGTTGAGCGAAGGCGAGGTGGAGAAGATCCGCCACGAAGTCGCCAAGTATGTCGTGGAAGGCGATTTGCGCCGCGAAGTCGGTATGGCGATCAAGCGTCTGATGGATCTGGGTTGCTACCGTGGCCTGCGCCACCGTCGCGGCTTGCCGGTGCGCGGCCAGCGCACGCGTACCAACGCACGTACCCGTAAGGGTCCCCGTCGCGCGATCAAGAAGTAACGGATTCCGAACATGGCAAAGCCAGTCAAGACCAAGAAGAAGATCAAGCGCGTTGTCACCGATGCGGTGGCCCACGTGCAGGCATCTTTCAACAATACCATCGTCACGATCACCGACCGCCAGGGCAATGCTCTGTCGTGGGCGACCGCCGGTGGCGCGGGTTTCCGCGGTTCGCGCAAGTCGACCCCGTTCGCAGCCCAGGTGGCCGCGGAGAAGGCCGGCCGTGCTGCGGGCGACTACGGCGTGAAGACGGTGGAAGTGCGGATCAAGGGCCCGGGCCCGGGTCGCGAATCCGCAGTTCGTTCGCTGAATGCGTTGGGCTACAAAGTGCTCAACATTATTGATGTCACGCCGATTCCGCATAACGGCTGCCGTCCCCCCAAGAAACGTCGCGTCTAAGGAGCATAACCATGGCACGTTATCGTGGAGCTACCTGCAAACTCGCGCGTCGTGAAGGTTCGGACCTGAGCCTGAAGAGTCCCGCGCGCGCTATCGATTCCAAGTGCAAGCTGGAAAACAAGCCCGGTCAGCATGGCGCCAACAAGCGCATGCGCATGTCGGATTACGCTGTTCAGCTGCGCGAAAAGCAGAAGGTCAAGCGCATTTACGGTGTGCTCGAGCGTCAGTTCAGCAACTACTACTCCAAGGCGTCGACCCTCAAGGGCAACACCGGTGAGAACCTGCTGCGCCTGCTTGAGAGCCGTCTGGACAATGTCGTCTATCGCATGGGTTTCGCGGTCACTCGCGCCCAGGCTCGCCAGCTCGTCTCGCACAAGGCCATCCTGGTCAACGGCAAGAAGGTCAACATCCCGTCGTACCAGGTTCGCCCGGGTGACGAGATCGCCCTGACCGAGCGTGCGCGCAATCAGCTGCGCGTGCAGGAAGCAGGCACCGTGTTCGACACGATGGACCTGCGCCCGCAGTGGGTGGAAGTGGATAGCAAGAAGTTCGCCGGCACGTTCAAGTCGGTGCCGGATCGCGCAGACCTGCCGACCGACATCAACGAAGCGCTGATCGTCGAGCTTTACTCGAAGTAATCAACCGGAGCACTGCATGGCAGTTTCGTCAACTAGCGTGCTGCGGCCTCGTGGCCTCAGCGTTGAACAGCTCGGACCGAATCGCGCCAAGGTGGTGGTGGAGCCGCTCGAGCGTGGTTTCGGCCACACCTTGGGTAACGCGTTGCGTCGCGTGCTGCTCTCCTCGATCCCTGGCAGCGCCATCGTCGAGGTTGAAATTGATGGCGTGCTGCACGAATACACCACCCTGGAAGGCCTGCAGGAGGACGTGATCGAAGTCCTGCTGAACCTGAAGGAAGTGGCGATTCGTCAGCACACGGGTGACGAAGTCACCCTGACCTTGGCCAAGAAGGGCAAGGGCGTGGTCACGGCCGGCGACATCGTCGTCGACCACTCGGTGGAAATCATCAACCCCGAGCATGTGATTTGCCACCTGACCAAGGACATCGCGCTGAACATGCGCCTGAAGGTGCGTCGTGGCGTCGGCTACCAGCCGGCAAGCTCGCGTCAGCATCCGGACGACGAAGCGCGTCCGATTGGTCGCTTGCAGCTCGACGCCTCGTTTGCGCCGGTTCTGCGCGTGGCTTACGAAGTGGACGCGGCTCGTGTTGAGCAGCGCACCAACCTCGATAAGCTGGTGCTGGACATCGAGACCAACGGCACCATCGGTGCGGAAGACGCGGTTCGCAAGGCCGCCGAAATCCTCAACGACCAGTTGTCGGTGTTCGGTGACTTCTCCCGTCGCGAAAGCGCCACCGATAAGGCGGAGAAGGGCGGTTTCGATCCGCTGCTGCTCCGTCCGATCGATGATCTGGAGCTCACCGTGCGTTCGGCTAACTGCCTGAAGGCCGAGAGCATCTACTACATCGGTGATCTGGTGCAGAAGACCGAAGTGGAGCTGCTCAAGACCCCGAACCTGGGCAAGAAGTCGCTCACGGAAATCAAGGATGTCCTGGGCGTGCGCGGTCTCGCTCTGGGCATGAAGCTTGAAAACTGGCCGCCGCCGGGCCTCTCGCACGGTATGCAGTTGGGTTGATTTACCGCAGCCGCAGTCGATGAGACTGCGGCTGTCGGCGTAATGAGTACGGTGGATCTGTGATCGCCGTAGTAGTTAAAAACGACCGGTGTGCACCAATCGGCCCTGTCGGTACCAAAAGCGGCCATCCATGACCGCACTCTTAAAAAGAGCCCGTTTCACCAAGGGCTTCGATAGCGGGTAATCCGCGGGAAACCGACCATATGGATCGGTTTTTCATAACAACAGACAAGAGAGTCTCATCATGCGTCACATGAAATCTGGGCGTAAGCTCAACCGTACAAGCAGCCATCGCGAAGCGATGTTCAAGAACATGGCCTCGTCGCTGTTCAAGCATGAGCTGATCCGCACCACGCTGCCGAAGGCGAAGGAATTGCGTCGCGTCGCCGAGCCGCTGATCACCCTCGCCAAGACCGACGGCGTTGCCAACCGCCGCCTTGCTTTTGCGCGTCTGCGCGACAAGCAGGCCGTGGGCAAGTTGTTCGTCGAGCTGGGGCCGCGTTACCGCGAGCGTCCCGGCGGTTACCTGCGTATCCTCAAGTGCGGCTTCCGCCCTGGCGACAACGCGCCGATGGCGTATGTCGAGCTGGTCGATCGCCCGCAGAGCGTCGAGGCTGTCGACGCCGAGTAATTCCGTCCAGGCCATTGTTTGGACGTCCAAATACGCAACCCCGGTCGGGCAACTGACTGGGGTTCGTGTTTTTTGGAAGGTTAGTCCTGGACCTACTGACAGCGTGGCAGGGAGCGGGTAATGTCAGCATCCCGTCCCCCACAACAAGTTTCGCCATGAACCCCTTCCGCTGGTCCTATCGCGCCAGTTTTTTCGCCGGCTTCCTGATCTGTATCGGCTTGCTCGGCTTCGCGCTTTACGCCGAACACGTGCTGGGCATGGAGCCGTGCCCGCTGTGCATTTTTCAGCGTATCGGGTTCTTGTTCATGGCGGTGTTCTTCCTGCTTGGCGCGTTGCACGCGCCTCGCGGGGATGCACGTTGGTTCTACACAGGCCTGGTGCTGCTAGGCGCACTGTTCGGCCTTGCGGTGGCCGGGCGACATTTGTGGATCCAGTCCCTGCCGCCTGATCAGCTGCCCAGTTGCGGCCCCAATTTGGCCTACATGATGGATGCCTTCCCGTTCGCGAAGGTGTTGAAAATGGTATTTACCGGTTCGGGCGAGTGCGCCAAGATCCAGCCGATTCTTGGCCTGCCAATGCCATTCTGGACGCTGCTGTGGTACATCCTATTGTCCGTGTGGGCCATCCGCGCGACGCTGCAACGTGCGCGGCCGAGGTTGCGGTTATGAATCACGCCATTAGCTCGATACATCACCCGAGTTGGACGCCGACATCCTGGCAACAACGCGTTGCCTTACAGCAGCCGCAGTACGAAGACGCGGCCGAACTTGCCGAGGCAATCACGGAACTGGCGCACTTGCCGCCGCTCGTGACTTCATGGGAAGTGCTCGCGCTGAAGCAGGCGCTGGCAGAGGCCCAGGAAGGCAAGCGTTTCCTGCTGCAAGGTGGCGATTGCGCGGAAAGCTTCGCCGACTGCACTAGCCCAATCATCTCCAATCGCCTGAAAGTGCTGCTGCAGATGAGCCTGGTGCTGGTGCACGGGCTTAAGCAGCCGGTACTGCGTGTGGGACGCTTTGCGGGGCAATACGCCAAGCCGCGTTCGACCGATACCGAAACGCGCGATGGGGTGACCTTGCCGAGCTTCCGCGGTGACGTGATCAATGGTCCGGAATTTACCGCCGAAGCACGTCGGCCCGATCCGCAACGTTTGATCCGCGCACACGCGCACTCAGCGCTCACCATGAATTTCGTGCGCGCCCTGATTGATGGTGGATTTGCGGATCTACATCATCCGGAATACTGGGATCTGGCCTGGGTGGAACATTCGCCGCTGGCCACCGAGTATCGCCGCATGGTGTCGGGTATCGGCGACTCTTTGCGATTTATGGAGACCTTGGCAGGCCCCATCGCCGGTTTCACGCGTGTCGACTTCTTCACATCGCACGAAGCGCTGTTGCTGCACTACGAGCAAGCGTTGACGCGACAGGTGCCGCGCCATCGCGGCTGGTTCAACTTGTCCACGCATTTTCCGTGGATCGGCATGCGCACGGCGGCACTCGATGGTGCGCACGCGGAGTATTTCCGCGGTATTCGCAATCCGATTGCCGTGAAGGTGGGGCCGTCGGTTACGCCAGCACAGCTGCTGCCGCTGATCGACACGCTCAATCCCGATGACGAACCCGGACGGCTGACGCTGATCCATCGCATGGGGCACGCGCAAATCGCGACGGCACTCCCGCCGCTGCTCGAAGCCGTTACGCGCGAAGGTCGCCGCGTATTGTGGGTGGCCGATCCAATGCATGGCAATACCGAAAGCACATCGAACGGCTTCAAGACGCGCCGTTTCGACAACATCCGCAGCGAACTGGATCAAGCCTTCGATATCCATGCTGCTGCCGGCACGCATCTCGGTGGCGTACACCTGGAGTTGACAGGCGAGGACGTTACCGAATGTATGGGTGGCGCTCGCGATTTGAGCGAAGCCGATTTGCAGCGTGCTTACAAATCGATGGTGGACCCGCGCTTGAATTACGAGCAGTCGCTGGAGCTGGCGATGCTGATCGTACGGAAATCGCAGAAGGGTTGAGCCACGCGCACGCTTGAGTTGAATGTTTCAACTCAAGCGTGCCATGTCCGGCGAAGCGACCGCGTTACTTTCCGAAAGCCACCGGCTTGCCTTCGACCGTATCCAGAAACTTCGGTGCTTGCCACGCGTGTGTGCGTTGTTCGAAGCCATAGGCAATTGAAATCAGCGCAGGCTCACTCCATTTCGTGCCAAAGAACACGATGCCAACGGGCAAACCATGAGCCCATCCCGCAGGCACCGTGATCGATGGATAACCCGCCACGGCAGCCGGCTGTGATGCGCCGCCAATCGTCGGATTACCAGAGACAATGTGATCGCCCAACACCAGGTCGGTCACAAATGCAGGCCCCCAGGATGGCGAGAGCAGTGCATCCAGATGATTCTGCTGGAGCGCGGCATCGATGCCTTCCGGGCCCGACAACTGCTTTTCTTTAGCCAGTGCGTCTAGGTATACCTTGTCGGTGAGCGGACCTTTGCTTTGCGCCTGCTCAAACAGGTCCTGACCAAACCATGGCATCTCCGCGACTGCCTCGCGTTGATTGAAAGCGATCAGGTCAGCAAGTGTTTTCACCTTCAAACCCTTGCGACCGGCGAGATAGTTATTGACGTCGTTTTTGAATTCATACGCCATCACGACCAACTCCGGATCACTCAGTTCTGACAGATGCGGAACGGCGACCGGATCGACGATGATCGCGCCCTGCGCACGCATTGCGTTGATCGCTTCGTCGAGCACACGATCAGCATTTGGCTCATTGCCACCCAGCGCACGCACGACGCCGATACGCTTGCCGCGTAATCCGTTCGGGTCGAGGAATTTCGTGTAATCGGTTGCGTGTTTGTCCGCGTCGGCAGTGGCAGGATCATTCGGATCATTGCCTGCCATGACCGACAGCAACATGGCTGCATCGGTCACATTGCGTGCCAGCGGGCCGGCCGTGTCTTGGCTGTGACTGATCGGGATGATGCCGCTACGGCTCACCAGGCCAAGCGTCGGTTTGATGCCAACTATGCCATTCATCGACGCCGGGCAAATGATGGAGCCATCGGTTTCAGTGCCCACTGCCACCGGCACCAAACCCGCCGCCACGGCGACCGCCGAACCGGAGCTCGACCCGCAAGGGTTGCGATCCAGTGCATAAGGGTTACGCGTCTGCCCGCCGCGCCCCGTCCATCCGCTGCTTGCGTGGGCGGAGCGGATATCGGCCCATTCGGAGAGATTGGCCTTGCCAAGAATCAATACGCCGGCATTGCGTAATCGCGTCACCAGCGCCGCGTCTTTGGGCGCGGGTGCATCCACTAAGGCAAGCGATCCTGCCGTGGTCAATGTGCGATCGCCTGTATCGATATTGTCTTTCAGCAACACCGGAATGCCATACAACGGCCCGTGCGTTTTGGTGCGTTCCGCATCGAGCGCCGTGGCCAGTTTCGATGCATCTGGATTGATCTCAAGTACAGAGCGCAGGGCCGGACCGGATTGATCGATGCGTCGGATGCGTGTGAGATCATCACGAACCAATGTCTTGCTGTTGAGCTTGCCGGCATCCATGCGCTGTTGAAGTTCCGTCACGCTTTGCCAGGGCAACGAGCTATCGTCCTGAGTTGCAGAGGCGACGACGGGCAACAACGCAAGCGAGAGTGCAGCGCACAACAGCGACGGACGGACCATGGGAATCTCCGGGGGCCTTGATGGGTATGTGACACGATGCCGCAGAAACTTGAGCATACCTGCAGAGCTCGCCGTTCGGGCATGAGGCGTATACTTTCCGCCCATGAAGACGACTGCCTGGAGGGTCCAGTTCTGTCTCAGGCTGCGGCGGATGCTTCCGCTCGCATTGCTGTTGGGTGGCCTCGCACACGCCGATGCGCCCTCCGTTCCCGATACCCTTCAGCAACGCATCGCCGCATGCACGACTTGCCACGGGGTGCACGGCGAAGGCGCGCAAAACGGAGACCTTTTTCCAAGGCTCGCGGGAAAGCCGGTCGCCTACCTCACGCTGCAATTGCAAAACTTCCAGCGCGGCCTGCGCAAGTACGCGCCGATGGAATACACGGTGCGGCAGTTGAGCCCGGAGTACATGCATGAAATCGCCGAGTACTTTGCGGCGCAGCAGGTGCCTTACCAAAGCTCGGGAGTACCGAATCTGGCGCCTTCCGTGTTGCAGCGCGGCCAGCAGGTGGTGACGTCGGGCGATCCATCACGCCAGGTGCCACCCTGTCAGGCCTGTCATGGCAAGCAACTCACCGGTACTCAGCCGTCCGTTCCCGGGTTGGTTGGGCTGCCCTATGACTACATCAGTGCGCAGCTGGGTTCATGGCGAACGGGCACGCGTGGGTCGAAGGCGCCCGATTGCATGTCCGAGATTGCCAACCGTCTTGCTCCGACCGACATCACCGCAGTTGCTGCGTGGCTGGCCAGTCAATCCGTGCCTGCCGATGTACATCCTCAGGCCGCGAACGCGATAACGCCTCCGCTGCGATGTGGTGTGCTCGACAGTCAGGGAGGCGGCGCATGAAAAGCGTGCGCTTGCTTTGGGTTCCCATGGTTTTGCTGGTAGTCGTGCTTGCCGGATGGTGGTGGCATGCGCATACAACGGAGCAATCGACGTTAATAGCAACGCAAGACGTCAGCGCGATGCTCAAAGATCCCGCCGTGATCGCCAAAGGTCGCTATCTGGCAACGGTAAGCGATTGCATGTCTTGTCACACGCAGCAGGGCGGTGAGCCGTATGCGGGTGGGCGCGTTATTCCGACACCATTCGGCAACATTCCTGCGCCGAACATCACTTCGGATCCGGAGCATGGTGTAGGGCGCTGGAGCTTCGACGATTTCTGGCGCGCGTTGCATAGCGGTATCGGGCGCAGTGGCGAACGGTTGTATCCCGCGTTTCCCTATACGTCGTTCACCAAGACCACCCCAGAAGACGCCATCGCGATCTTCGCCTATCTGCAAAGTTTGCCGCCTGCTGCACAGGCATCAGAACCACCAGGTCTCAACTTTCCCTACAACGTGCGAAGCACGCTCAACGCGTGGCGTGCGCTTTACTTCAAGCCAGGTGTTTACAAACCTGATCCTGCACAGTCGGCCGAATGGAATCGCGGGGCATACCTCGTGCAGGGCTTGGGCCATTGCGACGAATGTCACGCGCAACGCGATGCGTTGGGTGGCTTGCAGGGCAACGCGCCTCTGTCAGGGGGACAGATTCCGGTGCAGGACTGGTACGCGCCCGATCTCAGCACGCAAGCGAATGGCGGACTTCAAGGCTGGACGCAGCAGGACATTGTGGACCTGCTCAAGACAGGTCAGTCGTCCAAAGGAACGGCTTTCGGACCGATGGCCAATGTGGTCGGCAGCAGCACGCAGTACCTGCATGACGACGATCTGCGGGCGATAGCCATCTACCTGCAATCCTTGCCCGCGCGTGCAAAGCTCGTGCCGGTAGCGGCGAGCTTTGACAGCAAAGCGTTGGCGGATCACGGTCACGACATCTACGTAAAGCGATGCGCGGATTGCCACGGTGAAAACGGCGCAGGCTTGGCGAATGTCTATCCGCCGCTCGATGGCAATTCGTCGGTGCTGGAACCGTCGGGAATCAATGCCGCGCGCGCTGTATTGCTGGGAGGATTTGCCCCGCTGACGCAAGGCAATCCGCGGCCGTATTCCATGCCGCCTTATGCACAGCAACTCAGTGATGCGGATGTGGCCGCAGTAGTCACCTACATTCGGCAGGCGTGGTCCAATCACGCGCCGGCGGTGGAGGAACGCGACGTCGCCGCGTATCGCCACACGCCGATCGACTGAACGTACAACTTACTTCGGTGCTGCCTGTTGCTGCGGCTTCGATTTGTCGTCGCTGACGTTGACCTGCTGCCCTTCGTACATCGAATCGGGCGGACTGATCACGATACGGTCGTTGTCCTGCAGGCCCTCGGTCACTTCCACCGTACTGCCGAAGTCGCGTCCAAGCGTGATCGGTTGCAGATGCACGTGCTGTTGATTGTCCACCAGCGCAACACTCAAGCCTTCGCTTCGAAAGAGCAGGGTATTGGACGGCACGGTATAGCTATGCGCGGCGGTTGAAACGCCGAGTTTGACGTTTGCGTACACGCCCGGCACCAGTTCCTCGCTAGCATTGTCGATGTCGATTTCGGTGCGCAGTGTGCGTGTTGTCGGGTCGAGCGCATCAGCGGTGCGCGCCACGGTGCCGGTAACTGGCTTGCCGCCATAGGTGTTGAGACCGACCTGCGCCGGCATACCGATGCTGACGCTGCCGGCGAAGGTTTCTGGCACATCCACATACACGCGTAGCTTCGTGGTGTCGGCCATCACAAACAGGTTGCTGCCGGTGGAGCCGGCATCGATCAACGCACCGATATCGAGATTGCGCTGGGTGATCACACCATCGAACGGCGCAACGATGTGCTTGAAGTCTTCTAGATTTTGCAGGTGCGCGACGTTGGCGGCATCGGCCTGCACGGTAGCGACATCCGCCTTGTATTGAGCGACGTACTGATCGCCGGTTTGCGTGGCGACAAGGCCTTGCGCGACGAGTTTTTCGTAGCGATCGGCAGTCACCTTCGCGAAGTTCATGTTCGCTTCGTCGGTGCGCATCTGCGCCTTGCCTTGAAGCAACTGGTTGTCGACGTCGGGCGTGTCCAGATCGGCCAGTAGTTGGCCTTTCTTCACGCGCGCTCCGATATCTACATACCATTTCGCCACGTAGCCGGTCGTGCGAGCGTAGATCTGTGCATCCTGCCAGGAGGCGACAGTACCGGGCAGCGTGAGCTGCTGATCCTTTGGCGCAGCTTTAGGCGTCATCACATTGACGGTGGCGACGGCGTTGCGATTGGTGTCGTCGGTCAGCGTATGGCGATCGTGGGTGCGTTTGATGATGCCGTAGCCGGCCAGCGCCACGAGAGCCACACCCAGCCCGATAAGGACCAGGCGCGTAACGTGCGACGGTTTGCCGGATTGATGCGGAGAATTTGCATTAGCGCTGGACATATCGGGATCTCACGCGGCAGCAGCATCGCGGCGAGCCTTGCGGCGCCGGTGCAGCAGACTGAAAAAGGTCGGTACGAAGAATAGGGTGGCAGCGGTTGCCAGTAGCAGGCCACCGATCACGGCACGGCCGAGTGGTGCGTTTTGCTCGCCACCTTCGCCCAGGCCCAGCGCCATCGGCACCATGCCGATGATCATGGCCAAAGCTGTCATCAACACCGGACGGAAGCGCTGGTAGCCCGCTTCGAGAGCAGCCTTGACCGGATCATCGTGGTGATCAAGGCGTTCACGCGCGAAGCTGATTACCAGAATCGAGTTCGCCGTCGCCACGCCCATACACATGATCGCGCCCATCAGTGCCGGCACCGACAATGGTGTATGCGTGAGGAACAGCATCCAAACCAGGCCGGCAAGCGCGGCGGGCAGGGCGGCGATGACGATCAGCGGATCGATCCAGCTCTGGAAGTTCACCACGATCAGCAAGTAAACCAGAATGATCGCGAAGGCGAGACCGCCCAGCAATCCGGCGTACGACGCCTGCATAGTCTTCACCTGACCGCGGATGTCGATGTTCAAATCGCGTGGAAGGTTTTTGGAATGCTGATCGACAATGCGCTGCACGTCGGCGGCCACGCTGCCCAGGTCGGTGCGATCGACCGAACCATAGATATCGATCAGCGGACGCGTGCTGTAGTGCGAGACCACGGCGGGGCCGAAGCTGCGTCCAAAACTCGCCACGTTCGCAAGGATCTGACTTGGCGCGCCCGGATTGCTTCCAGCTGTGCTCGACGAAGCGGGCACTGCGCCGGTCAGGCTGGTGATCGGCAGATTCTTCAACGCCTGCAAGGTATCGAGTCGATACTGCGGCGCCTGCGTGGCGAGGCTGTAGCTGATACCGGTTTTCGGGTCGACCCAGAACGTCGGATTCACCTGCGTGGAGCCTGCCAATGCCGTGAGCAGATTGCTGGCGACGTCGTTCGTTGTCAGGTCGACGATGCTGGCGCGTGTGCGATCCACGTTGACATTGATCTGTGGCAGGTTCTGCGCCTGCTGGATGCGCACGTCCACCAAACCTGGCACCTTTACCAGGTCGCCATACAGTTCCTTCGCGATCTTGATCGATGCATTGGGGTCGTGACTAGACACCTGCACGTCAATCGGCGCGGGTGCACCGAAATTCAGAATCTGGCCTACGATATCCGCGGGCAGGAACGAGAACACGACGCTGGGATATTTTTGCTTGAGCTGATCGCGCAGGCTGCGCACGTAGTCGATGGTGGGATGATGGTCTTCACCAAGCGTCACGAAGATGTCGCCGTCCGACGTACCGATTACGCCGGTATTGCTGTACGACAGATTGATGCCGCTGTACGGCAATCCGAGCGTATCGACGATGCTGGTCAACTCCTCTTTGGGAATCGTCTGCCGGATCACGCCTTCGATGCCATCGGCCAGCCGCGCGGTTTCTTCGATGCGTAGGCCAGTGGGCGCACGGAAGTGCAGCTTGATCTGTCCACCGTCGACGTACGGGAAGAAGTCGCGCCCCAACCACGGCACCAGCAATCCCACCGACAACGTACAGCTGGCGAAGAACAGGATGGCGAAGAGGCCGCGATGTTTTTCAGTCGTTTCCAGCGCGCCGTGATAGCCGTTGCGAATGCGCTCGAAGCGGCTTTCGAAACCATGCTGGAAGCGGCTGAGCGGTCCAGTCGGTTTTGCATCGTGATCGTGCTTCTGGAGCCAATATAGCGACAGCGTCGGCACCAACGTTCGCGACAAAACGTAAGAGGCCATCATCGCGAACACGACGGCTTCGGCCAACGGTGCGAACAGGTATTTGGCCACGCCGCCGAGGAAGAAGATCGGCACGAACACGATACAGATCGACAGCGTCGACACGAGCGCCGGCACCGCGATCTGGTGCGCACCTTCCATAATCGCGTCGTAGACTTCTTTGCCTTCCTCAAGATGCGAGTTGATGTTCTCGATCGTCACCGTGGCATCGTCGACGAGAATACCCACCGCCAACGCCAAACCGCCCAGTGTCATGATGTTGATCGTCTCGCCCAATGCCGACAGTGCGATGATCGAGGCGAGAATCGACAGCGGAATCGAGATCGCGATGATCAGCGTGGAGCGCCAAGAGCCCAGGAACAACAGAATCATCAGGCCGGTGAGACCCGCCGCGATCGCGCCTTCGCGAATCACGCCGGAGATCGCCGCGCGCACGAACAATGACTGATCCGACAGCGAATGGATATCCAGCTCTTTCGGGATGGCCGCGCGAATCGCCGGCAGCATGCCCTGCAAACTATCTACGATATCCAGCGTGGACGCATCGCCGATCTTCAGGATCGACATCAGTACCGCGCGCTGACCGTTCACACGCACAATGTTGGTTTGCGGCGGCGAGCCATCGTGCACGTGCGCAACGTCGCGGATATAGGTGGTGATGCCGTTCACGGTCTTGATCGGCGCGCTATTGAGCTCATCCACATTGAGCGGGCTGCCGTTCAAGCGAATGCTGTATTCGGTGTCGCCGATTTTTTCCGTGCCAGCCGGCAGAATCAGGTTCTGGTTAGCGATCGCCGACACCACGTCGGACGGCGCAAGGTGATGCGCAAGGAGTGCCTGCGGATTGATGTCCACCTGCACCTGGCGCTGCTTGCCGCCATAGGGGTAGGGCGTCGCGGCGCCGCGCACAGAGGTAACGAATGTGCGCACGATCTGGTTGGCGTCGTCGAAGATCGTTGATTCGGACAGTGACTTCGATGACAGCGCGAACTGCAGCACCGGCACAGTCGACGCGTTGTAAACCAGGATCAGCGGCGGCGTCTCGCCCGCGGGCATCTGCTTGAGCAACGTCTGCGAAATCGCTGTGACCTGCGCCACGGCCATATCGATCTTCACGTTCGGCTGGAAGAAAACCTTGATCAGACCTACGCCATTGAGCGACGTGGTTTCGGTGTGCTCGATATCGTTGACGGTGGTGGTAAGCGAACGCTCGAAACCGCTGACGATGCGATTGTTCATATCGTCGGCGGGAAGACCCGTGTACTGCCACACCACCGAGACGACCGGAATATCGATGTTCGGAAAGATATCGGTCGGCGTGCGGAGGATCGCCAGTGGACCCAGGATCAGCAGCAGCAGCGCCAAAACAATAAAGGTGAGCGGCCGCTCGAGCGCAATTTTGACGATCCACATAACCGGTGTCTTCCATCAGCCTGTCAGGCGGGGTGCAGACAGGGGCTGACTGTAGGGGGTGCCAGGAAGATAGTAGCCTAGACAATTTTCGTGACGGCAACCATATGCCGGAGGCAATGCATCCTGCGTAAATAATTGCGTTGAACTATGTGCAAAGGGTGGCCAATTCGGAATTCCCAACGAATTGGGACTGATAGCTATCCATTTTCACAATGAGCCAATTCAGCATAGAAGACCGGAGGCGGCGTAACCTTGGCGCATCGTAGATGGTCATTGCGACATGCTACTGCTCGCGGCCTGAAAGATGCGATTTTGCTGTTCGAGTTGGTAATAACTTTCAACGAGTCGCTTGTCTTCTGAGAACGATTTGGCGTATTTCGCCGGCACGCTGTCTTCGGGGTATACCCCAGCGATATCAGTGGCAAAGAACTCGTTACCGATGGCGGCGAATCCGATTTGGCGACTGTCTTTTTCGAATAGCGATGCGCCAAGAAAACTGTTGTTGCCATGCTGGATTCCCAGCAACTGCATCAAAGTCGGTGCCAGATCGATGGAGGTTCTTCCCTGTGCGTCGTAGACCGCAGGAAGTTGATGCCTCGGGTCATAGATGATCAGCGGAATACGATCTACGAAAAGCGGCTTGTAATCCGCGCCGGCCACGGCCCGGTAATCCTGGTCCGGATAGGTCGCGTGGTCTGCGGTGAGGATCAAAATGGTGTTCTTCGCGTACGGACTGGCAAAAAAATAATCCAGAAAGTCCCCGATCGCGTGATCGTAGTTGTGCAATTTGTTGAGTGCAGTATTGGAGCCATTCCCATATCTGTCGCCATTGGGCATGACATCAAGGAACGCGTGAGTTCCAAAATTGTATAGACCCATGAAAAACGGATGGCCTGGGCTGGCAATGGTGCCTTTCGCCATCAGAATTTGCAGCGCATGGAATATATCCCCATCGCTCAATGCGCCTTCGACGTAATAAAACTTGTTGCCGGGAGCGATATCGTGGCTTACGTCTTCGAATGAGTAGACCTTGTCGAAGCCCAATGTGCGCAACAGCGTGTTGAGTCCCACGCTGTCGTAGTGTGGAGATATGAAGTAAGTCCGGTAGTGGTTGTCCTGCAGAATCATCGGGACGGACCTGTAATGGATCGATGAAGCCGCTTTTTTCCCATTCTCCGTTTCCCATGGCGCGCCATCTTCCCCGCCACCGGCCGCTGGATACCCAGAAACCAGCTGCCCTTGCAAACCCCGGTAGGTGGCGGCCGTATGGTTGTAGTAATTCACGA
Organism: Vulcanimicrobiota bacterium; assembly: GCA_903970555.1. Taxonomy (GTDB): domain Bacteria; phylum Pseudomonadota; class Gammaproteobacteria; order Xanthomonadales; family Rhodanobacteraceae; genus Dyella_B. The sequence goes on from CAJCJD010000086.1 coordinate 23,832, forward strand.
CGCGCATCGACACCTGCGCTAGGCGGTCGATGTTGGGGGTCAGTCCGGGGTATTTGCCACCGTAACAACCTAGCAACCGCGTGGAAGTGCCTTCGGTAAAAATAACGATGACGTTCAGTGGCTCGTCCGAATCGCCTTTCGTTTTGAAAGGAAGTGCGCCGTCATAAATCGACGATTTTTCAAATGGAAAGGTGGCGGCCATCCCGGGTGCGTGGCCCGGTAAAGCGTGGCTGTCGATGGTTGCACTGCTTGTTATCGTCTGTTTGGAGTCGTAGTAGCTACGTGCAAATGCGGTAAGCGGGGCTTGCCGATAGTCGGCTTCAAGCAGCCCGTTGTCCTTCTGCACACGAAAAAAAACGACTGCCCCGAGCAGTAGTATTGCCCCGACGGCAACACGCCGGATGCTTATCGCGGCCGGATGGTTTGTGTTGTTGCGCGTTCGTGCGATCTTTCGGTCGAACACGTATCCGGCAAGGAAAAGCAGCCACCAGACAATCGCCAATGCAACGGTGAAATACATCGAGACGCCACGAACAATGCGACTCTCCGCGCTGTTCTGCATAGCCAGGACGGTGATGAAATTGCCTGAAATGTAAAGCGAATAAATCTGCGCCGCGTATATCAGGCCGACCAATAGCGGAATGAACGCATAAAAGATTGACGATGTCAGGCTTTGCCTTTGCAGCGCGAGTTTTTGCAGCGCGCCGCAAGCGATCCATATGAGGGCGAGTTCGACGACTGGTGCGGCAAGCCGTACGCATGTTCGGAAGAAATTGTCATGCTCTGGTGTGGCGATGGCGTAAAGGGCGGCCACGTAAGCAATTAGAAGGCCGATGAAAAAAATAGTCCGGTGTCTTTTCGCAAGCCACGTGAGAGTCATTGATTGCCCTGTTGATCCGGGAGTCGCGCCCTGACCGATCATGCCGTGAATGGCTTGGCTTCTGCTACAGCCGGAAAGGTGGCAGATTCTCAGGTAGACACGAATCTTTGCGATGGCCCAATTCGTTTCGCCAGCTCAGCCAGCGTGACCCAAGGTTCCAGCTGCCAGTGACCGCGAGCTTGTCCAGAGGGGGACGGCAGAACAAAGACCTGGGTAGTACCGATAAGCGCCGGCTGCAGGCCATAGTTCGTAGGTCCTCCCAATGCTGCCCGGGCCGCGTTTTTGCTGGTAAAGGCCAGCACACCAGGTGCGTACCGCTCGATCTTGCACAAAAGGGTAGGCACGTCGAAGGCATCCCGAGGTAATTCGTCGTCGTTCCCAGCGTGGCGCTTGGCCAGATCGGTGAGGCCTAGGCCGAATTCAGGCAGTAGGGGAAATTCATGCGGGGCTAACAGACGTGGAGTCAGCCCGGCCTGGAAAAGTGCGCGCCAGAACAGGTTGCCCGGGTGGGCGTAGTAGGCCCCCTCGGCGGCGGAGCGCTTACCGGCAGCCGTGCCGCAGAACACCAGCCGCAGGCCAGGGCGAAGCACATCGGGCAGGATCGGGCTCGCAGGCGTCACCGACATAATCAGTCGCTCGCAAGACGGTTGGGCGCCACAGGGCGATACGCTGCGTTGCTGGGGATGGGTGACTTTCGAGGCATTGGCATGCTCTCACTTTACCGAACGCTGCAGTACAGCTGGAGACGTGCGTTGCGCATCGACAGGTCTCGCGTGCAGCCGCTATAAAGGCTGCATAGACTTGGGGATGTCGGTGAGCGAAGAAATTCTGATCAATGTAACCCCGCGCGAGACTCGGGTCGGCGTGGTGGAGAACGGCATGCTGCAGGAACTGCATGTCGAGAGAGCATCCCGGCGCGGATACGTCGGCAACGTGTACAAGGGCCGGGTTCAGCGGGTGATGCCCGGCATGCAGGCCGTGTTCGTGGACATCGGCCTGGAGCGCGCCGCTTTTCTGCACGCCTCGGACATCGTCCGGCCGTCGCTGCCCGAAGGTGCCGAGGTGCCCGTGGCCAGCAATGGCAACGGCAACGGCCATATGCCGTCGATCAGCGAGCTGGTGCACGAAGGCCAGGAGATCGTGGTGCAGGTGGTGAAGGATCCGATCGGCACCAAGGGTGCGCGGCTCTCGACCCACTTGTCGATCCCCTCGCGCTATCTGGTGCTGCTGCCACATGCCCGTACGCTAGGCATCTCCACGCGCATCGAGGATGAATCCGAACGACAGCGCCTGAAGGACGTGCTGACGCCACTGATCGGTGAAAACCCGCTCGGCTATATCGTGCGCACGAACGCTGAAGGCCAATCGGCCGAATCACTGGCTTTCGACGTCACCTACCTCGGCAAGGTGTGGCGCGTCGTGCAGGAAAATATTGCGAAGTCGAAAGTCGGCGAACGTGTGTACGAGGAACTTTCGCTGCCGCTTCGCGCTCTACGGGATCTGCTCAACGACGATATCGAAAAGGTACGCGTGGATTCGCGCGAAACGTTCGAGAAAGTCGCCAAGTTCGTGCACAAGTTCATGCCGAGCCTGGACGACCGCATCGAACACTACGCCGGCGAGCGCCCGATCTTCGACCTTTACGGCGTGGAAGACGAAATCCAGCGTGCGCTGCGCAAGGAAGTGCCGTTGAAGTCCGGCGG